>JADHNH010000050.1 GCA_016779605.1 Nevskia sp. | reverse complement strand
CTCCCGCCTCTCGTGCCATGAGCGAATCCGTCGCCCCCCTGGCCGAGCGCATGCGGCCGCGCTCGATCGACGAGGTGGTCGGCCAGGAGCACCTGCTCGGCCCGTCCGGTCCGCTGCGGCTGGCGCTGCAGTCCGGCCGCATCCCGTCCATGGTGTTCTGGGGCCCGCCCGGCGTGGGCAAGACCACCCTGGCGCGGCTCGTGGCGCAGCACAGCGCCGCGCAGTTCCTGTCGCTGTCGGCGGTGATGGCGGGGGTCAAGGATATCCGCGAGGCGACCGCGCGCGCGCAGGCGGCGCTGCAGGAAGCGCCGGCGCGCCGCACCGTGCTGTTCATCGACGAGATCCACCGCTTCAACAAGAGCCAGCAGGACGCGCTGCTGCCGTTCGTGGAGGACGGCACCTTGATCCTGGTCGGCGCCACCACCGAAAACCCCAGCTTCGAGCTGAACGGCGCGCTGCTGTCGCGGCTGCGCGTGTTCGTGCTGCGGCCTCTGGACGAGCCGGCCATCCTGGCGCTGCTGCGGCGGGCACTGGCCGACCCGGAGCGCGGCCTGGGGGAGCAGGACGATGCGCTGCCGGCCGGCTGGCTGGAGCGCATCGCCGAGGCCGCCGACGGCGACGCCCGGCGCGGCCTGGTGCTGCTGGAGACGGCCTTCGAATTGTCGCGCGCGCAGGGCGCCGCCGGCGCGGCGGCGGGCGGCGACGCGCTGCTGGAAAAGCTCATCGGCCGCGGCCTGCGCCGCTTCGACAAGCAGGGCGAGAACTTCTACGACCAGATCTCGGCCCTGCACAAGTCGGTGCGCGGCTCCGACCCGGACGCCGCCCTCTACTGGCTGGCGCGCATGCTCGACGGCGGCGGTGACCCGGCCTACCTGGCGCGCCGCATCACCCGCATGGCGGTGGAAGACCTCGGCCTAGCCGACTCGCGCGCGCTGCCGCTGTGCCTGAACGCCTGGGACACCTACGAGCGGCTGGGCAGCCCGGAAGGCGAGCTGGCACTGGCGATGGCGGTGGTGTACCTGGCGGTGGCGCCCAAGAGCAACGCGGTCTACACCGCGTTTGCCGCCGCCCGCGCGGCGGTGGAGCGGCACGGTTCGCTGGAGGTGCCGCTGCACATCCGCAACGCGCCGACGCGGCTGATGAAGGACCTCGGCTACGGCAAGGGCTACCGCTACGACCATGCCGAGGAAGATGCCCACGCCGCCGGCCAGCAGTTCCTGCCCGACGCGCTGGCCGGCACCGAATTCTATGCGCCCACCGCGCGCGGCCTGGAAGGCCGCATCGCCGAGAAGCTGGCGCAGCTGCGGGCCGCCAACCGCCAAGGCGGCCAGACGGGGCAGCCAAACGGGGCGGCCGGGCAGGGCGGCTAGCGCCAAATGACGGCGGCCGGCCTACAATCGGCCCACCGCTTCCGGTATCGGGAAAAGGGCCAGACCGACATGCTCCACGCACGCTTGCCAGGTTCCAACGGAGCCGCCGCATGAACCTGCCGGGCGTGATCGCAGTGGGCCTGGGCTCGCTGTGCGGCGGCTGGCTGCGCTGGTGGCTGAGCCTGCGGCTGAACCCGATGTTCCCGACGCTGCCGCTCGGCACCCTGGCCGCCAACCTGGTGGCCGGCTACATCATCGGCGTGGCGGTGGGTGCCATGACGCAGGGCCCGGCGCTGTCGCCGCAGGCGCGGCTGTTCGTCATGACGGGATTCTGCGGCGGCCTGTCGACCTTTTCCACGTTCTCGGCGGAGACCTACACGCTGCTCGCGCGCGGCCAGCTCGGCTGGGGCCTGGGCGAGGTGGCGGTGCACGTCTGCGGCTCGCTGATCGCCACCACCCTGGGCGTGCTCAGCTTCCGGCTGCTGCGTCTGTGGGCCGGGGGCCTGCCGTGAGCGCCGCCGGGCCGGCGGCGCAGGAGTCCGAAGGCGTGTACCTGCGTTTCGTGGTGCACGAGAACCTGCGCGCCGACGGCCAGCTCCTGCACGACTGGCTGCTGACGCGGGCGCGCAAGCTCGGCCTGCCGGGCGGCATGGCGATCCGCGGCATCGCCGGCTACGGCCGCCGCGGCGCCCTGCTGGAAGAGCATTTCTTCGAACTGGCCGCCGACCTGCCGGTGGAAGTGGCCTTCGCCTGCAGCGAAGACCAGGCGCGGCGCCTGCTCGACGCGGTGGCGGCGGCGGGACTATCGTTGTTCTACTCGTTGGCGCCGGCCCGCTTCGGCCGCAGCGCCGCGGAAACCAGAAAGCCCGCCTAGCGGCCGGGGCGGCACGGGGGAAACGATGATCAGCAAGATCCTGGTGGCGCACGACGGCTCCGAATCGGCCGACAAGGCCTTCGCCATGGCGCTGGAGCTGGCCGCGAAGTTCTCCGCCCAGCTTTACGCCGCGTCGGTGGTGCACCTGCCCGAACTGGGCGAGTACATCGACACCGAGGCGATGATCCGCGCCGGCCGCGACCAGTACGACAAGCTGGGCGAACGCCTGGCCGCACAGGCCACGGCGGCCGGGCAGGCGGTGCGCTTCGACGTGCTGG
Organism: Nevskia sp.; assembly: GCA_016779605.1. Classification (GTDB taxonomy): domain Bacteria; phylum Pseudomonadota; class Gammaproteobacteria; order Nevskiales; family Nevskiaceae; genus Nevskia. Next base: position 24,653 of record JADHNH010000050.1, on the reverse strand, counting down.
TGGGGCACCCGGCCGAGCAGTTGCTCAGCCAGGCCGAAAAGCTCGGCATCGACCTGGTGGTGCTCGGCCACCGCGGCAAGTCGCTGTTCGAGCGCTGGCTGACCGGCTCCACCACCAAGCAGGTGATGGGCTATGCGCATTGCCCGGTGCTGGTGGTGCGGTGAGGACAGCGGCTTCATGAACCGCGACCGATGAAGTTTTCTTCCGCCCTGGTTGGCACCGCATCGATCGTAATCGCCGCCCTTGCCTGGGCCGATCTCCCGCGCACGCCATTGCCACCCGGTGTCCACGCGGACCGGATCGTGATCGACAAGAGCACGCGGCACATGTCTGTCTATTCGCATGGTGCGCTGCTGCGCAGCTATCGTGTAGCGCTGGGGCGCGGCGATCCGGGCGCAAAACTGTGGCAGGGCGACCGCCGCACGCCGGAAGGGCGCTACACCGTTGATGGGCACAATCCATCCAGCGCATTCCATCGCGCGCTGCATGTGTCCTATCCTTCCGCTGTCGATGTAGCCCGCGCAACCGCCGCCGGTCATGCCCCCGGCGGCGACATTATGATCCACGGCCTCCCCAATGGATTCGGCTGGATCGGCCGCGTGCAGCGGCTGAGCGATTGGACGGCAGGTTGCATCGCGCTGACCAATCCGGAGATGGACGAGCTGTATCGCATCGTGCCCGATGGTACGCCGATCGAGATTCGTTCCTGAGGGTTACCTCGGCCGTCACCCATTAGCCGCAGGCTCGTCAGTATCCGGGCGGCGCGTAATACACCGGGCCGGGCGCGTAGTAGGGCCGATAGACGACGCGCGGGGCGTAGTAAGCGGGCGGCGGCGCGTAGTACACGCGCGGGGCGGTGTAGTAAGCAGGGCGCGGCGCGTAGTAGACCGGCGCGGGAGCGGCATAGCCGATGGTGCCGCTAAACGGCGCGGTGGCGATGGCGGCCGCGGTGTCCAGCACCGCGGCAGCGGCGACGAAGGGCAGGGCGATCAAGCCGCCGACCAGCCCGGGGCCATCGTGGCGGTAGTAGACCGGGCCGCCGTAGTAGCGCGGGCCCTGGTAGCCGTAATAGCCGTAGTAGCCGTCCGCCTGCGACAGGTTCGGCACGAGCGCGGCCAGCCCCAGCGCGGCGCAGGCAATCAAGCGTTTCATGATCTTCTCCCACCAGCCCGGGTGCGGGCCATTGGCCCCACTATATGCACCTGGCCTCCTGAATGCGCCATTAACGATCGGGCCGGCCCTGCTCGCGGCTCATGCCTGGTCGCCATTGCTCCAGGCGTCGTTTTCGAGCACCACACGGTAGCCGTCCGGGTCGGCGAAGCTGCGGCCGCGCTCGGCCCAGTACGGGTTGAAGGCATCCACCTCGACGAAGCCGGCCGCCAGTATGCGCGCGCAGGCGCTGCGCCACTGCGCGGCGTCCGGCAGGTAGAACACCAGCAGGTCCTCGGCCGTGGGCGCCGGCGCAACCGCGTGGCCGCGGCACAGGGTGAACTCGAAGTGGTAGCCGCAGCCTTCGCTGCCGAGCATCACGCCCTCGAAGCCTTCCGGCTCGGCGTCGTTGAAGCGGCCGACCACGCGCAGGCCGAGGCCGGCGCAGTACATGGCCTGCGCACGCGCCACGTCGCTGACCGGCCGCGCGATTCGGAGGTGGGTGTGCATGGTGCGATCGATCGGCAGTGATGTCGGTGGTGCGTTGGAGCCGGGCCCGATGAAGGGTAACGAATCGTGCCCACGGCGTCAGCCGGCCGCGTTGGTGCTTCCGGCGCCAGCTCCCTACAATGCCGCACTTCTTACCGGCAAATGGCAAGCTTTTCCCATGCTCGATCCGAAACTGCTCCGCGCCCAGCCTGAAGTCGTCGCCGCGCAGCTTGCGCGCCGCGGCTTCGTCTTCGACCTGGAGCGCTTCCGCGGGCTGGAGGCGCGGCGCAAGGCGCTGCAGACCGAAACCGAGAAGCTGCAGGCGGAGCGCAACGCCGGCTCCAAGCGCATCGGCCAGGCCAAGGGCAAGGGCGAGGACGTTTCGCCGATCTTCGAGGACATGGAGCGGATCAAGGGGCAGCTCGCCGGCAACGAGCAGGCGCTGGCGGCGCTGCAGGCGGAGTTCGAGGATTTCGTGCTGGGGCTGCCAAACATCCCGCACGCCAGCGTGCCCGATGGCCGCGACGAAGACGAGAACGTCGAGCTGCGCCGCTGGGGCGCGCCGCGGACGTCCGCCGGCGCCAAGGATCACGCGGACCTGGGCGAAGCGCTGGGGCTGATGGACTTCGCCGCCGCCGCCAAGCTCACCGGCGCGCGCTTCACCGTGCTGCGCGGGGCGCTGGCGCGGATGCAGCGCGCCCTGATCCAGTTCATGCTCGACGTGCACACGCAGGCGCACGGCTACGAGGAGCTGTACGTACCCTATATCGTCAACGCCGCCAGCCTGCGCGGCACCGGCCAGCTGCCGAAGTTCGGCGAGGATCTTTTCGCGCTGCGCAACACCGGTGCGGAAGATCGCGACTGGCGCCTGATCCCCACCGCCGAGGTGCCGGTCACCAACCTGCTGCGCGACGAGATCCAGGAGGCCGACGCACTGCCGCGCAAGTGGGTGGCGCACACGCCGTGCTTCCGCGCCGAGGCTGGCGCGGCCGGCCGCGACACCAAGGGCATGATCCGCCAGCACCAGTTCGAGAAGGTGGAGCTGGTGCAGGCCACCCTGCCGGAAGACTCGCAGCGCGCGCACGAGGAGCTGACCGCGCACGCCGAGGCGATCCTGAAAAAGCTCGAGCTGCCGTTCCGCACGGTGGCGCTGTGCACCGGCGACCTCGGCTTTGCCGCCGCCAAGACCTACGACCTGGAAGTGTGGCTGCCCTCGCAGCAGCGCTACCGCGAGATCAGCTCCTGCTCGAACTTCGAGGATTTCCAGGCACGCCGCATGCTGGCGCGCTACCGCCACGCGCAGACGCGGAAACCCGAGCTGCTGCACACGCTCAACGGTTCCGGGCTGGCGGTGGGGCGTACCCTGGTGGCGATCCTGGAGAACTACCAGGACGGCGAGGGCGGCATCGCCGTCCCTGCGGCACTGCAGCCCTACCTGGGTGGAATGCAGCGCATCGCCCCGGCGCCGCGCGCCTAGCCCAAGGGTTCAGCGGATGTCCGCCGCCTGCGCTGCAGGCGGCGGACCCGCGGCGCCGCCGATCAGGCCGCGGCAGCGGCCGTGGCGGCTTCGGCGTTGAGCGCCTTGCCGGTGATCTCCTGCATCGGGCCGCTGTTGAGGCGCTTCCACTGCTCCGGGTCGTGGCCGAAGATCAGGCGCGCGCCGGCATCGCGGAACGCCTTGAACTTGCGGAAGCTCGCCATCATCTGCTCCGCGTCGGCCACCACCATCGGGATCGGCAGCCGCATCTGCTCCAGCGACTTGCGCATGTAGCAGGCGTCGCCGGTCAGCACCACGTCGCCGTCGTCCAGCCGCACTTTCAGCGACTGGTGGCCGGGCGTGTGGCCGTAGGTCGGCACGCAGGTCACCGAGCCGTCGCCGAACACGTCGTATTCGCCGTTGGCCTCGATGCGGTCGTGGCCCAGGTCGTAATGGCGCGGCACGAAATTGTTCTTGGCCCGGCCCTCGGGCAGCTTGCCGGCCTCCCATTCGCGCTTCTGCACGATCCAGCGCGCATTGGGGATCAGCGCGTTGCCGCCGCAATGGTCGAAGTGCAGGTGCGAGTTCACCAGGTAGTCGATGCGGGCCGGGTCGGTGCCGGAGGCCTGCAGCCGCGCGGATACTTCCTCGCCGGGCACGAACTTCGGGTCGCAGTGCGGCGCCAGCGTGTCCAGCGCGGTGGCCACCTTGGCCTTGTCCGGGTTCTGCAGCTCGGGCGACATGCCGGAATCGAACAGCAGCGTGCCCTTGGGGTGCTTGATCAGGTAGCTCGGGATCGGCACGACCACCATGCCCTGCTCGCCGTCGATGAAGAAATCGAACCGCATGCTCAGCCAGCCGCAGGTCATCGCGTACATGCGAACGCTCATGGTGCTCTCCTCCAGTAGTTTTTTCCGCCGGCGATCGCCGCGGATGCGCGCGACCAGGACTTGGCACGACGGTAAATACCTCGCCCCGGCGTGTCAAGGCGGCGCGATCGAAGTGCGCGACGGGTGCCGGCGGCGGGTTTGACAAGGCGCGCTGGCCCGACAAAGCTTACGTTCCGCCGCCGGTGGCGGCAGGCCGTCATCCTCATTTCCCAGGAGATTCCATGTCCAGCACGTCCGTCCGCGTCGTCGCGCGCCTGATCGCCAAGCCCGACAAGGTCGAGGCCTTCAAGGCCCTGATGTCGGGGATCGTCGACCCCACCCGCAAGGAGAGCGGCTGCATCCGCTACGAGCTGCTGCAGAACCAGGCCGACCCGACCGACTTCACCTTCGTCGAGGAATGGGCCAGCAAGGCCGCGCTCGACGCGCACATGCAGACACCGCATATCACCGGGGCGCTGGGCAAGGCCGGCGAGATGCTCGGCGGCGCGCCCGACATCCGCTTCTACACCACGGTGCGCTGAGCGCGCGGAAACCGGGGATGCTCCGAACAAGTCCATCCTGGACTTGTTCGGACGCCCATTGAAATGCCGGGGGCATCCGTGGCCCACGCGGGAGGCTCTGGTTAACCAGGGCTTCCCTGGTTCAGGCCGGCGGCCGCAGGAAATCCGACTTGCCGCCGGTCTTCTTCAGCAGCAGCACCTGGCGGATCGCCAGGTCCGTGCCGGCATGCGGCTTGAGCATGTCGTATAGCGTCAGCGCGCCGATGCTGGCGGCGGTCAGCGCTTCCATCTCCACGCCGGTGCGCGCATGGGTGGCCACCTCCACCAGCACGGTCACGCTGCCGGGGCCGAACTCGTAGCGCAGGTCCAGGCGCTCGATCGGCAGCGGGTGGCACAGCGGCAGCAGCTCCCAGGTACGCTTGGCGCCGAGGATCGCGGCGGCGCGCGCGATCTCCAGGGCGTCGCCCTTGTCCAGGGTGCGCGCCTTGAGCCGCTCCAGCACCGCCGCCGGCATGTCGACGATGGCCTGTGCCACCGCCACCCGCAGGGTGACGGATTTTTCGCTGACGTCTCTCATGCCTGGCCGACCTCCCGGATCGGCGTGCCTTCCAGGAAACGCGCCTCGCCGCCGGCGTAGCGCTCTTCCTTCCAGATCGGCACGCTCTGCTTGATGGTGTCGATGGCCCAGCGGCAGGCGTCGAACGCCTCGGCGCGGTGCCCGGCCTGCGCCACCACCACCACGCTGGCGTCGCCCACCACGAGCTCGCCGAAAGCGTGCGCCACGCGTACGCGCACGCCGAAGCGCCGCTGCGCCTCCTGCTCGACCTGCTCCAGGCGACGCTCGGCCAGGGGCGCATAGGCATGGTAGCGGATGCCGGTGACGGCGCGGCCGTCATGCTCGTTGCGCACGGTGCCGACGAACGCCGCCGTGCCGCCGCAGTCGGGCGGCGTGCTGCCGAGGAACTCGGCGGGATTCAGGGCGCCCTGGCGCAGGCGGGACGGGGTCACGGTTGGGCTGGCTCCGCGTAAAAAAGCTTGGGTCCGCAAATGAACGCGAATGAACGCAAATACAAGCGAATAAAAACGAATGATAAAAAAAATTGAGCCGATGATCCGGCTTCGAATTACGGTCGGATCATCCGGCCAGATTCTTCGCTGCGCTCAGAATGACAGATTGAACAGGTCGCAATCGAACAAAAACCGCTCCAGGCATCCCGCCCCAAGGCGCGACGGACGGAGAACGGGACAAATTATTATGCTTTTGCTTGTTATTTGCGTTTATTCGCGTTCATTTGCGGACCCAATCGCCCGACTCAACCGCCGCTGACCGGCGGGATCAGGGCCAGCATAGCGCCGGGCTCGAGCCGGCGCGCGCCGTCGACGATGTCTTCGCCGATCGCCACCGCCAGCGTGGCACGGCGTGCGGCCAGCTCCGGGTGGCGTGCCGCCAGCGCTTGCAGGGCGTCGGCGACGGTGGCGCCGGGCGGCAGCTCCAGGTCGAACCTTTCGGCGCCGCACCAGCGCTGCGATGCGCCGTGGCATTCGATGGTCACCTGCATCGGGCGCGGCTCAACCGCCGAGGCTGTTCATGGCGATGGGCCGCTCGGCATAGCCGGGGTGCGCGGCATAGCCGGCGTCCTTGTGCCAGACGGTGTTGCGGATCAGGCCGGCCAGCGCGGCGTCGTCGGCGCCGGCGCGCAGCGTATCGCGCAGCGACACGCCGCGCTGCGAGAACAGGCAGGGGTAGAGCGCGCCGTCGGCGGTCAGCCGCAGGCGGTCGCAACTGGCGCAGAAAGGGTTTGAGACGGTGGCGATGATGCCCACGTCGGGCGCGCCGGCGGGATGGTCGCCGGGCCCCTGCAGGCGGTAGTAGGCGGCCGGGTCGTTGCCGCGCGGCAGCGCCTGCACCTCGAATTCGCCTTGCAGGCGCCGCAGGATTTCCGCCTGGCTCACCACGCGCTGCCGCGACCACTCGCCGCGCCCGTCAAGCGGCATGAATTCGATGAAGCGCAGCGGCAGCGCCTCGCGCAGCGCCCAGCGCGTCAGCGGCAGGATCTGCTCCTCGTTGATGTCGCGCACGATCACCGCGTTGAGCTTGAGGCGCAGGCCGGCGGCGCGCGCGGCGGCGATCCCGGCCAGCACCGGGCGCACGTCGCGGCCGCCGGACAGCTTGGCGAAAGTGGCCGGATCCAGCGCATCCAGGCTGATGTTGAGGTCGTCCAGGCCGGCCTGCTTGAGGCCTTCGGCGCGGCGCGCCAGCAGGGCGGCGTTGGTGGTCAGCGAGATGCGCTCCAGGCCCAGCGGGCGCAGCTCGCCGCATTCGGCCACCACCGCTTCCAGGTCGCGCCGCAGCAGCGGCTCGCCGCCGGTCAGGCGCAGGCGCGAGACGCCGAGCTCGGCGACGAACAGGCGCAGCAGGCGCGCCAGCTCGACGCGGGTCAGGCGCTGCGGGCGCGGCAGGAAATCGGGCTTTTCCGGCATGCAGTACGGGCAGCGGAAATTGCAGCGGTCGGTCAGCGAGACGCGCAGCTTGCGCTTGACCCGGTCGTAGCGGTCCGACAGCGGCGCTTCGGTGATCGCACCGGCGGGCAGGCGGGTCAGCAGGTTCATGGCGGCACTTCCATGCGCCATTGTAATGGCAAGCTGGGCGCACCAGCCGGTGACGGCGGGCTCAGGCGTGCCGGCGGCGCCGCTGCCAGACCGGCACCACGCCGTCGGCGGCGGGCTGGTAGGCGTCGGAAAGCTCGGTCAGTGCGGCCAGGCAGCCGTCCAGGTCCTGGTCGGCGCGCGGTGCGAAGCTGTCGATGCCGCAGCGCCGCATGTAGAACATCTGGTCGCGGGCGACGTCGCCGACCGCGCGCAGCTCGCCGGCGAAGCCATAGCGTGTGCGCAGCAGCCGCGCCTGCGTGAACGCGCGGCCGTCGGCGAACTTGGGCCATTCCAGCGCGATCAGCGGGCGCTCCCGCACATCTGCCCAGACCAGGGCGATATCGTCGGTGTTGGCCAGGCGCACGCCCACCCGCAGGCCGCCGCCGGCAAGCGCCCCGCGCTCGGCGCGCCAGCGCTGCAGGCTCACGATCACCTGGCCCATGGCGGGCAAAGGCGCGTCGTCGGCCAGGGTCGTGTAGTCGTCGGCGGCGATGGCGCGGTTGCGGATGATGCGGCTCACGCGGCCTCCCGCTCGGCCGCGCTTTCGGCGTAGATGCGCGCCTTGAACGGCGCCATGCCGACGCGACGGAACGTCTCCAGGAAGGTTTCGTCCTCGCTGCCGCGCTGCTCCAGGTAGACCTGCACGATGCGCTCCACCGCCTCGGCGATGTCGGCGCGGGCGATGGCCGGCCCGGTGCGCTCGCCCAGTGCGGCGACGTCGTCGCCGGCGCCGCCGCCCAGGGTCACCTGGTACCACTCCTCGCCGTGCTTGTCGACGCCGAGGATGCCGATGTGGCCGACGCTGTGGTGGCCGCAGCCGTTCATGCAGCCGGAAATCTTGATGCGCAGCTCGCCGACGTCGTACTGGTAGTCGAGGTCCTCGAAGCGCTGCTGGATGTCCTGCGACACGCCGATCGAGCCGGCGTTGGCCAGGCTGCAGAAGTCCAGGCCCGGGCAGGCGATGATGTCGGTGATCAGGCCGATGTTGGGCGTGGCCAGGCCCTGCGCGTCGAGCTGTTGCCACAGGGCGTACAGGTCGCGTTCGCGCACGTCGGCCAGCAGCAGGTTCTGGTCGTAGGTGACGCGGATCTCGCCGAAGCTGTAGCGCTCGGCCAGCTCGGCGAGCGCGTCGAGCTGGACGTGGCTGCAGTCGCCGGTGACGCCGCCGATCGGCTTGAGCGAGACCATCACGGCGTGATAGCCCGGCACGCGGTGGGCCTTCAGGTTGCGCCTGGCCCATGCGGCGAAGCGGCTGCTGGTCGAGCGCCACTGCGCGAAGCTGGCCGGCGCGGCGGCGTCGGCCGCGTAGGCCGGCGCGGTGAAATGCGCGCGCATGCGTTCGATATCCTCCGCCGTCAGCCGCAGGGCGGGGTCGTCGATGCGGGCGTATTCCTCTTCGACCAGCTGGCGGAACTTGTCGGCGCCGTGCTCCTTGACGACGATCTTGATGCGCGCACGGTGGATGTTGTCGCGGCGGCCCAGGCGGTTGTAGACGCGCAGGATCGCCTCGCAATAGGGCAGCAGCTCGCCCTCGGGCAGGAAGTCGCGCACCTTGGTGGCGAGGATCGGCATGCGGCCGAGCCCGCCGCCGGCGTAGATGGTGTAGCCCAGCTCGCCGTCGGCGTTGCGCCGGATGTGCACGCCGATGTCGTGGACGACGGTGGCGGCGCGGTCCTGCGCGGAGGCCGAAAACGCGATCTTGAACTTGCGCGGCAGCCAGTTGAACTCGGGATGGAACGAGGCCCACTGGCGGGTCAGCTCGCAGTACGGGCGCGGATCGACGATCTCGTCGCGCGCCACCCCGGCCAGCGCGTCGGTGGTGACGTTGCGGATGCAGTTGCCGGAGGTCTGGATGGCGTGCATCTGCACCGTCGCCAGGTCCGCCAGGATGTCCGGCACCTGCTCGAGCTTGGGCCAGTTGTACTGGATGTTGGTGCGCGTGGTGAAGTGGCCGTAGCCCTTGTCGTACTTGCGCGCGATGTGCGCCAGCATCCGCAGCTGCGGCGCGTTGAGCATGCCGTAGGGGATGGACACGCGCAGCATCGGCCCGAAGCGCTGGATATAGAAGCCGTTGCGCAGGCGCAGGCCGCGGAATTCGTCTTCGGACAGCGAGCCATCCAGGAAACGCCGGGTCTGGTCCCGGAACTGGGCGACGCGGTCGTTGACCAGCGCCTGGTCGATTTCGTCGTAGCGGTACACAGCCTTACCCTGATCGAGAGCGCGCCACTTTACGGGCCCGCCTGGGGCATAAGGTAATAACTAATGGGAATTACGCTTTGGCGCGGGAATCGGGATACGGGAATCGTAGAAGCAGGTCGCTGCCGCCCGCCGCGAATCATGATGGCGACAGCTTTTCTCGCGTTCGCTCGCATGCGCGCCCGGAATCGCGAATCCCCCGGCGCATCGATTTTACGATTCCCGATTCCCGATTCCCGATTCCCGATTCCCGATTCCCGGCTTTAAGTCACACCATATGCAGCCGCGCAATCAGTTCGTTGGTGCGCTGCTGGCGGGCGGCGTGGTCCTTGATCTCGGCGACCTCGTCGATCAGCTCGCGGTTGAGGTGCGGGGCGAACAGGCGGATGAAGTCGTACATGTAGGTGCGCAGGAACATGCCCTGGCGGAAGCCGATGTGGGTGGTGCTCATGTCGAACAGGTGGTCGGCCGGCAGGCGCACCAGGTCGGCGTCCTGCTTGGGATCGTAGGCCATGGTGGCGACGATGCCGATGCCCAGGCCCAGGCGCACGTAGGTCTTGATGACGTCGGCGTCGACCGCCGTCAGCACCACGTCGGGCCGCAAGCCGTGGGCGGCGAAGGCCTGGTCGAGCTTGGAGCGGCCGGTGAAGCCGAAGGTGTACGTCACGATCGGGTGCTCGGCGATTTCCGCCAGGCTCAGCCGCTGCTTGTCGTGGAGCTTCTGCGCCAGCGGGTGCTTGGGCGGCACCAGCACGCTGCGGTTCCAGTGGTAGCAGGGCAGCATGACCAGCTGCTCGAAGTGCTCCATCGCCTCGGTGGCGATGGCGAAGTCGGCGGTGCCTTCGGCGGCCTGCTTGGCGATCTGCGGCGGCGACGCCTGGTGCAGGTGCAGGCGCACGTTCGGGTAGGTCTTGCGGAAGTCCTGGATGACGCCGGGCAGCGCGTAGCGCGCCTGGGTGTGGGTGGTGGCGATGCTCAGGTCGCCGCGGTCGCTGTCCCTGAACTCCTCGGCCACGTTGCGGATGTTCTCGGCCTCGCGCAGCAGGCGCCGGGTGTAGTCGAGGATGCGGCTGCCGGCCGGCGTGATCTCGGAAAGCTGCTTGCCGTTGCGCAGGAAGATGTCCACCCCCAGCTCGTCCTCGAGCAGGCGGATCTGCTTGCTGACGCCTGGCTGCGAAGTAAACAGCGCTTCGGCCGCGGCCGTCACGTTGAGGCCGCGATTGGCGACTTCGTGGATATAGTGCAGCTGCCGCAATTTCATGGTTTCACCTGGCTCGGCACGGACTTGGTGCGCCGCATTGCCCGCATATTCTATATCGTTCTGTAAAAACGTCTCACTTATTACATATTTTTTATTGTTTTAACCAAATAACTGCCCGGTCGGCCAGACCCATCCAATATTCAGGCCGCAACGGCGCGCTCGGAAGGCCGTTATTCGATTGGGTTATGTGGGAATACCCAAGGATTACTTCCGCCCCTGCCGCTTATTCGATTACGTTCTGCCCACGGAACAGGATCGATCGGACATGGAAGGCTTTGGATTTTCGCTGGCGGGCTTGTTCGTGGGATTCGCGGTCGGCGCCACCGGCGTCGGCGGCGGCTCGCTGATGACGCCGATCCTGATCCTGTTCTATGGCGTGGCGCCGTCGCTGGCGGTGGGCACCGACCTGCTCTACGCCTCGATCAGCAAGACCTTCGGCGTGGCGCTGTACCGGCAGAAGAACTCGGTGGACTGGCGCATCGTCGGCTGGCAGGCGCTGGGCAGCGTGCCGGCCGCGCTGCTCACGCTGCTGTGGCTGCGGCATATCGGCAACACGGCGCACCTGGACCAGCTCATCAAGCTGACGCTGTCGGTGGCGATCATCGCCACCGCCACCTTCACCCTGTTCCAGGGCACCATCAATTCCTGGCTGCGCGGCGCGCAGGCGGCGACCGGGCACAAATCGGAGCTGCCGCAGCACCTGCAGCGCGCCCTGACCATCGCCGCCGGCATCCTGATCGGTTCGGTGGTGACCATCTCGTCGGTGGGTGCCGGCGCCATCGGCATGACCCTGCTGTTGCTGCTATACCCGAACCACGCGCCGGCGCGGCTGGTGGGCAGCGACCTGGCCCACGCGGTGCTGATCACCGCCATCGCCGGGCTCGGCCATGCGCACATGGGCACGGTGAACTACAGCCTGCTCGGCTGGCTGCTGGTGGGCGCGCTGCCGGGCATCTGGCTCGGTGCCCGGGTCGGCTTCCGCCTCGACGGCCTGCTGCTCAAGCGGGCTGTCGCCGCGCTGCTGCTGGTGGTCGGCAGCACCACCCTGACCAAGGCGCTCGGGCCTTCGGCCGGGCATGCCGTCGGCGAAGTCGCGCGCGACGTCGTCGCCTCCCCGGCACAGGCGGCCGGCAGGGTCGAGGCCGCGAAGTAAGGAATTGCTGCCCGCCGCACCGTCTTTGCGTGCGCAGGGCCGCGGGCGCCACAATCGGCGCCGATGAGCGATAGCCCCGCCAGCGAACCAACCAGCGTCTTTTTTCCCGTGTTTTTGCGGCTGGCCGGCTGCCGCGTGCTGGTGGTCGGCGGCGGTGAAGTGGCCGCGCGCAAGGTGCGCCTGCTGCTGCGCAGCGGCGCGCGCATCGAAGTGGCGGCACGCGAGCTCAACACCGAGCTGGCCCAGTTGGCCGAAACCGGGGCCATCGTGCGCGGCGGGACCGGTTTCGATCCCGCCCAGGTGGCGGGCTGCCGCCTGGTGATCGCCGCCACCGACGATGCTCAGCTCAACCGCGCCGTGGCGGCGGCGGCCGAAGCCGCCAACGTAGCGGCCAACGTGGTGGACGACGGCGCGCATTCCTCGTTCATCACGCCGGCCATCGTCGATCGCGCACCGGTGCAGGTGGCGATCTCCACCGGCGGCGCCGCGCCGGTGCTGGCGCGGCGGCTGCGCGAGCGCCTGGAAGCCTGGCTGCCCGAGGGCTATGGGCGGCTGGCGGCGTTCCTGCAGCGCCAGCGGCAGCCGGTGGCGGCGCAGGCGGAGGGCCATGCACGCCGCGGCCTGTGGGAGCGTTTTCTCGACGGCCCGGGCGCGGAGGCCGCGCTGCGCGGCGACGAGGCGGCGGCGCGGCGCGAGCTGCAGGCGCTGATCGCTGGCGGGCCGCCGCGCGGCGAGGTGTACCTGGTCGGCGCCGGACCGGGCGATCCGGACCTGCTGACGTTCCGCGCGCTGCGGCTGATGCAGCAGGCCGACGTGGTGCTGTACGACCGCCTGCTGCCGCCGGCGATTCTGGAGCTGGTGCGGCGCGATGCCGAGCGCATGTTCGTCGGCAAGCGGCGCAACCAGCATACCGTGCCGCAGGACGAGATCAACGCCGAGCTGGTGCGGCTGGCGCAGCAGGGCAAGCGCGTGCTGCGGCTCAAGGGCGGCGACCCCTTCATGTTCGGCCGCGGCGGCGAAGAGATCGAGACCCTGGCGGCGGCCGGCGTCGCCTTCCAGGTAGTGCCGGGCATCACCGCCGCCAACGGCTGCGCGGCCTACGCCGGCATTCCGCTGACCCACCGCGATTTCGCCCAGGCCTGCATCTTCGTCACCGGCCACGCCCGCGCCGACGGCAGCCTGGCGCTGAACTGGCCGCTGCTGGCGCAGCGCGGCCAGACGGTGGTGATCTACATGGGCCTGCAGACGCTGCCGCAGCTATGCGCCGAATTCGTCGCCCATGGCCTGCCGGCCGACTGGCCGGCAGCGCTGGTGGAGGAGGGCACCTCGGCCGCGCAGCGCGTGGTGGCCGGCACGCTCGGCACGCTGGCAGCGAAAGTCGCCGCGGCCGGCGTGCACGGCGCCAGCCTGGTGATCGTCGGCGAGGTGGTGCGGCTGCGCGAGCGGCTGGACTGGTTCACCAGCACGAACCGGGCGGCGCAACTCGCTGCTCCGCCGTAGTTCGGCCTCTTGCCGCCCTGCAGGGCGGCCCGCGCATCGATCAATTTTTCTCCGACTTCGGCTTGCCCGCCGTTCTTGCGGCGGCCGGTTCCTCGCCGCGCAGCCGGCGCTGCACGGCGCGCAGGATGCCGGCGGCGTCCAGGCCGCACTCGGCGAGCTGCTCGCTGCGGGTGGCGTGCTCGACGAAGCGGTCCGGAATGCCCAGGTTGAGCACGGCGGCCGGCTGGCGCGCAGCGGCCAGGCATTCGTTGACCGCGCTGCCGGCGCCGCCGGCGACGACGTTGTCCTCCACCGTCACCAGCAACTCGTGGGCGGCGGCCAGGCGCAGCACCAGGTCCTGGTCCAGCGGCTTGACGAAGCGCATGTCGGCCACCGTGGCGTCGAGGATTTCGGCGGCCTGCAGGGCAGCGGCGACGGTGGCGCCGAAGGCCAGGATCGCCACGCCGGGCGGGCGCCGGCCCAGGGCCTGGCGCAAGACGCGGCCGACGCCGACCGGCAGCGGCGCGATATCGGCGTCCGCCGGCGCACCCGGCCCGGCGCCGCGCGGGTAGCGCACGGCGGAGGGTCCATCCAGCAGCAGGCCGGTGGCGAGCATGCGGCGGCATTCGCTTTCGTCGCTCGGCGCCATCACCACGAGATTGGGCACGCAGCGCAGGTACGAGAGGTCGAAAGCGCCCTGGTGGGTGGCGCCGTCGCCGCCGACCAGCCCGGCGCGGTCCACCGCGAACAGCACAGGCAGGTTTTGCGCCGCCACGTCGTGGATCGCCTGGTCGTAGGCGCGCTGCAGGAAGGTCGAATAGATCGCCACCACCGGCCGCAGCCCGGCGCGCGCCATCCCGGCGGCGAAGGTCACCGCGTGCTGCTCGGCGATGGCGACGTCGAAGAAGCGATCCGGAAAGCACCGCGCGAACTCCGCCAGCCCCGAGCCTTCGCGCATCGCCGGGGTGATCGCCACCAGGCGCGGCTCGGCGGCGGCGGCCCGGCAGATCCACTCGCCGAACACCTGCGCGTAGCCCGGTGCGGCGGCACCGGCCGGCATCGCCCCGGTCACCGGGTCGAAGCGGCTGACGCCGTGGTAGCCGATGGGGTCGGCCTGCGCCGGCGCAAAGCCCTTGCCCTTGACCGTGACCACGTGCAGCAGGCGCGGGCCCGGTACGTCGCGCAGGCGTTCCAGGGCCGCGATCAGGGCGTCGATGTCGTGGCCGTCCACCGGCCCGTGGTAGGCGAAGCCGAGCGCTTCGAACAGCGCGCCGGCCGAGCCTTGCGCAGGCGCGGGCGGCGCCGTGCGCGCGGCGTGCGGGGCGGCGAAGCCGGCGCGGGCGAGGTCGCGCGCCACCTGGTCGCGCAGCGCGCCGACGTTTTCCGAGATCGACATGTCGTTGTCGTTGCACACCGCCAGCACGTCCAGCCGCAGCGCGCCGATGTGGTTGAGCGCCTCGAACGACAGGCCGCAGGTGAGGCCGCCGTCGCCGACCACGGCGACCGTGCGGCGGCGCTCGCCGGACTGGCGCGCGGCCGCCGCCATGCCGGCGGCGGCGGACAGGGCGGTGCCGGCATGGCCGGCGCCGAAGCTGTCGTATTCGCTTTCCGCCGGGCTGCAGAAGGGCGCCAGGCCGCCGCGCCGGCGGATCGTCTCCAGGCCGGCGCGGCGCCCCGTCAGCATCTTGTGCGGGTAGGCCTGGTGGCCCACGTCCCAGACCAGCCGGTCGTGCGGCGTGTCCAGGCAGCGGTGCAAGGCCAGGGTCAGCTCGACGGTGCCCAGGTTGGCGGCGAAATGGCCGCCGCCGCGGCCCAGGCTCTCGACCAGGTAGCGGCGCATCTCCGCGGCCAGCGCCGGCAGCGCGGCGCGCGGCAGGCGCCGCAGGTCGGCGGGGCTGTCGATGCCGCCGAGCAGGGCGTAGCCGGAGGTGTCGCTCATGGCGGCGCGGGTGCGGCGGGCCTCAATGCGTCCGCTGCTGGATGAACGACACCAGCCAGGCCAGCGGCGCGCCGCCCCCGGGCAGGCCCAGAACGGCGGCCCGCGCCTCGTCGAACAGCGCCTCGGCGCGCCGGCGCGCGCCGTCCAGGCCCAGCAGGGCCGGGTAGGTCGACTTGTGCTGCGCCAGGTCCTTGCCCGCGGTCTTGCCCAGCGCCTCGGTGCTGGCGGTTTCATCCAGCACGTCGTCCTGGATCTGGAAGGCCAGGCCGATCAGCTCGCCGTAGCGCTCCAGTGCCGCCGCGGCCTGCGCGTCGGCGTTGGCGGCGACGCCGCCGAGCTGCAGGCTGGCGCGGATCAGGGCGCCGGTCTTGCGCGCGTGCAGCGACTGCAGGCGCTCCAGGCTCAGCGTGCGGCCTTCGGATTCGATGTCCACCACCTGGCCGCCGACCATGCCCAGCGAACCGGACGCGCGCGCCAGCAGCCCGAGCATGTGGACGCGCTGCGCGGTGCCCAGCATCTCGGCATGGGCGATCACGTCGAACGCCAGGGTCTGCAGCGCGTCGCCCACCAGGATGCCCATGGCCTCGTCGTAGGCCTTGTGCACGGTGGGGCGGCCGCGGCGCAGGTCGTCGTCGTCCATGGCCGGCAGGTCGTCGTGCACCAGCGAGTAGGCGTGGATCAGCTCCACCGCGCAGGCCGGCGCATCCAGGCGCGCCGGGTCGGCGCCAAGGGTTTCGCCGGCGGCATACACCAGCAGGGCGCGCAGGCGCTTGCCGCCTTCGCAGGCATAGCGCATCGCCTCGTGCAGGCGCGTGGGATCCTGCGCGGCGGGCGGCAGGGCGCGGTCGAGCGCGGCGCCCAGGCGATCGAGGTAGATGCCCAGGCGCGAGCCGAAATCGGCTTTGGGATCGGTGGAGGGCTTCACGGACAAGGTCTTGTGCTCAATCGTCGGTGCCGGCGCCGCTTTCGCCGTCCGGCTCCAGCAGGTTCTTCACCCGCAACTCGGCGGTTTCCAGCGAGCCGCGGCATTCGCGCGCCAGCGCCATGCCGCGCTCGAACAGGCGCAGCGACTCGTCCAGCGGCAGGTCGCCGCGCTCCATGCGGCCGACGATGTCCTCCAGCTCCTTGAGCGAGGCCTCGAAACGCGACACCGGGTCCTCCGTCGCCGCGCTGCCTGCGGGCGGGTCGGAGGTCGGCGGCGCGGCTTTTTTGCTCACGGGACGGTTACCGCGTCGGGGAATGCCGTAGTTTACCAAGCTTGCGGCGGGCGGCGGCCGCCGGCGGCGCGCATCCGGCGGCCGCCATGGACGCATCTAAGCCTGCAGACGGCGTGCGGTTTCCGGCGGCGCGCAATTTTATCGAGGGGGAGCAGACGATGTTGCCGATAGCGGACGTGGACGTGGTCGTGGACCACCTGGACAAGCTCGACAAGCTGGATCATGCCACGGGGATCATGTCGGGCGGCGAGTGGATGGGCATGGTGATCGCGGTGGTGGCGATCGTCGTCGTGTTCGGCACGCCGATCGTGATCGTGCTGGCCATGCTGCGCCAGCGCACCACCCGCCAGAAGCTGATCAACGACGTGGTGCTGAAGCTGGCCGACAAGGGCCACCCGATCCCGCCGGAACTGTTCGCGCAGGCGGTGCGCGAGCGCTCCGACCTGCGGCGCAGCGTGCTGTGGATGGCGGCGGGCGCCGGCATCGTCCTGTACGGGCTGTGCAGCTGGGACACCGATGTGATGGGGGTGGGTTTCATCCCGCTGATGATCGGCGTGGGCTTTTTCGTCGCCGCGAGGCTGGAGCAGAAACAGAAGGATGCCGGCTAGGCCCAGGCGAACGATCGGCCGCTGCCATGGCCAACGAGGTGCCGGACGCCGCGCTGGTTGCGCGGGTGCTTGCCGGCAACGACCGCCACGCGTTCGGCGAGCTGGTGCGGCGCCACCAGGGCGCCACGCGCGCGCTGTTGCGCCGGCTGTGCAAGGAAGACCACGCCCTGGCCGACGACCTGGCGCAGGAGGCGTTCCTGCAGGCGTTTCGCAAGCTCGCGCAGTTCCGCGCCGATGCCGCCTTCGGCACCTGGCTGTACCGCATCGCCTACAACGTGTTCCTGATGCACGTGCGGGCACGCAAGGAAGAGCTGCCGCTGGACGAGGCGGTGGCGGCGGACGAGTCGGGCGGCGCGGCCGCCACCGTGGAAGGCTCCAGCGTGCAGGAACTCGACGTGCGGCGGGCGCTGTCCAAGCTGTCGGAGGAGGAACGCGCGGCGATTGTGCAGTGCTACTATCTGGATCGAAGCCATGAGGAAGCCGCATACGTGCTGGGCTGCCCGGTGGGCACTTTGAAGTCCTACGTGTTCAGGGCCAAGAAGAAGCTCGCCGCTGCGCTGCCCGGCTGGGAAACGAGGAACGCGCCATGAATCGCGCCATGGATTCGCAGGAACCTGAAGCCGGGCTGAGTCCTGAGCACGAACGCAGGCTGGAACAGCTCCTGCGCGAAGACGCCGCGCGCGAGCCCTACATCGAAGACGCCGGCTTCACCGCGCGGGTGATGGACAGGCTGCCGCCGGCGCAGCGCAGCTACAGCTGGCTCGGCCCCGCGCTGGGCGGCCTGGGCGCGGCGGTGGTGGCCGCTTTCTCGTCGCTGCCGGCAGACCTGCTGGCGCAGGTGCGCATCGCGCTGCAGGGGCACCTGCCGGCGCCGCAGAGCTTGCTGGTGCTGGTGCCGATGGCGGTGCTGGTGGGGTTTGCGGCCTGGCTGGCGGCGACGGAGTCGGGCTAGGGGTTTCTAGTTTTCTGGATGGGCTCGTTTTGATGCCTTGTCTCGTCTCACACCTGAAAAGGTGTCAAAACGAAAGCGCGAGCCCGCCTAAAAATTCACCCCGACCTCCCCCATCACGCTCCGCGCCGGCAACCGGTAAAACGAGGACTCCCCGAACTCGCTGTTGGTGACCGCGTCGCGCCGGTCGCTCAGGTTGTAGCCGTGCACGGCGGCGAAGTACTGCCGCCAGCGATAGCCGAGCGTCGCATCCACGGTGATGTAGCTGGCCGCGGGCGCGCTGTTGGCGGGGTCCAGGAAGCGGTTGCCGACGTAGTTGGCGACGACGCTGGCGTAGCAGCCCTGCGGCGGCGCGTATAGGAGGCCGGCGGAGGCCAGGCTGTGCGGCGACAGCGCCAGCTGCCGGCCGTCATCGCCAGGGGCTTCGCCGGCGACGATGCGCGTGCCGTGGTAGCTGTAGTTGAGCGCGAGCTTGAGGTCAGGCGCCAGGCGGTAGCGCGCTTCCAGCTCGAAGCCCTTGAACAGCTCGGAGCCGGCGTTGTGGAGTTGCCCGCCGGCGTCGGGCACCACCAGGTTGTTGAAGTGAAGGAAGAACACGCTGGCGTCGTAGTCCAGGCGGTCGTCCAGCAGCCGGCCCTTGAGCCCGCCTTCGTAGCTGCGCGCGGTTTCCGGCGCCAGCACGGCGGGATAGGGCACATCGGGACCGAAGTCGATCGCCGCCGGCTTGAAGGTATTGCGCCAGTCGACGTAGACCACCGCCTCGTCCTCGCCGGAGATCCAGGCGCGGTAGCTGGCGCCGGCCATGCCCGACAGGCGGGTCTTGTTGACGCTGGCGTAGGCGTAGGTGTCGTTGGTCGAATCGGCGGTGTCCACGTGCGTCGAGGTGTTGCGCTCGTGGGTCTGGTTCAGGCGCAGTCCGGCCAGGAAGTCCCAGCGCGCATCCGGCTTCCAGTCGAGCTGGAGGTACTCGCCGAAGAAGGCGCGGCGGTCGTCCAGGCCGTTGATCTCGTCCACCGGGCGGCGTGCGGTCGGCTGCGGCACCGCCTCGTTCTGGTCGGCCGCGCAGCCGTAATGCGGCGCCGCGCCGCCGGCGCAGTAGGCGCCGTTGGTGCTGGTCTGCTTGCCGGAGCCGTAGAGCAGGTCGGCGCCGTAGACGAGGTCCAGGTTACGCGGCAGCTCCAGGTGGAAGTGGGTGTCGAAATAGCTGTCGATGATGCCGCGATCCTGGCGCTGGTAGTCGGCGTTGTCGCCCGCGGCATCGGGCTCGGCGGCGGGATCGTTGAAATCGGGCCGCAGGAAGCCGCGCACGTCGATCACCTTGGAGTGCGCGTACGACGCGATGGTGGACAACTCGCCGAGCGGCGTTTCATGCGTATAGCCGAGCACGAAGTGGTACTTGTGCTCGTCGATGCGGGCGTCGGCCGGGTTGTAGTTGGCGTCCAGCGGCGTCACCAGCGCGGCGCCCTGCGCCACCGCCGGGCTGGGCGGGGCGGCGCGCTGCACGGTGACGTCGGCGTCGATCCGCAGGGCGCCGCCGGCCAGCGGTGCCGCGCCGCGGTAGAGTGCCTTGCCGTTGTTGATCTGCTCGCGGTGGTCGGCGAATCGGCGGCGCTCCCCGCTTGCGGCAATGGACTGGCGCAGGCCGCCCAGCTGTGGCAGGGCCGCCGAGCCGGACGCGATGGCCGAGCCGTAGCTGCCGTACCCGGCTTGCGCCTGGCTGGCGGCGTGTCCCGCCGGGTAGTGGATCACCTGGATCACGCCCACGAAGGCGGTCGCCCCGTAAGCCACGGGTGCCGCGCCGCGCAGCACCTCGATGCGTTCGACGTCGTTGAGGTCCAGGGTGGGGATCGAGGGATTGAACGCGCCGCCCCAGGGCACGCCGTCGACCACCAGCAGGAAGGCGTCGAATTCGTGCAGCCCCCACAGCGAGGGCACCGCGCTGGCCGGCCCGGCGTCGCCGCCGGGGGGCGCCTCCACCCCCGCCACCAGCGACAGGGCACTGCGCAGGTCGACGGCGCCGCGCGCGCGCAGCTCTTCGCCGCGGATCACGGTGACGGAGGCCGGCACGCGGTCCACCGCCTCCGGCAGCCGGGTGGCGGTGACCTGTATTTCGCCCAATTGTGCGGCGGTACTCTCGTCCGCCGCCGCCAGTGGCACGGCCGGGAGTGCGGCTCCCAGCAGCAGGGAGCGAATGATGCGGGTATGCATTCGAAGGCTTTCTTGTTGTTGCCGCGCCGGTGCCGGGGTGGCTGCCTTGCCGAGCATCCTAGCAGCCGGCCGGTGAAGGGCTTGTATTGGATCGGGCCGGGAGCGACGCAGCCGCCGCGGCCAAGCCGGTGGCTCCCGTTCAGCGGACCGCATCCCCGGCGAGCGCGTCGATATGCGTTGTGCGCACCAGCGCGGGGATCTCCTCGGGCGGCACCGCCCTGCTGACCAGGTAGCCCTGGATGCCGTCGCAGCCCTTTTGTGCAAGGAAGCGCAACTGTTCCACCGTCTCCACCCCTTCCGCAATCACACTGTGCCGCATATTGTGCCCCAAGGCGATGACGGCCTCGGCGATGGCCACGCTGTCGGCATCTGCGGGGACTTCGTGCATGAATTGCTGTGCGATCTTGAGACGGCCGATCGGAAACCGCTTGAGGGAGGACAGGCTGGAATAGCCGGTGCCGAAATCGTCGATCGCCAGGCCGACGCCCATCGCGCGCAGGGCGCGCATGGTGCGCACGGCTTCCTCCACGCCGCGCATGATCAGGCTCTCGGTTAGTTCCAACTCGAGCCAGGCGGCATCGAGCCCGGCGTCGTGCAAGGCGCTTTCGACCAGCTGCAGCAGGCCAGGCTGCCAGAACTGGCGCGACGACAGGTTGACCGCCATCCGCAGCGGTGGCAGTCCCGCGGTCTGCCAGGCCTTGGCCTGTGCGCAGGCCGTGCGCAGCACGTGCTCGCCGATGGGCAGGATCAAGCCGGTTTCCTCGGCTTCGGGAATGAAGTGATCCGGCGGCACCAGGCCGCGCTGCGGGTGGTTCCAGCGCACCAGGGCCTCGACCGCCACGATGCGGCCGCTGCGCAAGTCCACCTGCGGCTCGTAGTGCACCACGAACTCGCGGCGCTCCACCGCCAGCCGCAGCTCGTTGAGCAGGGCCAGGCGCTCCGCGATGCGGGTGTGCAGGTCCTCGGAATACGCCTGGCAGTTGTTACGGCCGAGCTCCTTGGCCCGGTACATCGCCGCGTCGGCGTTGCGGAGCAGGGTTTCGATGTCGGTGCCGTCCTGCGGATACGTGGCGATGCCGATGCTGGGCGTCAGGGAATATTGCTGGCCGCCCAGCACGACCGGCTGGCTGATCGCATCCTGGATTCGCGCGATCATGGGCACGGCCTTGCTGCTCTGATCCGGCTGGTCGAACAGGACCACGATGAATTCGTCGCCCCCGAAGCGCGCCACCGTGTCCACGTCCCGTACCGAGCCGGCCAGGCGCTCCGCCACCGTTTTCAGGAAGGCGTCGCCGCGGTCGTGCCCGAGGCTGTCGTTGATGACCTTGAAGTTGTCCAGGTCGATGAAGGCCACGGTGGCGCGTCGTCCGTAGCGGCGCGCGTAGGCCAGCGCGCTGCTCAGGCGGTCCCGCAGCAGGATGCGGTTGGGCAGGCCGGTGAGGGCGTCGTGCGTTGCCGAATGCTCGAGCTGCGCCCTGGGCACCATCGTGCCCTGCAGTTCCCCGATCAACTCGTTGAAGGCGTCGGCCAGCTGTGCCGCTACTCCCTGTGGCGGCACCGCCAGCCGCCGCGACAGGTCCTCCGGGTGGCCGCGCATGTCGCCGATGGTGCGGGTGATCCGCTCCAGCGGCCTGGTGACGGCGGCCGACAGGCCCGCCAGGATCGCCGCCAGGCCCGCGGCGAGCAGGGCCAAGCCCAGCGCGCCATTCAATGCCGCCAGCCGCCGCGCCTCGGCCGCCACCAGGCGGGTGGGAACTTCGACGACCACGCTGGCGCGATAGCGGCCCTGGCCGTCGAAGGCCGGCGCGATCGAGGCTTCGCTCTCCTGGCCGTCTCCCTCGCGGACGAGGCGGCCGCCGGCGGCCGGCGCGGCAGTGCGCACCGCCTCCAGCAGTGCCGGCTGGTCGATGCTGCGGCCGATTTTCGCCGGATCGCTATGAAACAGGATGCGGCCATCGGGCGCGGCCACCAGGATATCGCCGATCCCGTCGCCGGCCCTGGTGCTGTCCTGCAGCTGTTCCTGCAGGCCGGCCAGGCTCTCCAACGGCATGCCGGCCCGCAGTGCTTGCTCCAGCTGCAGCCTGATGACGGTCGTCACCGCGGCGGCGCGCGAGTCGAGCGCGGCGGCGTACGTGCGGGTGAGCACGAGGCTGTCCACGGCGACCATCGAGCCCGCCGCAAGCGCCATCCAGCCGCCGGCAATGACGACCGCCTTCATCCTCAGGCTGAGAGTCACGGCCTGCCCCCGCTGAACATGCGTATCGTCCCTGCGCCGCCACGGTCCTTCGATTAAAGCGCTTCGGCGGATCGCCGCACAACCTGATGAGCGATTCATCCGGTCGAGCCGTGCCGGGCGGCCGCCATCGCCCCGACGGGTGATGCGGCGCGCCGCCCGGAGCGGTTGAAATCACGGGTTTGGACGATTGGCGGCACCCGGGCGCGGGTGCGCGGGCGCGGCCGGTGCGCTTCGCGCCGGGCACCCGCCGCAGGCAAAAAAGCAGCGCAACCCGGGTGTTGGGCCGGGCACGCTTGCGCATGGCGGGAGCATTGGCTAAGTTCGCGCGTCCTTTTGCGCAACCTCGACGATGGCAGACAGCGCACCCAGCAAATCCCCTTCCGGCAAGGCCCCCGCCGCCCGCAGCGGCTACGGCGCCGAGCAGATCGAAGTCCTTTCCGGCCTGGACCCGGTGCGCAAGCGCCCGGGCATGTACACCGACACCAGCCGGCCCAACCACCTGGCGCAGGAAGTGATCGACAACAGCGTCGACGAGGCGCTGGCCGGCCATGCGCGGCGTATCGACGTGACCGTGTTCGCCGACGGCTCCTGCCAGGTGGCCGACGACGGCCGCGGCATGCCGGTGGACGTGCACCCCGAGCACAAGGTCACCGGCGTGGAGCTGATCCTGACCCGGCTGCACTCCGGCGCCAAGTTTTCGAACACGGCTTACGGCTTTTCCGGCGGCCTGCACGGCGTCGGCGTTTCGGTGGTCAACGCGCTCTCGAAAAAGCTCGAGGTGCGCGTGTTCCGCGGCGGCGCCGAATACGGCATGGAGTTCGCCGGCGGCGAGAAGGTCTCCGCGCTGCGCGAGATCGGGCCGGCGCCGAAGTCGCGCAGCGGCACGGTGGTGCGCTTCTGGCCCGACGAAAAATACTTCGACTCGCCGAAGATCGCGCTGCCGCGCCTCAAGCAGGTGCTGCGCGCCAAGGCGGTGCTGTGCCCCAACCTGCGCGTGAGCCTGGACGACCAGGTCGCCGACGAGCAGACCGTCTGGCAATACGAAAACGGCCTCACCGACTACCTGAAGGATGCGCTGGGCGGCGCCGAAACGGTGCCGGAGGCGCCGTTCGTGGGCAAGTTCAGCGGCCAGCGCGAAGAGGCGGAGTGGGCGCTGCTGTGGCTCAAGGAGCCGGGCGAGGCGGTGGCCGAGTCCTACGTCAACCTGATCCCGACGGCGCAGGGCGGCACCCACGTCAACGGCCTGCGCACCGGCCTGACCGAGGCGGTGCGCGAGTTCTGCGAGTTCCGCAACCTGCTGCCGCGCGGCCTGAAGCTGGCGCCGGAGGATGTCTGGCAGGGCTGCGGCTACGTGCTGTCGGTGAAGATGCTGGATCCGCAGTTCGCCGGCCAGACCAAGGAGCGGCTGTCCTCGCGCGAGACCGCCACCTTCGTGCAGGGCGTGGTGCACGACAGCTTCAGCCTGTGGCTCAACCAGCACCCGGAAACCGGCGAGCAGATCGCCGCGCTGGTGATCGCCAACGCCAGCGCGCGCCTCAAGCAGGCCAGGCAGGTGGTGCGCAAGAAGATCACTTCCGGCCCGGCGCTGCCCGGCAAGCTCGCCGACTGCGTGTCCAGCGACCCGGCGCTGACCGAGCTGTTCCTGGTGGAAGGCGATTCCGCCGGCGGCTCGGCCAAGCAGGCGCGCGACCGCGACACCCAGGCGGTGATGCCGCTGCGCGGCAAGATCCTCAACACCTGGGAGGTGGACGCCGGCGAGGCGCTGCGCTCGAACGAAATCCACGACATCGCCGTGGCGATCGGCGTGGATCCCGGCTCCGCCGACCTGGGCGGCCTGCGCTACGGCAAGGTGTGCATGCTGGCCGACGCCGATTCCGACGGCCTGCACATCGCCACCCTGTTCTGCGCGCTGTTCCTGCGGCACTTCCGCCCGCTGGTGGAAGCCGGCCACGTCTACATCGCGATGCCGCCGCTGTTCCGCATCGACGCCGGCAAGCAGGTCTTCTATGCGCTCGACGAGGCGGAGCGCGACGGCGTGCTGGACCGCCTGAGCGCCGAGGGCAGCCGCGCCAAGATCTCGGTGACGCGCTTCAAGGGCCTGGGCGAGATGAACCCGCTGCAGCTGCGCGAGACCACCATGGCGCGCGACACCCGCAAGCTGGTGCAGCTCACGCTGGACGGCGAGCCGGCGGAGCTGATCATGGACATGATGCTGGCCAAGAAGCGCGCCGGCGACCGCAAGGCCTGGCTGGA
>JADHNH010000183.1 GCA_016779605.1 Nevskia sp. | reverse complement strand
TGATGAAACGATTCGACCTGCCCGCCATCGTGGCGGGCGCCGCACTGGCGTCGCTGGCATGGCTGGGCGCGGGGGCCGCGGTGGCCGACGAGACTTCCGCCAAGCCGGCGGCCGACGCCGCCGCAGGCGGCCCGTTCGCCCAGGACAGCGCGCTGCCGTTCAACCTGCCGCCGTTCGACAAGATCGCCGAAACCGACTACCGGCCGGCCTTCGAGGCCGGCATGGCGCAGCAGCGCAAGGAGGTGGACGCGATCGCCGCCAGCGCCGAGCCGGCCACGTTCGACAACACTGTCGTCGCGCTGGAGCGCTCCGGGCGCCTGCTCACCCGGGTGAGCACGGTATTCTTCAACCTGACCTCGTCCAACACCAGCGACACGCTGGACCAGGTGCAGG
This sequence comes from Nevskia sp., assembly GCA_016779605.1. Classification (GTDB taxonomy): domain Bacteria; phylum Pseudomonadota; class Gammaproteobacteria; order Nevskiales; family Nevskiaceae; genus Nevskia. Next base: position 5,322 of record JADHNH010000183.1, on the reverse strand, counting down.
CCGAAATGGCGCCCAAGCTGTCCGCGCACCAGGACGCGATCTTCCTGGATCCGAAGCTGTTCGCCCGGGTGGAGGCGGTCTATGCGCAGCGCGCCGGCCTGGGGCTCGACGCCGAGTCGCTGCGCCTGGTCGAGCGCTACCACACGCTGTTCGTGCGCGCCGGTGCGCGCCTGTCGGACGCCGACAAGCAGCGCCTGCGCCAGTACAACGAGCGCATCGCCACGCTCAACACGCAGTTCCAGCAGACCCTGCTGAAGGCCACCAACGACGGCGCAGTGGTGGTGGACCGCCTGGCGGACCTCGACGGCCTGGCCGCGCCGCAGATCGACGCCGCCGCGCAGGCGGCCAAGGCGCGCAAGCTCGACGGCAAGTGGGTGCTCACCCTGCAGAACACCACCGGCCAGCCGGCGCTGGCGCAGCTGAAGAACCGCGCCCTGCGCGAGCGCCTGTTCAAGGCCTCGGCCGGCCGCGGCGCCGGCGGGCCGGACGACACCACCGCCATCGTCGCCGAGCTGGTCAAGCTGCGCGCGCAGCGCGCCGCGCTGCTCGGCTATCCCGACCACGCCGCCTACGAGCTGGAGGACGAGACCGCCGGCACCAAGGCCGCCGTCAACAAGATGCTGGGCCAGCTCGCCGCCAGCTCCGAGGCCAACGCGCGCCAGGAAGCCGCGGAGCTGCAGAAGCTGATCGACGCGCAGGCGCGCGCCGGCCACACCCGGCCGTTCGAGCTGCAGCCCTGGGACTGGGCGTTCTACGCCGAGCAGCTGCGCAAGCAGCGCTACGACTTCGACGAGGCCCAGGTGAAGCCCTACTTCGAGCTCAACCACGTGCTGCAGGACGGCGTGTTCTATGCCGCGCACGAGCTCTACGGCCTGAACTTCAAGGAACGCACCGACCTGCCGGTGTACCAGAAGGACGTGCGCGTGTTCGAGGTGCAGGACCGCGACGGCACGCCGCTGGCGCTGTTCCTGGCCGACTACTACCGGCGCGACAACAAGCAGGGCGGCGCCTGGATGAACGAGTACATCAGCCAGTCGCGCCTGCTGGGCCTGAAACCGGTGGTGGTGAACAACCTGAACGTGGCCAAGCCGGCCGACGGCCAGCCGGCGCTGCTCAGCTTCGACGACGTCAACGGCATGTTCCACGAGTTCGGCCATGCGCTGCACGGCATGTTCTCCGACGTGAACTACCCGCTGTTCGCCGGCACCGCGGTGCCGCGCGACTACGTGGAGTATCCCTCGCAGTACAACGAGATGTGGTCGCGCAACCCGCAGGTGCTGGCGCACTTCGCGCGCCATTACCAGACCGGCGAGCCGATGCCGGCGGCGCTGATGCAGCGCGTGCTGGCCGCGCAGAAGTTCAACGAGGGCTTCGCCACCTCCGAGTACCTGGCGGCGGCGATCCTGGACCAGGCCTGGCACCAGATCACGCCGCAGCAGGCACCGGCGGCCAAGGACGTGATGGCGTTCGAGGCGGCGGCGCTGAAGAAGGCGCACGCCGACTTCCACGCCGTGCCGCCGCGCTACCACAGCACCTACTTCGCACACACCTTTTCCAACGGCTACGACGCCGGCTACTACGCCTACATCTGGTGCGACGTGCTGGCCAAGGACACCGAGCACTGGATGAACACCCACGGCGGGCTGCAGCGCGCCAACGGCGACTTCGTGCGCGCCAAGGTGCTGTCCAAGGGCTTTGCCGAAGACCCGCTGACCGCTTTCACGCAGTTTTACGGCGCGCCGCCGGAAGTGGGCCCGCTGCTGGAGTTCCGCGGCCTGGCCCGTGACGGAGGCAAGGCGGTGAAGGCCCCACCGGCGGTGCCGGCCAAGGGCGGGAGTTGACCCGGCCGCCGGCCTGGGCGCGGGCGGTCGCGATGGACCGCCCCGGGGGATCGATCAAGGAATCCCGTGTTCCTGCTTGAACGCCTGCAGCTCCTGCCATACCTCGGGCGCCACGCCGGCCTGCGACACGCGGGCGAAGATCCGCGACAGCACGTCGCGCTCGCCGTCGTCGACCACGCCGTCGCGCAGCGCCAGGCGCTTGATGAAGGCCAGCTCGTCGCCGTCGATGGTGCCATCGTTGGCGAAAGCCACCAGGAATGAATACCGCATGATCGCGTCGCGTTCGCTGCCTGCCGGCTGCATGGCGGACTCCCCTTTCGATGCGCGGTGGTGAACGTTATCGATCCGAGTACGCCGGCGCGCGCTTTTCGAAGAACGCCGACACCGCTTCCTTGTGGTCGGCGGTCTCGGCCAGGATGATCTGCTGGCGGTCTTCCAGCAGCAGGGCCGCGTCCAGGCCGGGCGCATCCACCTCGGCGTTGAGGGTTTCCTTGGTCAGGCGCAGGCCCATGGGCGCGGCGCGCAGCATGTCGGCGGCGAGCTCCAGCGCGGTGTCCAGCAGCTTGTCGGCCGGCACCACGTCGCTGACCAGGCCCACCGCCCTGGCGCGCTCGGCATGGATGAAGCGGCCGCTCAGCAGCAGCTCGGAGGCGACCGACATGCCGACCAGGCGCGGCAGCAGGTAGCCCGCGCCCATGTCGCAGCCGCCCAGGCCCACGCGGATGTAGGCGGCGTTCATGCGCGCGTCCGGCGCGGCGTAGCGCACGTCGGAGGCCAGCGCCAGCGACAGGCCGCCGCCGCAGGCGGCGCCGTGGATCAGGGCGATGATCGGCTGCGGGCAGCTGCGCATCTGCCGCACCAGCCCGGAGTAGAGCCTCTGCATCGCCGTCTGCCGCTGCGGGCGGCCGGCGCCCGCGGTGGCGAACGCGTCCGAAGCCAGCTCGGCGCCGGCGCAGAACGCGCGGCCGTTGGCACGCAGGATCACCACGCGCACGTCCAGGCGCTGGTGCAGGCCCTCGAAATACGCGGTCAGCTCGGCGACCGTCGGCGGATCCAGGCGGTTGAGCGCCTCCGGGCGGTTGAGCGTAAGGATCTCGATCGCCTCGCGCTTTTCGATCAGCAGGCTGCTTGCGGTGTTCATCCGGACTCCTCCTCCATGGCGGTTTTCGCGGCGGCCGCCAGGATACGACACCCGCTTACGCGCATCAGGTGGGCAGCTTGCGCCAGCGCAGCAGCGCGAACTCCAGCGCCGCGGCGGCCTGGAACAGGCAGGCCACCAGCCACACCGGCTGGTGCACCACCAGCAGCGGCCACACTGCCGGCAGGGCCACCCCGAGCTTGAGCCCGCGCAGCAGCGCCGGCAGCAGCAGGTACAGCAGCGCCACGTAAATGCCGGCGGCGGCGTCGGCGCGGCGCTGGTCGGGGGTGAAGTTGAGCCCCAGCACGATGGCGGCGTCGCGCACCAGCAGGGCCAGCAGCGCCAGGGCGGTGCAGCTTTCGGCGATGCCGTCCAGCACCGGCTGCCCGAGCAGGGCCGCCGCGCAGAACGCCAGCACGGCCATGGCGCACAGCGCCACCGTCACCAGCCACTTGGGCATCAGGGCAAACGCGCGGCCGCGCTGCCCGGCACGCCACAGGCCGGTCATGCGGCGCAGGCGCAGCCAGTCCTTGCGCTCGGCAAACAGCAGCGCGTAGGCCGCGCCGCCGATGAAGGCCACGCACAGCGCCAGGTGGCGCAGCACCGGCGGGGCGCCGGGGTCCACCAGCAAAGGGGCCTTCTGCCCCTGCCCGTAGAACCAGCCGCCGCTGAACGCGCACAGGAACAGCAGGAAGCCGATCCAGGCCAGCGGCGCGTCGCGGAACGCCAGCTCCTGGCGCATGGCGCGGTACAGGCCGAGCACGCTCCAGAACACCGCCAGCGCCGTGCACAGCAGGGCGAAGTCGAGGGCGGCGAAGGTGTGCCCGTACCATTGCACGTCGTTCCAGCGCGGCGCGCGCATCAGCGCCAGGATCATCTGCGGCACCACCAGCAGCGCCAGCAGCAGCATGGCGCCGCGCGTGCGCGGACGCGTGGCCTGCCGCGGCAGCTTGCGCAGCACCATCAGGTTGGACATCAGCGCGATGGCGTGGAACGTGACCGCGATGCCGGCGGCGATCGACAGGGTGCGCAGCGCGTGCCCGAATCCGGCCGCGGGCGTGAAGGCCAGCAGCACCAGGGCGCAGATGGCGCCGCCGAACCAGGCGAAGATCGGGCCGCCGAACAGCTTGCCGGCGCTCATCTGCCAGGCCGACAGCCCCGACAGGCGCTGCGTGTCCCAGGTGCCCTGGCTGAATTCCTCGGCGATGGATTCGCCGGCCAGCTTGGCACCCCACAGGATGGTGAGCGCCGCGAACAGCGCCAGCGCCACTTGCGGCACCTGCGGGCCGTTCGGCGCGATCAGGTACGCCACCAGGAAGACCAGGCCGAGGATGGCCGGGGTGGCCAGCAGGCGCTGCGGCGTGAGCTCCAGCCAGGCGTTGCGGATGAATTCCGGGTTGCGCAGCAGGTTCATCGGGCGCTCCAGGCGGCACCGACCGCGGCGAGGTAAGCGTCCTGCAGGGAATCCTGCTCCACCGCCAGTTCGCACACCGCCAGGCCCTGCGCCACCAGCGTGCCGAGCAGCGCGGCCAGCGCGGCGTCGTCGCCGGCGAATTCGAACGACGCCGTGTCCGGCGCGGGCGCGACCCGGCCTACGCCGGCGCACTGGCCCAGGGCTTCGGCGAGCTGCGCGGCGGGGCGCGCCAGCCGCAGGCGCACGCGGCGCACCGCGGGCACCTGGGCGAAGTCCAGCAGGCGGTGCTCGACCACGCGGCCGCGCTGCAGCACCAGCATGCCGGTGCAGTACTCTTCCAGCTCGGCCAGGATGTGCGAGGACACTACCAGGGTCATGCCGCCGTCGCGCAGGCTGCGCATCAGGCCGGACAGGCTGGCGCGCGACTCCGGATCCAGGCCCGAGGCCGGCTCGTCCAGCAGCAGCACGCGCGGCCGGTGGATGACCGCCTGGGCGATCGCCAGCCGCTGGCGCTGGCCGCGCGACAGGGTGCCGGCCTTTTCCGGCAGGCGCTCGGCCAGGCCCAGCTCGGCCACCACTTGCGGCACGCGCCGCACCAGCTCGGCCTCGTCCAGGCCGCGCGCGCGGCCGGCATAGAGCAGGCATTGGCGCACGCTCAGGTCGGCGTAAAGGCCGAAATCGTCCGGCAGGTAGCCGATCTGGCGATGCGCCTGGCGCGGCTGGTGCAGCACGTCGATGCCGGCCACGGTGATGCCGCCGGCGAAGGGCTCGTCCAGCGCCGCCAGGCAGCGCAGCAGGGTGGTCTTGCCGGCGCCGTTGGGGCCGACCAGCGCGGTGATGGAACGCTCCGGCAGCGAGAACGACACGTCGTCCAGGGCCCGCATCCCCGGGTATTCGTAAACCAGCCCGGAGGCTTCGATCATGATTGG
>JADHNH010000049.1 GCA_016779605.1 Nevskia sp. | reverse complement strand
GAATCACGCCGCCTTTCTTCCCCTCCCCCTGAGGGAGGGGATTGAGGGGAGGGGTAAGCCTGAAAGTAGAGCGATCCCGCAAAGCACTGCAGGCAGGTTCTGCCCGCCGGTCTGTCTGCAAATGGCGGGCACGGGCCGCGCTACCTCTGCTGATGGTGCCGTAAATAAGTCGTCGGGCGGGCCGTGCCCGCCGTGCATTCTTCCGACGTAATTGGCGGGCATGGCCCGCCCTTGTACGTCCGGTCCGACATCCCGCTATGCCGTGCTCCACCGCGAAGTTCAGCTCGGGCCGATCGACTCCGCCAGGCCGCGCAGCGCCGCCTGCAACTCCGCATCGAGCACTTCCACCAGCTCCGCCGCGGGCATGGCGCGCGCCAGCGGCGCGGCCTGCCCCGCCCACTGCGCGCCGTAGCCGAACTCGCCCCTGGATTTCGCCGCCGCGTGCAGCGCCTTGCCGGCGTCGTAGGCGATCGGATAGTCGGGCAGCGGCGGCTGGGCGGCATCGCCATCCAGCGCGGTGAAGCGGTTAATCAGGCTGCGCGCCTTTCGCCCGGAGATGGCCGCGGTGAACGCGGTGCGCGCGTCCGCCGTGTCCAGCAGGGCGCGGCGGTAGCCTGCGTCGATGGCGGATTCCGCGCAGCCGACGAATGCCGTGCCGAGCTGCGCTGCCTGCGCGCCCAGGGCCAGCGCGGCGGCGATGCCGGCGCCGTCCATGATGCCGCCGGCGGCGATCACCGGCAGCGGCGTCGCCCGCACCAGCAGGCGCGTCAGTGCGAACGTGCCCAGGCCGTCGTCCGCCGCGGCGGGATCGAACACGCCGCGGTGGCCGCCGCCTTCGATGCCCTGCGCGACGATGGCGTCCACGCCGGCCTGCGCAAGCTGCCGTGCCTCGTGCGGGTTGGTGGCGCAGGCCAGCAGGACGATGCCGGCCTGCCGCAGCTTGGACAGGAAGTCGGGAGGCGGCAGCCCGAAGTGGAAGCTCACCAACGACGGGCGCTCCTCCAGCAGCATGGCGAGTATCGCCTCGTCCTGCGCGAAGCTGGTGTAGATCTCGCGGATCGACTTCGGCGGCGCCGCGCCGAACTGCGCGAACTGCGGCGCCAGCCATTCCAGCCAGCGCGCCTCGCGCGCGGCGTCCGCGCGCGCGGGCGCATGGCAGAACAGGTTGATGTTGAACGGCCCGGCGGTGAGCGCGCGGGTGTCGCGGATCATCCTGCGGGCGCCTTCGGCATCGGTGGCGCCCACGCCGAGCGAGCCGAGGCCGCCGGCGTTGGTCACCGCCGCGGCCATCGCCGGCGTGCTGACGCCGGCCATCGGCGCCTGGATGATCGGCTTGCGGATTCCCAGCTTGTGCAGCAGCGCGTTTTTCATGAGCCTTCCGCTTGCGGGCCAGGTGCGAGGTGCGGAAGTTTTACAGAAGGCATCCCATGGCCGCCAGCAGCAGCGCGCCGCCCGCAACCAGCAGCGGCGGGTTGAACGAATGCGCCTGCCCCAGCAGGGCATTGGCCACCAGCGGGCCGGCGACCTGGCCGAGGCCGTAGGACGCCGTCATCGCCGCGATCATGTTGTAGCGGACGCTCGCCGCAAGCCGCTTCGCCGCCGGCATGGCCACGGTGACCGTGCCGACGAAGGTGAGGCCGACCAGCACGGCGCTGGCCATGAAAGCCGCTGGGCTCGGACTCAGCACCGGCAGCACCACGCCCGCGGCCTGCACCGCGAGGTTCAGCGTCAGCGCGCGCCGGCTGCCCAGCCGGTGATGCAGCGCATGCCACAGGAAGCAGGACGGCACCGCCCCCAGGCCGAACGCCGCCCACACCTGGATGGGGTCGGCGCCGCCGAGCGCGGTCTTCACGAACAGCGGCAGGTAGGTGGCGGTGACGATGTAGCCGAAGCCCGCCAGGCCGTAGACGCCGATGATCGGCCACGGCCGCAGCGGACGGCCGTTGGTCCGCACCGGATCGACGAAGCTGGCCTGGTCCGACACCACGGCCGCCGGATCGCGGCTCGCGCGTGTCCAGGCCAGCGCGCACAACAAGGCCGCGGCGGCGCCGAGGACGCTCCAGGTGGCGGCGCTGTGCAGTCCGGCGTGGCCGGAGCCGGCGATCAGCTCGGCGGATAGCAGAATGCCGACGCCCACGCCCGAGAACAGGATCGGCGCGCCGTGGTGATAACCCAGCACCTGGAACAGCCAGGTAGAGGCCCCCACCATCGCCAGCGCGCTGAAAATCCCCGCGGCCAGCCGCACGCCCAGGATATACGGCACCCCCAGGTCCAGGGACAGCGCCGCCAGGGATAGCACGGTGCCCACCATCGCTGCCTGGCACAGCCGCGCGGCGTGCTGGTGATGCACCCGGCTCATCATCAGCGCGCCGGCCAGGTAGCCCAGGTAGTTGGCCGAAGCCGCCAGCGAGCCGCCGGCCACCGTGAGCTGACCCTCATGCACCATCAGCGGATACATTCCGGTAAACGCAAACCGCCCGAAGCCCATGCCCACGGCAAGGATCAGCGCGCCGGCTAGCGCATCCGCAACCGGGGACACCGCACTGCGGATCAGCACCCTGCCCATTGTTCGATTCGCTTCCACGTTCGGGACCGCGTAAAGCGGAGCGCGCACTTTAAGGGCAAGCGCGGGCCCGGACAACGCGTGCCTGTGCAATTCTCCTGTTACATTGAGGAATGAATGGTTGGCACGAACCCAGTGACCGTTGGCTGAGAGATTTCCAAAAATGATCATCTTTCTCACTGGCCACTCACAATGTCACCATTTACGGCATATTTGGAACGATGTGATGCTCTAACGCCATTGCCGTAGCGGCAGAGTTGCTATGCTCTATCATGGTTTTTACTGCATCTCTAAGTGCAATGTTCAATCTTTTGATGTTCCACGTAGATTGGCCGTCCGGCCGAGCCGAGGTGCCGATCGGGCGCATGTTTGAATTCACTGAGGACCACATCGCCGCCGAGTTCGGGACTCGCAGCAATCCGCAGTTGGATCGCATGGCTTCACTGCCGTGCTTGTTCTGCGATGAAGGTACCGCGGACGAAATCGCTTATGTCGGCAAGATCAATCGGTACCGCATTGCCGGAAAGGAAGTGCTGCTGGAGATCAGTTTTGACACGGACGTGCCACCGCTCCAAAACAGCATGATCTACGCGAATCGCTCCGATTTGGACATGCGTCGCGACTTCGAGTTTTCTCGAAACCACTGGGCTGTGAAGGACGTTGATCTATACCGCTTCCTGCTCCGACGTGTGCATCCTCGCCGCCAACGACCGTCCGTATTTCAGATCGCCGAGCATGAGAAGATCGAGCCGACACTTGCGTCTGCGATGATGCCTTTCGATGCAGCCTTTGATCCAGTCTATGAAAGCATCCAGCTTGCCGCCGGTAAAGCTGAGCTCCGCTGTAGCCGCGCAGACGACATTTGGGAGCACCCCTCAATTATCCAGGACGTCGTGTCGTTGATCGACCGCTCCCGCATCGTCATCTGTGACTGCTCGGGCCGAAATCCAAACGTGTTTTATGAAGCGGGCATCGCACACACGCTCGGACGGGATGTAATCCTCATATCCCAGAACGAGCACGACATTCCGTTCGACCTCCGGCACCTGCGATACATTCGATATCTGAACAACGCCGAAGGGCGGCGAGCCTTGTCGCAGAAGTTGCAGGAAAGGATGCAGACCCTGCTGGGGCACTAGATGAGCGTTTCGGCTCGCCAAGATGAGGCTGGCGTCATTTAACACCCCCTTCACCGTTCTCCCTTCGCTTCTGTAAAGTGCAGGACGGGAAACCTCCCGCCCATCGCAGAAGGCGCGGATAATTGGGGTCAATGGCTGCAGAATTTCGATTGAGCCCGCTTCGGCAATCTCTGTCTCGGAAATGAACTTGCAGGGCAGGAACAAGCGCGGACGTAGTCAACCTCGATTCTGCGACTGCCATTGACTTCGAAGTGTTGTACATAACCCGACTGCTGAGGAACTAAGTAGCGCAACCTTTCGGTCCTACGTCTTTTTCTAAATTTGGCCGAAGGTGCTCACGCTGTCCGCCCCCGCCCCCTCCATATACCGATTCTTCAACCGGCTCCCAGCTCAGTTGCAGCACGTGCTTAGTCAGGATGGCAGTTCAAGCGGCACGTGAACCGGCATAGTAAAACTGATAAAGCGTAATATAGTTAAATATTGTCATGTAGTTAAACCGGACTTTAAACCGGCATATGCTGCCCGCCACGCGCCTCTCATTCTACGCCCTGGAAAGCCCAGCGATCCGGGAACGGGAGACCGCGGTCGCGCGCCTTTCCGGGGCGTTGGGGGGGCGCCTGCCGCCCACCTCGCGCACCGCACTGGCGCAATGCCTGGAAGGCATCAACAGCTATTACTCCAACCTGATCGAAGGCCAGGGCACCCGGCCCGTCGAAGCCGAGCAAGCGCTCAAGCGCGGCTTGGCCGAGCGTCGCCAGGGCGGTGCCGGCGGCCGTGCCGGCGACTTGGCGCTGCTCGCCGTGGCGCACATCCAGACGGAGCGCTGGATGCGCCGGCATCTGCAGGATGACCCGTCCGTGGACGTGGCCGGCGCCGGGTTCATGCGCGAGCTGCACCGGCGCTTCGTCTCGCAATTGCCGGATTCGCTCCGTATCGTCACCGGGCGCGACGGTGAAACGGCGGCGAACCTGCCGGGCGAGTTGCGCACGCGGGATGTGGACGTGGGGACGCACGTGGCGCCGGCGCCCGAAGAGCTGCCGGGCCTGCTCGCCGCGTTCGCGGAAGGCTGGAAGGCGCTGCCGAAGACGCCCGCGCACATCCTGCTGGCGCACCACCGCTTTGCTTGGATTCATCCCTTCCTGGACGGCAACGGCCGCATTGCGCGCCTGCTCAGCACCGCCATGCTGGCGCGCCACGGCCTGGATGCGGACGGCCTGTGGTCGCTGTCGCGCGGGCTGGCCAAGCGCAAGGAGCACTATTACGAGCATCTGGCGCTTGCCGACTCGCCGCGCCAGGGCGACTACGACGGCCGCGGCGCGCTCTCGCAGCAGGCCGCGGTGGGCTTCGTCGAATTCATGCTCGACACCTGCGAGGACCAGATCCGTTTCATGGCCGAACGCCTGCAGATCGGGCACGTCAAGGACCGCGTTGCGCGGTTTTGCGCCGAGCGCAGGCTGGTGCTTGGCCGCGACGAGCGCGCCGCGCCGCTGCTGTTAGAGGCGATGTTCATGGGCCGCCTGGAACGCGGCGCCGCCGGCCGATTGCTCGGCCTGGGCGAGCGTGCGGCGCGCACCATCGTCTCGGAGTGCGTCGAAGATGGCCTGCTGACGGCCACCAGCACCCGCGCCGATCTCACGCCCGTCTTTCCCGTCTACGCGGCGGCCTACCTGTTCCCGCACCTGTTCGAGATCGACGACCCGCAGGCTGCGATGCGTGAGACGCTGCAAAGCCCGTAAGCGCTTCGCGATCAGCCTACTTCGCGCGCTTTGACCTTGCCTTTGCGCCGGATGAATTGAGGGCGACCGCTGCGCGGACGAGCGCCTTGAAGGCCTCCGCATCGACTTGCTCCCCCTCGTGGATGTCGATCGCGCGCCTTACGTTCCCCTCCAGGCTTGCGTTGAAGAGCCTGGCCGGGTCCGGCAGCGAAGCGCCCTTGACGAAGGTCAGCTTCACGATCGACTTGTAGGACTCGCCGGTGCAGAGGATGCTGTCGTGCGCCCATACGGGCGTGCCCATCCACTTCCACTCCTCGACGACGTCCGGGTCTGCCTCCTTGATGAGCTTGCGCATTCGGCTCAAGGTCTCCCCGCGCCAGTCCGCAAGCTCGGCGATCCTTTGGTCGATCAGCGCGGATGCCGATTGGCCCTCGGTCGGACCCCATTTTTTCATGTTTTCCTCCTTAATCGTGCAGGCTCTTCCAGATTTCAGGGCGCGCCGTTCCTTGCGCTCGGAGGTTTAACTGTCTTCGCCGGCACTGGCCTGGCGGCTACGGCATTTAAGCGCACAGTCTGCTCCATCATGAACTCGACGAACGCCCCCCGCGCGAAGGCCGCAGCCGCCCATGTGGATACACCAGGCTGCAGGGGGCGCGAGCGTCCGCCAAACGGCCGCAGCACGCCGACGAGGCCGCCGGCGGCACGGCAGGCTGAACGGCCAGCCGCCGGATTGCGGCGATCAAGGCAAAGTTTCGGGGCTTTTGCGTTCCGCCAGGTTGTAGATCAGGCCGAAGGGATCGCGGACATAGCAGCGCGGCACTGCCGGGTCTTCGTCTTCCACCCGGCAGCCGGCGGCGACGAGCGTCACCTTGGCGGCCGCAAGGTCCGCCACGTAGAACTCGAAGACCGGGCCATAGCTCGGCCGCCGCTCCACGTACAGGCGGAACGAGCCGGTTTCGAAACCGACCATCGATTCGCCGCGATGCATCACCGGCAGGCCGAGCACCGATTCGTAGAAGCGCACCGCGGCCTTGAAGTCGGGACACTGCAGCAGCACGTCCCGGGACGATTTCAACAGGCTCATTGCGGCCTCCGTTCTATCATCGGCCACCGCTTGCGCCGGAGGCGATCAACGCCAGCCGGATTCCGCCGCAACCTCGGTCGGCTGGGTCAACGTGGCCCAGCGCTCGCAGATCTTGCCCTTGGCGAAGCGCCATTGCACGAAGCCCTGGAACTCCATCGGCTTGCCGGTGGCCGGGTCGGTGAAGCGCCAGTGGTTGCGCACGATCACCATGTCGCGCTCCGACACCGCGTCCTCCACCGTCACGTGGATGTCCGGCCATTTGGCGTAGATGCCTTCGATCATGGTCTTGAGGATCTCGTTGCCGTTGGCCGCGCCGTAGGGCTCGTCGTGGTCGAGGATGTCGGGCGTGAAGTTGCGCAAGGCCGCGTTGGAGTCCTTGCGGTTAATGAAATCCTCGAAATGCCTGCGCACGAAGGCCTTCATTTCCTCCGGGCTCATGCCGGGGTCGGCCTTGGGTGGAACGGTCACAGCCTTGGCTTGAGTCATCCTTGTCTCCGGGTTGGTGAAAAACTGATGGCGCGCCGCGCCGGCCGGGCGCAGCGCCCGCCGTATAGATACGGGCGGCACCCGCCGCTTGGATTCGGCAGCCTAGCGCGGATTCCAGGTGGTAGCGACCGCCGGCGGCAGCGTGCGGATGCGGCTCAGGAAGGTGGCGGCGCGCCAGATGTCGTCGTCCTTGAGCTCGCCGTCCCAGCCGCCCATGGCCGAGTAGCGCACGCCGTACTTGATGATCAGGAACATCTGCGCCGTGCTCAGGGAGGAAGGATGGTCGGAGAACTGCGGCGCGGCCGGGTAGAGGTTGGCGGTGCCCCAGTGGCTGGGCTTGCCCGGCTCGCCGTGGCATCCGGCGCAGTTGTCGTGGTAGACCTTCATGCCGGCGGCCAGCGTGTCCTCGGTGTCCGGCAGCGGGTTGTGCACGCCGAGGGCCTGCCGCCTGGTCGCCAGGTGCAGGGCATGGCGCGCCAGCACCGCTTCCAGCCATGGCGGGCTGGTGGCGGCGCGCACCGACCAGAGTCCAAGCAGGGTATAGGCCGCGGCGGCGGCGAGCGGCGTGGCGACGCCGAGGACAAAAGCAACGACGAGCGCTCGTCTTGCCATGTTCCACCCCTCCGGACGCACCGCCGCGCGACCGCCGCGGAGCGCGTTCCCGCATGGGCGCGATCGCGCGCCCTTTTTAGTGCCGGCTGGCCGTCGGCCCCCCGCGGCCAGCCGCGGAAAGGCGGGCCAAGCCCGAGTCAATGTACATCATTTCGACGCCAGCGGATCGGCGGCGCCCGCGGCGGGCGCATGCGCCGGCAGCGGGTGCGCCGGCTCGGCGGCGCCGAACCAGGCCTTGGTGCGCTCGCCCAGGGCGTGCAGGAAGGTGTACAGCACCGGCACCACCACCAGGGTCAGCAGGGTGGAGGTGATGATGCCGCCGATCACCGCGCGGCCCATCGGCGCCTGCAGCTCGCCGCTGTTGCCGTAGCCGATGGCCATCGGCGTCATGCCGAAGATCATCGCCAGGGTGGTCATCAGGATCGGCCGCAGGCGCACCTGGCCGGCGTCGAGCAGGGCTTGGCGCAGCGGCTTGCCGGCGCGGATGCCCTGGTTGGCGAAATCCACCAGCAGGATGGCGTTCTTGGTGACCAGGCCCATCAGCATGATGAAGCCGATCATGGAGAACAGGTTGAGCGTGGTGCCGGTCAGCAGCAGCGCCAGGATCACGCCGGACAGCGACAGCGGCAGCGAGGCCATGATCGCCACCGGCTGCAGGAAACTGCCGAACTGCGAGGCCAGGATCAGGTAGATGAAGATCACCGCCAGGCCCAGCGCGGCCAGCGCAGCGCTGATAGCCTCGTTCATGTCCTGCTGCTGGCCGGCGACGTCGAAGCGGTAGCCCGGCGGCAGCACGGTCTTGGCCATCAGCTTTTCCACGTCGGTGCCGACGTCGCCGGCCGGCCGCCCTTCGGCGTTGGCGTAGAGCGACACGCGCCGCTGCAGGTTCTGCCGCTTGAGCTGCTGCGGCGTGGCGGTTTCCACGAACTCCGCCACCTGGCGCAGCGGCACCAGCATGGGCGTGCCGTCGGCCTTCAGCCGCGTGCCGGTCAGGTAGAGGCTGCCCAGGTCGGCGGCGATGCGCCGCTCGCCGCGCGGCAGGCGCACGATCACGTCGTAGTCCTGCCCGTCCGGCCCCAGCCAGTGGCTGATCTGGTCGCCGGCCACCAGCGGGCGCAAGGCGTTGCCGATGGCGGCATTGGTCAGGCCGAGGTCGCTGGCCAGCTCGTTGTTGATGCGCACGGCGACCGTGGGGTTGTCGCCCTTCTCGCTGCTTTCCAGGTCCGCGATGCCGGGGATCTTCGCCATCTGCCGCATCAGGTCCTTGGAGATCTGGCTCAGACGCGCCGCGTCCGGCCCCAGTATGGAGATGAAGATCGGCTTGTCCCAGCCCACCGAAAGCTGGATGCCGGCGATCGAGGCCAGCCGCGCGCGGATCGCCTTCTCCACTTCCTTCTGCGAGCGCCGGTGCGATTTCTCCAGGTCCGCCAGGCGCAGGTTGATGCGCGTGTAGTTCTTGCCCTCCTCGGTGCCGACGGTGGTTTCCACCGTCTCGATCTCCGGGAAGGCCTTCAGCGCGTCCTCCACCTGGCGCGCCTTGGCGTCGGTGTATTCCAGGCTCGAGCCGATGGCCGTGTTCAGGCGCAGCGAGATGAAGCTTTCGTCGGTCTGCGGCAGGAGCTCGGTGCCGACCAGCGACGCCAGCGCGAAGCTGCCGAAGAAGGCCCCGGCCGCGGCCCACAGCACGATGCCGCGGTGGCTCAAGGTGCCGACCTGGCGCCAGTCGCGGGTACGGATGGCGTGCACCAGGCCGAACAGCGGCAGATACAGGCGGTGGCGCCGCGCGCTCAGCGCCCATTCCAGGCCGCGGCCGTAGACCTGGTGCACCGCTTCCACGCCGCCTTCGATGCGGTCCATCAGACGGCCCAGCCAGGGCAGCCACTTGAAGCGGCCCTGCGGCGGGTCGCGCCACACCGAGGACAGCATCGGGTCGAGCGTGAAGGACACGAACAGCGACACCAGCACCGCCACCGCCACGGTGATGCCGAACTGGAAGAAGAAGCGGCCGATGATGCCGCTCATGAACGCCACCGGCACGAACACCGCCAGGATGGCGAAGGTCGTCGCCATCACCGCCAGGCCGATCTCCTCGGTGCCTTCGCGCGCCGCGGCGACGTGGCTCTTGCCCATGTGCAGGTGGCGCACGATGTTTTCGCGCACCACGATGGCGTCGTCGATCAGCAGGCCGATGCACAGCGACAGCGCCAGCAGGGTGATGAAGTTGAGCGTGAAGCCGAACGCGTGCAGCGCGATGAAGGTGGCCACCACCGAGATCGGCAGGGTCAGGCCGGTGATGACGGTGGAGCGCCAGGAATGCAGGAACAGGAAGACGATGAACACGGTCAGCAGGCCGCCTTCAACGATGGTCTGCTTGACCCGCGACAGCGAGCCCTTGATCCAGTCCGCGTTGGAATAGATGGTGACGATGTGCACGTCCGGCGGCAGCCGCTTGGCCAGGTCCGCGATCGCCGCCTGCACGCCGTCGCCGACCTTGACGATGTTGGAGTTCTGCACGCGGAAGATCTGCAGGTTGACGGCGCGCTTGCCGTCGACCCGCGCGACCGAGGTTTCCTCAGCTTCGCCGTCGACCACGTCGGCGACCTGCTCCAGGTACACCGGCGCGCCGGCCTGGGTGGCCACGACGATGCGGCGGAAGCCGGCCGGCTCCTTGATGCGGCCTTCCACGCGCACCAGCTGCTCGGCGGGCCCGCGGATGATGCTGCCGGCCGGCAGGTCCTGGTTGGCCGCCTGGATCGCCGCGATCGCCTGGTCCACGCCGACGCCGTAGCTCTCGAGCTGGGCCGGCCGCAGGAACACCTGCACCTGGCGCACGGTGTCGCCGTTCACCATCACGTTGCCCACGCCGGGCGCGTTCTGCAGGCCCTTGACCACCACCTGCTGGGTCAGCGTGGACACCTCGCGCAGGCTGCGCGTGTCGGAGTATACGTCGAGGACGATCACCGGCTGCTGGTTGTCGTCGTTGTTGGCGCGGGTGATCTGCGGGTCCTTGACGTCGCGCGGGAAGGTCTGGCGGATCTGCGCCACCTTGTCGCGCACTTCCTGGGTGGCGACGTCGACCTTGGTGTCGAGCCGGAACTCGATCTGCATGTAGCCGGTGCCTTCGCGCATGGTCGCCCAGATGCGCTTGACGCCGTCGACCGTGTTCACCTCGTTTTCGATCGGCTTGACCACGTCGTTTTCCAGCGCCTCCGGCGAGGCGCCCGGGTACTCGATGGTGATGCTCACCATCGGGTTGGCCACGTCCGGCATCTGCTCCACCGGCAGCCGCTGGTAGGAGACCACGCCCAGCACCAGCAGCGCCACCATCACCATGGTGGCGAATACGGGCTGGGCGATGCTGGTCTTGGTGATCCACATGGCTACAGGCCCCTGGACTTGCTGTACGTCTCTCCCTTTCCCTGCATGCGGGGCAAAGGGCGATTTTTCCGCCGGCCGCGCCGCGCGTGCACGCGCTCAGCCGCCGCTGCCGCGGCCGGAATCGGCCACCGGAGCGACGGCGGACTTGAGCACCGCGGCCTGGCCGTCCTTGAGCGTGTCGAGGTTCGCCACGACCACCAGGTCGCCGGCCTTGAGGCCGTCGCGCACCTCGACCATGCCCTGGTCTTCCGAGCGCAGCCCCAGGGTGACGGCGCGGCGCACGAGCTTGCCGTCGGCCAGCGCAAACACGTACGGCAGGCCCGCTTCCAGGTGCACCGCCGCGTACGGCATGGCCGGCGTCGGTGCGGTCTTGTCCAGGGTCAGCGCGCCCTGCGCGAACATGCCGCCGCGCAGGGAGCCATCGGGGTTGGGCACCGCCAGGTAGACCATGATCGAGCGCGACGACTGCTCGGTCATCGGGTTGATCCGCTCCACCCGCCCCTCGAACAGGCGGTCGCCGAAGCCGCCGACGCGGAAGCGCGCGACCTGACCGACCTTCACCCCGGGAATTTCCGAGGCCGGCGCCGGCGCCTCGAGCTCCATTTTCGACAGGTCCACCAGGGTCAGCAGGCTGTCGTCGACGTTGAGCTTCTCGCCCGGCTGCGCCAGCCGGCTGGCGACGATGCCGTCGAACGGCGCCTTCACCACCGCGTCCTCCCAGGCGATCTGCGCCAGCCGCAGCTGCGCCTGCGCGACGCGCTCGCTGGCCAGGTCCGCCTGGTAGGTGCTGTCGGCGGTGTCGTAGGCGTTCTGCGAGATGTAGTGCTCCTTGAGCATGGCCTGGCTGTTGTCGCGGTTGAGCTTGGCCAGCGCCAGGTCCGCGCGGGCCTTTTCCAGCGCGGCCTGCTGGCTGTCCAGCTGCGCCTTGGAATTGCGCGTGTCGATGCGCGCCAGCACCTCGCCGCGCCGCACCGCCTGCCCTTCGCGCACGGTCAGTTCCAGCACTTCGCCCGCCACCTTCGACTTGAGCGTGGTCTGCACCAGCGGCGACAGCGACCCCGACAGCGGCAGCACCCGGCTCAGCTCGCTGAGCGACACGGTGGCCACGTCGGCGGCGGCCAGCTCCAGCGGGCCGGCCGGCGTTGCTCCGGCGGCCGGCATCGGCGCGGCGGCCGCCGCGTGGTGCGCGACCGCGCGCCAGCCGGCCAGCACGATCAGCAGCACCAGCACCAGCAGCGCGGCCAGGCCCAGGTTCGGCCAAAACCGCCCGTTCCGCGGAATATTGCCTTGCATAGCACTCATTGGTTGACCGCCCCACGATCGTACGCCACGCGGCCGGCCGGCCGTATTACGGCCCGCACCGGCGCCCTGGCAGGCGCCAGTTGCCGCATTCCCGTTGCCTCGCCCTGCCCGTCATGCCCTGAGCCGGCACGCGGATCGGCAGCCCTTGGATGCACGTTCGCCCCCGGATGGATTCGCCTTGCCCGAAAGTAGCGGCGGAAGTTTCGGCGGATTCGCGGGTTAGACGCAGCCGGCGCGCGCAGGGTTTGCAGCCGCCCGGCGAAGGCCGGCGGGGCTCTAGGCTGCTACCACCAGGTTGTCACGGTGGATCAGCTCCGGCTCGCCCGGATAGCCCAGGCGCGCCGGGATTTCAGCGCTGGGCACGCCCAGTACCCGCACGGCCTCGGCCGCGCTGTAGTTGACCAGGCCGCGCGCCACTTCGTGGCCCTGCGGGTCCAGGCACAGCACCAGGTCGCCGCGCTCGAAGCTGCCTTCGACCCGCGTCACCCCCACCGGCAGCAGGCTGCGGCCCTGCTCGCGCAGCACGCGCGCCGCGCCGGCATCCAGGCTGAGCCGGCCGCGCACCTGCAGCTGGCCGGCGATCCAGCGCTTGCGCGCCGCCATCACCGTCTGCGCCGGCTGCAGCAGGCTGCCGATCGACTCGCCGCGGGCGATGCGCAGCAGCGCCTCCGGCGCGCGGCCGTGGGCGATGACGGTAGCGGCGCCGGAGCGGGCGGCCCAGTGCGCCGCGGTGAGCTTGGTGCGCATGCCGCCGCGGCCGAGCTCGCCCTTGCTGTCGCCGGCCATGGTGATCAGGCGCGCGTCGGACAGCGGCACTTCGCTGACCAGCCGCGCTTCCGGGTTCAGACGCGGGTCGGAGTCGTACAGCCCCTCCTGGTCGGTGAGGATCACCAGCACCTCGGCCTCCAGCAGGTTGACGGTCAGCGCCGCCAGGGTATCGTTGTCGCCCAGCCGGATCTCGTCGGTGGCGACGGTGTCGTTCTCGTTGACCACCGGCACCACGCCCAGCTCGATCAGGGTCTTGAGCGTGCCGCGGGCGTTCAGGTAGCGGCCGCGGTCGGATACGTCTTCGTGGGTCAGCAGCACCTGGGCGGCGCGCACGCCGTGGGTCTCGAACGCCGCCTCGTAGGCCCGCACCAGCCCCATCTGGCCGACCGCGGCGGCGGCCTGCAGGCCGTGCAGGGTGGCCGGACGCTTGCTCAGGCCGAGCCGCGCCATGCCCTCGGCAACCGCGCCGGAGGACACCATGGCGACCTGGTGGCCCTGCGCGCGCAGCGCGGCGATCTGGGCGCACCAGTCGCCGATGGCCGCGCGGTCCAGGCCGCGGCCGCGCGCCGTGACCAGCGAGCTGCCGACCTTCACCACCCAGCGCCGGCTAGTCTTGAGTCTGTTCCTGTCCATCGTCGTCTGCATGGTCCTCGCCGCCGTCTTCGGCGGGGCTGCGGCTGTGGTCGGGGGAATCCGCAGCCGCGTCTTCGGTGCCGGCGGCGGGCGCTTCCGGCGGCGGCGCGTGCGCCTCGACCCAGGCCATTGCATCGGCGCACAGGGCGTCGAGGCCGGCATGGGTCACCGCCGAGATGCGGTAGCTGCGGCCGTGCCAGTCGAGCTCGCGCAGCGCCGCCTCGCACAGCGCTTCGGCCTCGTCCGGCGGCAGCAGGTCCACCTTGTTGAACACCAGCCACTGCTCGCGCTGCGCCAGCTCCTGGCCGAAGCCAGCGAGCTCGGCGTTGATGGTGCGCACCCGCTCGGCGATGCCGGCGCCGTCCGGCGGGCAGATGTCGACCAGGTGCAGCAGCAGGCGCGTGCGCTGCAGGTGCTTGAGGAAGCGTATGCCCAGCCCGGCGCCCTGCGCGGCGCCCTCGATCAGCCCCGGCACGTCGACCATGACGAAGCTGCGGCTGACCCCCACCGACACCACGCCGGGCTGCGGGTAGAGGGTGGTGAACGGATAGTCGGCGATCTTCGGCCGCGCGGCGGAGACCGCCGACAGCAGGGTGGACTTGCCGGCGTTGGGCATGCCCAGCAGGCCGACGTCGGCCATCAGGCTCAGCTCCAGGCGCAGGTCGCGCTGCTCGCCGGGGGAGCCGGGCGTGGAGCGGCGCGGCGCGCGGTTGATGCTGCTCTTGAAGCGGGTGTTGCCGAGGCCGTGGAAGCCGCCGGCCGCCAGCTTCAGGCGCTGCCCGGGGGCGGTGAGCTCGCCGATCAGCTCCTCGGTATCGATGTCGAAGATGCGCGTGCCCAGCGGCATCGGCACTTCCAGGTCGGCGCCGCCGTGGCCGCGGCAGTTGGCGCCGGTGCCGTTGGCGCCGCGCTGCGCGCGGAACACGCGGGTGAAGCGGAAGTCGGCCAGGGTATTGAGGTTGGCCTCGGCCACCGCGTAGACGCTGCCGCCGTCGCCGCCGTCGCCGCCGTCCGGGCCGCCGAAGGGGATGGCGCGCTCGCGGCGGAAGCTGACGCAGCCGGCCCCGCCGTCGCCGGCTTCGGCGCGGATGCTGGCTTCGTCGACGAATTTCATGGCTGCCAGGCGGCTGTCATCTGCGGGATGGGGGACAAAAAATAAAGGCCCCTTGCGGGGCCTTTATCGAACATCCCTGCCGTCAGCCCGCGACGATGTCAACGAACGTGCGGCCCTTCGGCCCGCGCGTGCGGAACTCGACCTTGCCGTCGGCCTTGGCGTAGATGGTGTGGTCGCGGCCGAGGCCGGCGTTGACGCCGGCGTGCACGCGCGTGCCGCGCTGCCGCACGATGATGTTGCCGGCCACCACCTGCTCGCCGCCGAAATGCTTGACGCCCAGCCGCTTGGACTGCGAGTCGCGCCCGTTGCGGGTGCTGCCACCCGCCTTCTTGTGTGCCATTGCCGATGCTCCTGGTTCAATCCGTGCTTCATTACCGCCCTGGTGAGGATGCCGGGCCCTTCCTGGCCCTTCACCCGTGCAGCCCGGGCCGACATGCGCTGCCGCGGCGGGCCATGCCCGCCAGGCGCGTCAACTTAACCGACGATCTCGGTGATCTTCACCGCCGTGAAATTCTGGCGGTGGCCCTGTTCCTTGTGGTAGTGCTTACGGCGGCGGTGCTTGATGATGCGGATCTTGTCGCCGCGGCCGTGGGCGGTGACTTCCGCCTTGACGCTGGCGCCATCCACCAGCGGCGCGCCGACGCGCACGGCTTCGCCGTTGGCGACCATCAGCACCTCGTCGAAGCTCACCGCGGCACCAACGTCCGCAACCAGGCTTTCCACCTTCAGGGACTCGCCCGGGGCCACGCGGTACTGCTTACCACCTGTCTTGATTACGGCGTACATCGTCTCGCACTCCACGGTAAAGTTTGCGCCGGCCGCACACAACCAAGCAAAAAGGCCAGGGAATTCGACATTTTAGAGGCCCGCAAGGCACCGGTCAATGCGCCGCAGCGCCGAACCGGTGCTTCATCCACAGCACCGAGCCGGCCAGGCCCATGGTGATGCTGTTGGCGATCATGATCGGCCAAGCCGCCAGGAACGCCCCGTATACGGTCCACAACAGCAGCCCGCAAATGAACATGCCGTACATCGCCGTGGAGATGTCCGCGGCCGAGCGCGTGCGCCAGACCCGCAGCACCTGCGGCACGAAAGACAAGGTGGTGCAGCTGGCCGCGGCATAGCCGATGCTTTCCAGGATGGCCGGCGTCACTGGGGTCTGTTCCTCCTCGAACGGCGCGGCGGCGCCGGCGCCATTCTAAATCGTGCACATCCCGGACGCGCGCGCCGATGCGCCGGCCTGTCGGATAATGCCGCCGCTCTGCGGAACCTTTGCCGCCACCCGGGCTCTCAAGCCCTGTCCGATTTTCCGAGGAAACTCGATCATGCGCACGCTGGTCCTGGGCGCCGGCGCCACCGGCGGTTATTTCGGCGGCCGGCTGCTGGAAGCCGGGCGCGACGTGTCCTTCCTGGTGCGCGCACGCCGCGCCGCGCAGCTGCGCGAGACCGGCCTGGTGATCCGCAGCCCGCAGGGCGACGCGGTGCTGAAGCCGCACCTGGTGCCGCCCAGCAAGGTCGGCGGCCCCTACGACCTGGTGCTGATCACCTGCAAGGCCTATGACCTCAACAGCGCCATGGAAGCGGTGGCGCCCGGCGTGGGCCGGAATACCATCGTCCTGCCGGTGCTGAACGGCCTGCGCCACTTCGACGCCCTGGACCAGCGCTTCGGCGCCGAGCGCGTGCTGGGCGGGCTGTGTTCGATCGTGGTCACGCTCAACCGCGAAGGCGCGGTGATCCACATGCAGCCCACCCACCTGCTGCGCTTCGGCGAGCGCAGCCTGCAGCGCAGCCCGCGCGTGGCCGCACTGCAGGCCTTGTTCACCGGCGCCAAGGTCGACGCCAAGCCGGCCGGCGACATCTTCCAGGCGCTGTGGGAAAAATGGGTGATGCTGGCCAGCCTGGCCGGCATGACCTGCCTGATGCGCGCCAGCGTCGGCGACATCGTCGCCGCCCCCGGCGGCCGCGAACTGATGCTGCGCTGCCTGGACGAGTGCGCCGCCGTCGCCGCAGCGCACGGCCACCGCCCGCGCCCGGCGGTGCTGGAAGACACCCGCAAGATGCTCAGCCAGCCCGACTCGCCGGTCACCGCCTCGATGATGCGCGACCTCGAAGGCGGCCAGCGGGTGGAAGCCGACCACATCCTCGGCGACCTGCTGGAGCGCGCCGGGCAGGCCGGCGTGGACACCCCGCTGCTGCGGCTGGCCTACAGCCACCTGAAAGCCTACGAGCACCGGTGGGCACGCGAACGCCGCGGCGCGACCTGACGCCGGCTTCGTCCGCAACGGGCGTGGAGAGAGTGGAGGACCGTCCCGGCGCCGACCACGTGACGACCGGCGAATCGAGCGGTTCGCAGGCACTCGATCCGCATTGCGGGAGCTGATTGGCCTATCTACAATGAACCGGCAACAGGGCAACGAGCTGCCTGAAGCGGACCGGATCAAGCCGCAAGCGATTCCGCGCAGAGCCAGCATCGGATGCCGCGTGGCAGGGACGCGCAATTTCTTGGGGTACGGGGGCTTGATGCGAATCTGGCGACGGGCATGCGCCCTCGGAGTTTTGTGCGCTGCGCTGGGCACAACCGCGGCCGCCGCTTCGGAATACGATCCCGCGCGCGCCGGCGAATTGCCGTCCGATGTTCGCCTGCCGAACGACACCGTGGTGGCGGTTTACATGCCCGCCAATGCATTGGCCGAGCGCTATTACGTCAGTTCCTTGGGGCTTTGGGCCGAACCCGGCAAGGCGCTGGACGATGCGAGGCGGGAACTGGGTCCGAGCTATTTCACCCAGATTGTTCCGTTCGACTTCAATTCGGACAGCACCTACGGATTGTTGCTGACGATCACGCCCAAATGGAGCTTCGAAACCGGCCACGTGCACCTGGAAATGCACTACAGGGTCTTAGGTGCCGACGGCCAGCAACTCCTCGACGCCACCGCCACCCAGGTGGCGCAGATCAACTCTCCGGCCCTGCTGAGCGGATTCCCGAACACGGCGCGGCGCGACATGCAGCAGGTATTCGTCAACCTGCTGCAACAACTGCATCCGAGCAACGCGAAATTTCCCGCAGCGGCAAAGATGTCGGCGACCAACCGGAACACACTGGTCGACAAAAGCAGGCCCGCGCTCACCGGGACCGGCTTTTACATCAACAAGGGCGGTGAATTGATGACGGCGGCGCACGTCACGCGCGACTGCGCGGTG
Source organism: Nevskia sp. (assembly GCA_016779605.1). Taxonomy (GTDB): domain Bacteria; phylum Pseudomonadota; class Gammaproteobacteria; order Nevskiales; family Nevskiaceae; genus Nevskia. Next base: position 9,512 of record JADHNH010000049.1, on the reverse strand, counting down.
ATCGAGGCCCAGAAGGACAATCAGACCTTCGCGGTTTCGCCGAAGGTTTCCAGCGACCTGCTCGACGTGGCGATCCTGGATACCGGCCGGACCACCGACAAGTCGCTGCCGCTGCGCACCGGTGAGGACCTGATGCTCGGCGAAGCCGTGACCAACGTCGGCTATCCGTTGCAGGGCCTGCTCGCCGATACGCCCAACCTCACGCGCGGCAACGTCAGCGCGCGCGCCGGGCTTAAGGGATCGATGGGGTTGTTCCAGTTTTCCGCACCGATCCAGCCCGGAGCCAGCGGCGGACCGGTCGTGTCCGACGGCGGCGAGCTGCTCGGCGTCACCGTCAGCACCCTCAACGCCGCCGCCCTGATCAAGGACGGCCTGTTGCCGCAAAACGTCAACTTCGCGCTGGATGCCCGCTACGTCGCGATGTTCCTGCGCTATGCCAAGGTGGATTTCGTCGAAGTTCCAGCCAACACCAAGGGCGACATGAAGACCGCCAACGACGCCGCATTGTCGGCCGTCGTGCAACTTAGCTGCTACCAGTGAGCGCCCCGTGAAATTCCGCCTTCTCGCCACCGCCGGCCTGATGCTCGCGGCACAGTTCCCGGTGCATGCGGCCGACCCCGCAACCGCCTTGCCGGCGATGAATTTCTACAGCTCGATTGCTACCGACGAGCTGTTCGACGCGATCAAGGCCAATCCGGCATTCTCCAGGCTCGACAAGCAGTTGTACGGCAGCCCGATTACATTGCGGGTGACGCACAGCCTGCGCCCCACCGCTGCCGGCCAGGCCACCGGATTCATATCGGCGCTGTGGGCCGGCAGCACCCTGGGCCTGCTTCCCGTCGTCACCAACAACAGCCTGGCCATCACTTACGAAGTGCTGGTGCACAATAAGACCGTCACCACCCGTACCTACCAGCGCACATTCACGCGTGCCATCAGCATGTGGTCGAAGGACGCCACCTACGGGCTCGGCCACGACGGGCTGGACTGGGCCAAGTCGACAGCCGGCGAGTTCGCCACCGAGGCCCTGAGCGATCCCAAGCTGATCGAGCTGAACCAGGAATACCTGCGATATTTCGGCGGCGACACCGCTGGGAGCGCCCCTGCTGCATCCGGCGTGTCGGAGCAGCTCAAGTAGCACCGATTCCGGCTGCACCGCGACCCCGGTCCGCCAGCAGACTATCGATCAACAGCCGCAGCCTCGGCGGCACATGCCGGCGCGAAGGGAAAACGAGCGAGATCGGGATGCGCGCGGGGCGGAATTTCTCCAGCACTTCGCGCAGCCGGCCCTGCTCCAGCGCAGCCCGCGCGATGTAGGTGGGCATCTGCACCAGTCCCAGGCCGAGCGCGGCGGCTTCGACCAGCGCTTCGCCTTCGTTGACCGCATATTTGGCCGGCGGCGCCTGCTCGATCAGGCGCCGCTCCCGGCGGAACTGCCAGGGCCGCACGCGGCCGGTGGCCGGCATGCGGAAAACGACGCGGTCGTGCGACTCCAGGTCCTCCGGCCGGCGCGGCACGCCGCGCCTGGCAAGGTAATCGCCGGAGGCGTAAACGCCCAGTTCCTGGTGGTCGATCGTACGGGCGACCAGCGCCGAGTCGCGGATCGCGCCGATGCGGATCACCGCGTCGAAACCGCCGCCGATGATGTCGGCGTAGTCGTCGGACAGCCGTATGTCGAAGCCCATGGCCGGATGGTCCCGCACCAGGCGCGCCACCAGCGGCATGACGACGCTGCGGCCATAGGTGACCGGCACGTTGAGGCGCAGGCTGCCGCCCGGCGCACGGCCCGCGCCGGCGGCGAAGCCTTCGAGTTCCTCGACGTCGTCCAGCACCTTGCGGCAGCGCTCGAACAGGTCCTCGCCTTCCGGCGTGAGGCCGACGCGGCGCGTGGTGCGGTGGAACAGGCGCAGCCCCAGATCGCGCTCCAGGCGGCCGACGTTCTTGGCGACGGCCGAAGGCGACAGGCCGAGCTCGCGCGCAGCCCTGGCAAAGCTGAGCTGCTTGGCGGACTCGGCGAACGCCATGAGCAGGGTGATGCTGGACATGGCGGATAGATTAGCGACTTGCTGTCGTTAATGCTTTTCTATTGAGCGCCGCGCACCCTCACTGCGGGGCTCTCGACGACAAGCCCGGGCGAGTCAATTTGATTTGCGGTCGCCTCTCCCTCCGGGAGACGCTGTGCCACGTGGCGCTGGGCGCGGCATCGACCGGGTGCGCACCCCGTCGAACCGCCGGCCCCTCACCCTCGCCCTCTCCCGGAGGGAGAGGGAATCGGGACCGGTGCGTTGCCAGAAGTACCTCACGCGGCCGGAAACGCCCGCTCGATCAGCGCCGCCATCGGCGCCTGCGGCGGCAGCGTGCCGAAGGCCAGGCCGTGGGCGCCGCCCAGGCGCGACTCGCAGAAGGCGTCGGCCACCGCGTGGTTGCCGGCACGCACCAGGATGGCGGCCTGCAGCGCCAGGGCCATGCGCTCCACCAGCCAGCGCGAGCGCGACTCCAGGTCCTCGCTCAAGGCCAGCTCGCGCTGCAGGCGCGCGGCTTCCGCATCCAGTGCGGCGTGCCCGCCGCGCGCCGCGGCGAGTTCGGCGGCCAGCACGTCGCGGGTGGCCGGCTCGCGCGACAGCGCGCGCAGCACGTCCAGGCACTGGATGTTGCCGCTGCCTTCCCAGATCGAGTTGAGCGGCGCCTGCCGGTACAGCCGCGGCAGGTTGTTCTCCTCGACGTAGCCGATGCCGCCCAGGCATTCCTGCGCCTCGTTGACGAACGGCGCGCAGCGCTTGCACACCCAGTACTTGCCGATGGCGGTGGCGATGCGCGCGAACGCCGCTTCCGCCGGGTCGCGGTGGGTGGCGTCCACGGCGCGCGCCACGCGCAGCATCAGCGCGGTGGCAGCCTCGGATTCCAGCGCCAGGTCCGCCAGCACGTTGCGCATCAGCGGCTGGTCGACCAGCAGCTTGCCGAATGCCTTGCGGTGGCGCGCGTGGTGCAGCGCCTGCACCAGCGCCTGGCGCATGATGCCGGCCGAGCCGATCAGGCAGTCCTGCCGGGTCAGGGCAACCATTTCCAGGATGGTCGCCACGCCGCGGCCCTCGGCGCCGACCTTCCAGGCCTGGGCACCGGCCAGCTCCACTTCCGAGCTGGCGTTGCTCCAGTCGCCCAGCTTGTCCTTGAGCCGCTGGATGCGGATGGCGTTGAGCGCGCCCTCCGGCGTGAAGCGCGGCACCAGGAAGCAGCTGAGCCCCTGGTCGATATAGGCGAGCACCAGGAAGGCGTCGCACATCGGCGCCGACAAAAAGAACTTGTGCCCCACCAGCTCGTAGAGGCCGCCGCCGGCGGCGTAGGCACGCGTGGTGTTGGCGCGCACGTCGGAGCCACCCTGCTTCTCGGTCATGCCCATGCCGACGGTGTTGCCGCGCTTGTCCCAGGCCGGGATGAAGCGCGAGTCGTAGTCGGTGGACAGCACTCGCGGCAGCCACTGCTGCGCCAGCTCCGGCTGGTGGCGCAGGGTCGGCACGCAGGCGTAAGTCATCGTCAGCGGGCAGCCGTTGCCCTGTTCCGGCTGCGTGTGCAGGTAATTGAGCGCGGCGCGCGCCACGTGCGCGCCCGCCCGGTCCGCGTGGCGCCAGGCAAAATTGGGCACGCCGTGGGCGATCGCGGTGCGCATCAGCTGATGGTAGGACGGGTGGAACTCGACCTCGTCGATGCGGTTGCCGTAGCGGTCGAACGGCTTGAATTTCGGCTTGTTTTCGTTGGCCAGGAAGCCGAGCTGCATCAGCTCGCCGCCGGCCAGCGGGCCGTACGCGGCGACATGGCTTTCGGCCCAGCCGCCGCCTTCCCGCGCCAGCGCCTCGCGCAGCGGCAGGTCGGTGGCGTAGGCGTCGTAGGGCAGCAGCAGCGGCGGCTGGTTCTCGACGGTGTGGGTGAGGAAGCGGTCGGCGAGGCGATGCTGGTCCGGTGCGTTCATGGCGCGCTCCTGGTCGTGAAGGCCAACCGCCCAAGCCTAGCACTTGTATAAGGACCTGGAAGCCGCGCCCGTCCGGCGCGATAATCCGCCGCCGCTCGCCCCGCTTTTGCCCCGTGTCCACCAACCAACACCCCCTGCTGCTGAACCCGCCGCTGCCGCCCGCACCGGACCAGCCCGTGCGCTGGAGCGGCCTGCCCGGGCAGTCTGCGGCGCTGGCGATCGCCGAGGCGGCCGGCCGCCACGACGGCATGGTGGTGGTGGTGGCCGGCAACGAGCAGCGCGCCTACCGCCTGGAGGAGGAGCTCGGCTTCTTCCTCGGCGGCAGCCTGCCGCTGCTGCACTTCCCCGACACCGAGACGCTGCCGTACGACCCGTTTTCGCCGCACCAGGAGATCCTGTCGGACCGGCTGGCCGCGCTCTACCGGCTGCCGGCGCAGCGCCGCGGCGTGCTGATCGTCACCGCCGGCACGCTGCTGGAGCGGCTGCCGCCGCAGGCCTGGCTGTACGGCCGGGTGCTGCTGCTGCAGGCCGGCGACCGGCTGGACCCGCACGGCTTCCGCGAGCGGCTGGTGGCGGCCGGCTACCAGAGCGTGTCGGAGGTGCAGACCCAGGGCGAGTTCGCCGTGCGCGGCGCGCTGATCGACGTGTTTCCGATGGGCTCGCACGAGGCCTACCGCCTGGACCTGTTCGACGAAGAGGTGGAGACCATCCGCCGCTTCGACCCGGAAACCCAGCGCTCCACCGACAAGGTGCCGGAAGTGCGGCTGCTGCCGGCGCGCGAGTTCCCCACCGACAAGGACGGCATCGAGACCTTCCGCCGGCGCTACCGCGAATATTTTCCCGGCGACCCGGCGCGCTCGCGTATCTACGCCGACGTGAGCAAGGGCCTGATGCCGGCCGGCATCGAGGCCTACCTGCCGTTGTTCTTCGCCCCGGGCGCCGGCGGCAACGCCACCGCAACCCTGTTCGACTACCTGCCCGGCGACTGCCTGGTGGTACAGACCGAGGACACCGGTGCGGCCTGGACCGCCGAATGGAAGCAGATCGAGGAACGCCACCAGCGCTACTCCGGCAACCTGGAGCGGCCGGTGATGAAGCCGGCGGACCTGTTCCTGCCGCCGGCGGAAGCGCGGCAGCGCCTGGAACGCCACCCGCGCGCGGCGATCGTCGACGGCGGCGCCGGCAACGCCGCCGACCAGCGGGTCGAGCCGCTCGCGGCCGGCGCCGAGGCGGTGAAGGCGTTCCTGGCGCAGGGCGCGGACCGCGTGCTGTTCGTCGCCGAGTCGGCCGGCCGCCGCGAGGCTCTGCTGAGCTGGCTCAAGCCGCTCGGCCTGCAGACGCGCGAGCACGCCGGCTGGCTGGCGTTCGCCGCGGACCGCAACCGCTACGGCGTGACCCTGGGCCCGCTGCAGGAGGGCTTCCGCCTGGCCGCCGCCGGCGTCGCCCTGGTGGCCGAGTCGCAGATCTTCGGCCAGCACGCGCCGGTGTCGGTGCGCAAGCGCGGCCGCATCCGCGACCCCGAAACCATCCTGCGGGACCTCAACGACCTGCAGCCGGGCGCCCCGGTGGTGCACGTGCAGCACGGCGTGGGGCGCTACCTCGGCTTGCAGAAACTCGACGCCGGCGGCATCGCCGCCGAGTACCTGGTGCTGGAGTATGCCGACGGCGACAAGCTCTACGTGCCGGTGGCCTCGCTCAACCTGATCCACCGCTACACCGGCGCCGAGCCCGACTCCGCGCCGCTGCACGCGCTGGGCTCGGAACGCTGGGCCAAGGCGCGCGAGCGCGCCCGCGAGCGCGCCGCCGACGTCGCCGCAGAGCTGCTGCAGATCCAGGCGCGCCGCGCCGCGCGCAGCGGCGCCGCCCTCAACTACGACGCCGGCGACTATGCGCTGTTCTGCGAAGGCTTTCCGTTCCAGCCCACGCCGGACCAGCAGAAGGCGATCGACGCGGTGCTGGCGGACCTGGGACAGGCCAGGCCGATGGACCGCGTGGTCTGCGGCGACGTCGGCTTCGGCAAGACCGAGGTGGCGCTGCGCGCCTGCTTCGTCGCCGCCCGCGCCGGCAAGCAGGTCTGCGTGCTGGCGCCCACCACCCTGCTGGTGCAGCAGCACGAAAAGAATTTCCGCGACCGCTTCGCGCAGTACGAAAGCAGCCATCCGCACGCCGGCGCGCCGCTGCGCATCGCCGGGCTGTCGCGCCTGCGCAACGCAAAGGAGCAGGCCGCGCTGCTGGACGACCTGCGCGAAGGCCGCATCGACATCGTCATCGGCACCCACCGGCTGCTGCAGGACGACGTGCGCTTCAAGGACCTCGGGCTGGTGGTGGTGGACGAGGAGCACCGCTTCGGCGTGCGCCACAAGGAGCGGCTGAAAAACCTGCGCGCCGAGGTGCACCTGCTGACGCTCACCGCCACGCCGATCCCGCGCACGCTCAACATGAGCCTGGCCGGCCTGCGCGAGCTGTCGATCATCGCCACGCCGCCGGCGGCGCGCCTGGCGATCCGCACCTTCGTGGCGGAATGGGACAGCGCGCTGGTCTACGAAGCCTGCCTGCGCGAACTGCGCCGCGGCGGGCAGGTCTACGTGCTGCACAACGAGGTGCGCGACATCGAGCGCTTCGCCGGCGAGCTGCAGAAGCTGGTGCCGGAAGGCCGCGTGCGCTACGCCCACGGCCAGATGCGCGAGCGCGACCTCGAGCAGGTCATGCTGGATTTCTACCACAGCCGCTTCAACATCCTGGTGTGCACCACGATCATCGAGTCCGGCATCGACGTGCCCACCGCCAACACCATCATCATCGACCGCGCCGACATGCTCGGCCTGGCGCAGCTCCACCAGCTGCGCGGCCGCGTCGGCCGCAGCCACCACCGCGCCTACGCCTACCTGCTGGTGCCGAGCCGGCGCGCGCTGTCGCCCGACGCGGAAAAGCGCATGGAGGCGATCGAGCAGCTCGGCGACCTCGGCTCGGGCTTCGCCCTGGCCACCCACGACCTGGAGATCCGCGGCGCCGGCGAGCTGCTGGGGGAGCACCAGTCCGGCCAGATCGAGGAAGTCGGCTTCACCCTCTACGCCGACCTGCTGGCCGAAGCAGTGCGCGCGCTCAAGAGCGGCCGCATCGGCGACGAGCCGTTCAGCGCCTACCGCGGGCACGCCGCCTGCGAGGTGGACCTGGGCGTGTCCGCGCTGATCCCGGAAGACTACGTGCCCGACGTGCACACCCGCCTGGTGCTGTACAAGCGCATCGCCGAAACCCACGACGAGCCGGCGCTGGACGAGCTGAAGGTCGAGATGATCGACCGCTTCGGCCTGCTGCCGCCGCAGGCCGAGCGCCTGTTCGAGAGCGCGCTGCTGCGCCAGAAGGGCGAGCGCATTGGCCTCGTCAAGATCCGCGCCGGCCAGAAGACCGCCACGCTCGAATTCGGCCCGCAGCCGCAGGTCGAGGCGATCAAGCTGATCAAGCTGATCCAGGGTCAGCCCAAGGTATACAAGCTGGAAGGCCAGAAGCGCCTGCACATCAGCGCCAAGGAGCTCGAGCAACCGGCTGCGCGCATGCCCGCGCTGGCGGCGCTGCTGGACCGGCTGGCGCCGGAGCCGGCCAAGAGCCCTCTTGCCGTGGGGGAGAAGGTACCTGCTGCGCAGTAACCCCGGCCCAGCTCGCGCCGCGGGTCTCGGGATGGACTCCAACGGCGCAGTACAGAGCCCTCTCCGTAGCGGAGAAGGGAACCATTGCGCAGCAGCTCCAGCCCGGTTACGGCGGAAGTTTTCGGCTTAGACTCGTCCAATGCAGCCGGACGCGATCAAATCCGACATCACCGCGGCGATCCTCTGCGGCGGCGCCGGCGACCGCCTGGGCGGCGTGGACAAGCCGCTGCGGCTTATGGACGGGCGCACCCTGATCGCGCGCGTGCTTGAACGAACCGTTCCGCAAGCCGCGGCGGCGCTGATCGTCGCCAACCGCTCGCGCGAGGCTTACGCGGCCTTCGGCCATGCCGTGGTGGACGACGGCCGGCACGCCGGCAAGGGACCGCTTGCGGGCATCGCCGCCGGGCTGGCCGCCGCACGCACCGAGTGGCTGCTGTGCGTGCCCGGCGACGCGCCGCTGCTGCCGCCCGACCTCGCCGCACGCCTGCACCGTGCGCTGGTCTCGAAGCGGGCCGACATCGCCGTGGTGCAGGATGGCGCCGGGCGGCAGCCGTTGTGCAGCCTGCTACCGCGCGACCTGCTGGCGGACCTGGAGGACTACCTCGCCGGCGGCGGCACCGCGCCGCGCCAGTGGCTGACGCGCCATCGCGTGGCCGAAGCCGATTTTTCGGACTGGCCGCGCTGGGCCTGGAGCGCCAACACGCCGGCGGAATGGCGCCAGGCCGAGCACCAATTGCGGGCGCTGGAGCGCCGCGAGCCGAACGCATGATCACGATCGACGCGGCGCTGGCCGCCTATGCCGGCAACCTGCGGCCGTTGCCGACGCAGTCGCTGAAGATCACCCAGGCGCTGGGCCGCGTGCTCGCCGCGCCGCTGCCGTCGTCCACCGACCTGCCGCGCTTCGACCAGAGCGCGATGGACGGCTATGCCCTGCGCGCCGCCGACACGGCGGCCGCATCCGCGGCATCGCCGGTGCGGCTGCGCCTCACCGCGCACCTCGCCGCCGGCGCCCACGACTGCCTGCCCGCGCTGCCGGCCGGCACCTGTGCGCGCATCCTCACCGGCGCGCCGCTGCCGCCCGACGCCGACTGCGTGATCCCGCAGGAACGGGTGAGCCGCGAAGGCGATGCGCTGGTCTTCACCGCCCCCTACCCGGCACGGCGCAACGTCCGCTGGCGCGGCGAGGAACTCGCCTGTGGCACCCTGGTGGCGCAGGCCGGCCAGCGCATCACGCCGGGCCTGCTGCCCGCGCTGATCAACGCCGGCATCGAACGGCTGAGCGTGGTGCGGCCGCCGCGCATCGCCCTGCTGGTGACCGGCGACGAAGTGCGCCCGGTCGGCAGCAACCTGCGCTTCGGCGAGATCCCCGACAGCAACGGCCCGCTGCTGCGCGCCGTACTGGAGCGCTGGGGCTACGCGACGACGCCGGCGGTGCACGTCGGCGACGAGCCGCATGCCGTGCGCCGCGCGCTGGAAAAAGCGCTGGGCGAAGCCGACCTCATCCTCAGCGCCGGCGGCGCCTCGGTGGGCGACCACGACCACCTGCCGGCCACCGCCGAGCAGCTCGGCGTCAGGCGCGTGTTCTGGGGCGTGGCGCAGAAGCCGGGCAAGCCGCTGTTCTTCGGCGTCACCGGCGAGCGCGCCATGTTCGCCCTGCCCGGCAATCCCGGTGCCGTGCTCATCTGCCTGTGCCTGCACGTGCGCCGCGCGCTGGACTGCCTGGAGGGAGCGCAGCAGCCCGCGCCACTGTGGCATCCAGGCCGGCTGGCCGCAGCGGTGGAGCGCGACCCGCAGCGCGAGCGGCTGCTGCGCATGCGGCTGGAATACGACGCCGACGGCCGGGCCCTGCTGCACCCCTTGCCCAACCAGGATTCGCACATGCTGTCGAACCTCGCGTCGGCGGA
>JADHNH010000182.1 GCA_016779605.1 Nevskia sp. | reverse complement strand
CTCCTGGCGGGCGACAGCGACTACCTCTGGGGCCAGTTCCTGATCGCGCACGGGCGCGTCGACGGCGCCAGCTACGAGCGCGAGAACCGGCGCTTTTACGAGGAGTACAACGCCGGCACCTTGGACATCGAGGAGTTCGCGCGCTTTTCGCTGGCGCCGCTGGTGCAGGGCGACCCGGCGGAGATGCGCGCCCTGCGCGGCCGCTTCGTGCAGGAGCAGATCGCGCCGGTGGTGGCGCGCGGCGCGCGGCCGCTGCTCGACGAGCACCGCGCGCGCGGCGACCTGCTGATCATCACCACCGCGACCAATCGCTTCATCACCGAGCCCATCGCCGAGCTGCTGGGCGTGCCGCACCTGCTGGCCACCGAGCCGGAAACCATCGACGGCCGCTTCACCGGCCGGCTCACCGGCCACCCCAATTTCCGCGAAGGCAAGGTGCTGCGGTTGCGCGACTGGCTGGAGCGGCGCGAGATCGAATACCGTCACGCCACCTGCTACAGCGATTCGCAGAACGACCTGCCGCTGCTGGAATTCGCCGATAGCGCCGTGGCGGTGGATCCGGACCCGATCCTGCGCGCGGAAGCCGCCAGGCGCGGCTGGCGCATCATCTCGCTGCGGGAGTGACGAATCGCGCCAGCGCGGCAAGCTGTGCCGGATGCTCGCGCCGCAGGTCCTCCTCGCGCGCGAATTCGTGGTCGGCGTAGTCGAAGCCCGGCGTCACCACCTCCGCCACCAGCGCATGCGCGGCCGGCTCCAGCAGCTGCGAAGCCTTCCAGCAGCCGCCCGGCACCAGCAGGAACCGCGCTTCGCCCTCGCCGGGGCCCAGCCGCTGCCGGCGCAGCACGCCGCCGGCGTCGAGCAGCAGGTACTCCAGCGGGCCGCCGTCGACCAGGAAATGCAGGATGTCGCTGCGGTTGCGGTGCAGCCGCCCGAGCGGCTGGCGGCGGTCCAGCAGGTAATAGATCGAGGTTGCCAGCGGCCGCTCGCCGCCGCTCGTGCCCACGGTCCGCGGCGCGGTGTAGATGCGCCGGAAATAGCCGCCCTCGGGATGCGGCTCCAGGCCGAGCCGCGCGGCCCGGTCCTGGGCGGGCGGCGCCGCGCTCACGGCTCCAGCCGCTCGATGCGCCAGCCCGGCACGTCGCGGCGGTACAGCAGGCGGTCGTGCAGGCGGTCCAGGCGCCCCTGCCAGAACTCGATCGTCTCCGGCACCAGCTGATAGCCGCCCCAGTGCGCCGGCCGCGGGATCGGGCCGTCGCCGAAGTGCGCCTGCGTCTGCGCCAGGCGCCGGTCGAGCTCCTCGCGCGCGGCCACCACGCGGCTCTGCTGCGAAACATGGGCACCGAGCTGCGAGCCGCGCGGCCGCGTGCCGAAATACTCGTCCGACAGCAGCGGCGGCAGGCGGTGCACGCGGCCTTCGATGCGCACCTGCCGCTCCAGCCGGTCCCACCAGAAGGTCATCGCCGCGAACGGGCTGGCCGCCAGCTCCGCGCCCTTGCGCGACTCGTAGTTGGTGTAGAAGGTGAAGCCGCCTTCATGCAGCCCCTTGTACAGCAGGATGCGGCCGCTGGGCCGGCCGTCGGCGCCGACGGTGGACAGGGTCATCGCCGTGGGCTCGCGCATGCCGGCGCCGGCGGCGTCGGCCAGCCAGCGCTCGAACTGCAGCAGCGGGTCGGCCTGCATGTGGGATTCCAGCAGCGGGGCGTTGCGGTCGTATTGCGACATGGAGAATCTCGTTAGGGCAAAATGCGCATCCGTCTCCAGATTCTGCCGGAAATCCACCATGTCCAGTTCCACCAGCTTCAAGGCCCTGCGGGTCCACCAGGTCGAGAAGGCCACCCAGTCGCGCCTGGAGACGATCCGCCTGGACGATCTCAACCCCGGCGCGGTGGTGGTGAAGGTGGCGTATTCCAGCCTCAACTACAAGGACGCGCTGGCCGTCACCGGCAAGGGCCGCATCATGCGCGGCTATCCGCGCGTGGCCGGCATCGACCTGTCCGGCGTGGTGGAAAGCAGCGCGGACCCGGCCTTCAAGCCGGGCGACAAGGTGCTGGTCACCGGCAACAACATCGGCGAAGCGCTCGACGGCGGCCTGGCCGAGTTCGCCCGCCTGCCGGCCGACGCGCTGGTGCCGCTGCCGCGCGGCCTGAGCCTGTTCGAGGCGATGGCGCTGGGCACCGCCGGCTTCACCGCCGCGCTGGGCCTGCGCCGCATGCTGGAAAACCACCAGGCGCCCGAGCTTGGGCCGATCGTCGTCACCGGCCCGACCGGCGGCGTCGGCAGCGTCGCCATCGAGCTGTTCAGCCGCCTCGGCTTCACCGTGGCCGCCCTCACCGGCAAGGCCGCGCAGGCCGACTACCTGCGCAAGCTCGGCGCCAGCGAGATCGTCGACCGCACCACGCTCGACCTCGGCAGCAAGCCGATGGAAGCGGCGCGCTGGGGCGGGGCGGTCGACAACCTCGGCGGCGACACCCTCACCTACCTCACCCGCACCGTACGGCCCTGGGGCAACATCGCCAGCATCGGCCTGGCGCAAAGCCACGTGCTCAACACCACGGTGATGCCGTTCATCCTGCGCGGCGTCAGCCTGCTCGGCATCAACTCGGTGGAATGCCCGCGCCCCTGGCGCGTGGCGGTGTGGGACAAGCTCGCCGGCGAATGGAAGCCGCAGCACCTGGCCGCCATCGCCCCGCGCGTGGTCGGCCTGGAAGACGTCGCCAAGGTCTGCGACGAGCTGATCGCCGGCAAGGCCCTGGGCCGCACCGTCGTGCGCATCGGCGGGGACCTCTGAGCACAGCCATGGCCGCGGCCGCCGGGCACGCGCCGCAGCATGGCGCGCACGATCATGGCCACGGTCACGGTCATGGCCATGATGGCCATGACCACGATCACGGCAGCCATGGCCCCGGCCGCGCCCATGGGCACGGCCACAGCCACGATCACCGCCACTACGGCAGCGGCAACGAACGGCGGCTGATCTGGGCGCTCGCCCTCACCGCCGGCTTCATGCTGGTCGAGGTCGCCGGCGGCCTGATTTCGGGCTCGCTGGCGCTGCTGGCCGACGCCGCCCACATGCTGACCGACGCCGCCTCGCTGATGCTGGCCCTGCTCGCCGTGCGCGTCAGCCGGCGGCCGGCCGACGAAACCTACTCCTACGGCCATCATCGCTACGAAGTCCTCGCCGCATTCGTCAACGGCCTGGCCCTGCTGGTGCTCGGCGCCTGGATCCTCGGCGAAGCGGTGCACCGCCTGCTGGCGCCGCAGCCGGTGCAGGGCGGCCTGATGCTGTGGGTCGCGATCATCGGCGGGCTGGCGAACCTGGCATGTTTCCTGGTCCTGCGCGGCGGCCACGACAGCATCAACCTGCGCGGCGCCCTGATGCACGTGCTCTACGACCTGCTCGGCTCCGTCGCCGCGGTCGCCGCCGCCGTGGTCATCATCTTCAGCCACTGGACCCCGGTCGATCCGCTGCTGTCCGCCCTGCTGTCGGTGCTCATCGTCCGCGGCGGCTGGAGCCTGGCCCGCCAGTCCGCCCACATCCTGGCCGAAGGCACCCCGCCTGGCCTGGACCCCGCGGAAGTCGCCTCGGACCTGGTCGCCGGCATCGCGGCCGTCCGCGGCATCCACCATCTGCACGTCTGGTCGCTGACCGACGCGCGGCCGGTCATGACCCTGCATGCCGTGCTCGAAGACTCCGCCGACCAGGGCGCCGCCCTGGCGGCCATCCAGGAGCGCCTGCGCGAGCATTTCGGCGTCGCCCACGCCACCGTGCAGATCGAACGCGCCAGCTGCGAGCCCGGGCCGGACGCCTGCCACGACCATGCGGTGCTGGACACGGCGGCCGTCCGCAAACCCTGAGGCGCCTCGCGCCGGAGATCCCCGCCGGCAAGTTCGTTCAAGCCGGTTTTGCACCAATAGCGAACGGACTTCGTGGATAATTGACGAACACCGCACCATAGCGGTGCCGTACAACCCATACGGGGACTAATCCAGTGCACGTTACCAAGACGCCGGCCGACGTCTTCTTCATCCTGCTCGGCGCCATCCTGATCCTGGCCATGCATGCCGGGTTTGCCTTTCTCGAGCTCGGCACGGTGCGCAAGAAAAACCAGGTCAATGCCCTGGTCAAGATCCTGTGCGATTTTTCCGTCTCCACCCTGGCCTATTTCCTGGTCGGCTACGGCATCGCCTACGGCATCCACTTCTTCGCGCCCGCCGCCGAGCTGGCGCAGGAAAACGGCTTCGCGCTCACCCGCTTCTTCTTCCTGCTCACCTTCGCCGCCGCGGTGCCCGCCATCGTCTCCGGCGGCATCGCCGAACGCGTGCGCTTTTACCCGCAGCTGGCGGCGACCTTCGCCCTGGTGGGCCTGGTGTATCCGCTGTTCGAGCGCATCGCCTGGAACGACGGCTGGAGCCTGCAGGACTGGCTGCAGCGGCACTGCGGCGCCGCCTTCCACGACTTCGCCGGCTCGGTGGTGGTGCACGCCGTCGGCGGCTGGGTGGCGCTGGGCGCGGTGCTCATGCTCGGCCCGCGCCGCGGCCGCTACGCCGCCAACGGCAACATCGCCGCGCACCCGCCGTCCAGCATCCCGTTCCTCGCCCTGGGCGCCTGGATCCTGGTGGTCGGCTGGTTCGGCTTCAACGTCATGAGCGCGCAGACCCTGGACCGGATCTCCGGGCTGGTTGCGATGAACTCGCTGATGGCGATGGTCGGCGGCACCCTGGCAGCGCTGCTCGCCGGCCGCAACGACCCCGGATTCGTCCATAACGGCCCGCTGGCCGGGCTGGTCGCCGTGTGCGCCGGTTCCGACGTCATGCACCCCGCCGGCGCCTTCGTCACCGGCGCCGTCGCCGGCACCCTGTTCGTCCACCTGTTCACCCTCACCCAGAACCGCTGGAAGATCGACGACGTGCTCGGCGTATGGCCGCTGCATGGCCTGTGCGGCGCCTGGGGCGGCATCGCCGCCGGCATCTTCGGCAGCACCGCGCTCGGCGGCATCGGCGGCGTCAGCCTCGCCGCGCAGCTGGCCGGCACCGCCCTGGGCGTGGGCATCGCCTTCGGCGCCGGCCTGCTGGTCTACGGCCTGATCCGGAGCGTCGTCGGCCTGCGGCTTGGCGCTGAAGAGGAATTCAACGGCGCGGACCTGAGCATCCACAAAATCACCGCCGTGGCCGAGCACGAAACCCACTGGTAAGCCCCGCGCCCGCGCCGCTGCAGTCGCGACGGCCTGCCGCCGGGCCGCCTAGCCGGCAGAAGCCTGTTGGCGTCAAAATTTTGACGTTTTCCGACGGGCGGTAGCTGAACGCGCGAAGACGGCCGGGTTTGCGGTGGTGCCGCCGGCGCAAACGGCGAATAATCGAACCAAGTCACCGGCCGGTCCAAGGACGGCATTCGGTCGGTCACTCAGACGCCCGGCATGAAGCTGGGCGTCGTCATGTTCGGCACCCGGAATCAAGCGGCAACACGCTCGCATAATCCCCTATCGGCAGGCAAAAAAAGGGCGGCACGGTGGCCGCCCTTCCTGCTTCCAGTTTTTATTCTTGACCCCAAACAGGACGACGCCCAGCTTCATGCCGGGCGTCTCGGCGACCAACAGATGCCTGTCCATGGCGCATTGGTCACCTGCGGACATTATCGGCCGGACGCGATTGACAAATCCAGGATCGAACTGACCGTTCTAGGCACGTATTGCCACCGTTTGTCAGTCAGCGTCAAAATTTTGACGCCCTGTAAAAATCGGGGGAACGGGCGCTCGTTGTCGCTCCGATTCAAAT
>JADHNH010000181.1 GCA_016779605.1 Nevskia sp. | reverse complement strand
TCCTTTCACCAGCGCCCCCAGCGGCGCGTGGAACCAGGCCAGCATGCCGCCCATCGCCGCCACGATCAGGCCCTGCAGCAGCCAGGTGTCGACCTGGCCGGCGGTGACCCAGGCAGCCGGCCGCGGCGGGGGGCGGCGGCGCACGGCGGCGCCGCGGGCGGCGCGGCGCGGCTTGCGGGACGGGCGGCGGGCGGGATGATCGGCGCTGCGGGCGGTGGGGAGGTTCATAAACTGTCCTTGCGTACAGGGCTGCTTTTTTGTACAGTATCCCTCCCGCCTCCGATTTGCAAGGGCTGCCCATGTCGCCGACCGCAACCGACCCGTCCTCCCCGGAACGCGCAGGCGCTGCCGCCGGCCTCACCGAGCGGCAGAACGAGATCCTGGAATTCATCCGCCAGAGCCTGCGCGAGAGCGGCTACCCGCCCACCCGCGACGACATCGCCATCCGCTTCGGCTTCCGCTCCAAGAACGCCGCGCAGGACCACCTGAAGGCGCTGGCGCGGCACGGCTGCATCGAGATCATCCCCGGTGACGCGCGCGGCATCCGCCTGCTGCGCGACGCCGACGAGGCGCTCTCGCACCAGTTCGAGCTGCCGCTGATCGGCCGCATCGCCGCCGGCTCCCCGGTGACCGCCGCCGCCAACATCGACACCTGGCTGCGCATCGACCCGGAGCTGTTCCACCCGCGCGCGGATTTCCTGCACCGCGTCGCCGGGCACTCGATGAAGGAAGCCAACATCCTCGACGGCGACCTGGTCGGCATCCATGCGCAGGCCGACGCCGACAACGGCCAGATCGTCGCCGCGGTGCTGCCGCACCCGAAGACCGGCGACGACGAGATCACGCTCAAGCGCTATTTCCGCCGCGGCCGCAAGGTGATCCTGCAGCCGGAAAACTCCGCGCCCGCCTACCGGCCGATCGAAATCGACCTGGCGGCGGGCGGCGAAGGCAGCCAGGAACAGGCGCCGTTCCGCATCGCCGGCATTTACGCCGGCCTGATCCGCAGCGGCGGATGAGCGCCGCCGCCATGGGCGCTGTCCCGAGCCGGGCCGCGGCGGCGCTCGACGCCCTGGCGGCGATGCCCGGCATCTGGCGCGGCTTCGGCCGCCTGCGGCCGGACGCCGAGCCCACCGGCAACGCCCAGCTCGACGCGGCGCTGGCGGGCGGCTGGCCGGCGGGCGCGCTGTCGCAGGTGGTGGGCAGCGAAACCGGCCTGGGCTTTTCGCTGCTGCTGCCGCTGCTGGCGCGCATGACCCAGGCCGGCCGGCCGGCGGCGCTGGTGGCGCCGCCTTACATCCCTTATGCCCCGGCGCTGCGCGACGCCGGCGTGGCCCTGGAGCACCTGCTCTGGATCACGCCGAAGGATCGCCTGGATGCGCTGTGGGCCACCGAGCAGATGCTGCGGTCCGGTCTCTTCGGCACGGTTGCATTGTGGAGCCCACCGCTGGACGCCTCCGTCGAGCGCCGCTTGCAACTCGCCGCAGAGACCGGACGCAGTGTCGGCATCGTTTCGCACGCGCACGCCGGCCCGGCCAATTCCGTCGCCGCGGTGCGCCTGCAGGTTTCCGCCGCGCCGGACGGCCTGCAGGTGGAAGTGTTGCGCTGCCGCGGCGCGCGCCCCGGTGCGCAGCTGCGCTACCCGCTGCCGCGGGCTGCCTAGCACGCATGCCTTCGCTCCGCCCGCCCTTGCCTCCCTCTCCCGCGCAGGGGGGACGGAAACCACGCCCCTGCGGGTAATCCCAAGGATGCGGTCCGCCCATGCTCTGGCTCTGCATCCACCTGCCGGCGTTGCCGCTGGAGGCCCTGGCCCCCCCGCCGGATAGCTGCGTGGCGGTGGCCGAACCGGAAGGCGCGCGGCGCCGGCTGGTGGCGGTCAGCGCCGCCGCCGCGGCGCGCGGCGTGCAGGCCGGGATCGACGTGCCGGCGGCGCTGGGCCTGGCGCCGGACCTGCGGCTGCTGCCGCGCAATCCGCAGGCCGAAGGCCAGGCGCTGGAAACGGTGGCCTGCTGGGCCTACGAGCTGGGCGCGCCGGTGACGCTGGCGGCCGCCGCCGCCAGTGTGTGGGTGGAGATCCGCCGCAGCCTGCGCCTGTTCGGCGGCTGGGCGGCGCTGCGCCGGCAGGTGCAACGGCAGTCCGGCGCACTGGCCTACACCGTCCAGTACGGCGTGGCGCCCACCTTGGCCGCCGCCGCGCTGCTGGCGCGCGCCGATGCCGGCCTGGCGCGGCCGCTGACCCGGCGCGGCGAAATCCACGCCGGCGTGGCCAACTGGCCGCTGCAGCGGCTGCCGCTGCCGCGCGACGTGCTGGCGGTGCTGCACGGCTCCGGGCTGCGCCGCATCGGCCAGGTGCTGGCGCTGCCGCGCGATGCGCTGGGGCGGCGCTTCGGCGCGCAGGTGCCGCTGCTGCTGGAGCGCCTGCTGGGCCGCGCCGCCGAACCCTGGGAATCGTACCAGCCGCCGGCGGTCTATCGCCGCAGCCTGGAGCTGCCGGGCGGCGTGCAGAGCACCGAGGCATTGCTGTTCCCGCTGCGCAAGATGATCGGCGAGCTGGTGCTGTACCTGCGCGCGCGCGACGTGGCGGTGCAGCGCTTCAACCTGGTCATGGTCGACGCGCGGCGCGGCGCCACCGCCCTGGAGATCGGCCTGCTGGCGCCCAGCCGCGACGCCGCGCGCCTGTGGCTGCTGGTGCGCGAGCGGCTGGAGAAAGTCGCCCTGCCCGCGCCCGCGCTGGAGCTGCGGCTGGAGGCGGAGCGCTTCGAATCCGCACCCATGCCGCAGGGCGACCTGTTCGGCACGGCCCGCCACGGCGAGCAGCTGGCCGAACTGCAGGAGCGCCTGGCGGCACGCCTGGGCGCCGGCGCCGTGCGGCGCCTGGCCGCCACCGCCGACCACCGGCCGGAGCAGGCCTGGAGCACGCAGGGCCCGGCCGCCGGCGCGCCGCAGCCGCCGCGGCCGCTGTGGCTGCTGCCGCAGGTCAAGCCGATCCCGATGCCGCGCCTGCTGGGCCCGCCCGAGCGCATCGAAAGCGGCTGGTGGGACGGCCGCCACCAGGCGCGCGACTACCACCTGGCGCAGGACGCCGCGGGCCGCAAGCTGTGGGTGTACCGCGAGCTGGGCTCTTCGCAGTGGCACCTGCACGGGCTGTGGGAATGACCGCCAGGATTCGGCAATCGGCAGACGGGAATCGTAAAAACGGTCCCCTCCAATTTTGACACCCGATTCCCGATTCCCGATTCCCGATTCCCGATTCCCGATTCCCGATTCCCGATTCCCGAAAAATGTACGCCGAGCTCCATTGCCTGAGCAGCTTCTCGTTCCAGCGCGGCGCCTCGTCGCCGCAGGAGCTGGTGCGGCAGGCCCATGCGCTGGGCTACGCCGCGCTGGCGCTCACCGACGAGTGCTCGCTGGCCGGCATCGTGCGCGCCTGGGAAGCGGCGCGCGAGGTCGGGCTGCCGCTGATCGTGGGCGGCGAGTTCGCGCTGCAAGGCGGCCCCCGGCTGGTGCTGCTGGCGCCCAGCGCCGCGGCCTATGCGCAGCTTTGCGCGCTGATCACGCGCGGCCGGCGGCGCGGCGCCAAGGGCGGCTACGACCTGGGCCTGGTCGACCTCGAAGGCGGCAGCGGCGAGCTGCTGGCGCTGTGGATTCCGCGCTGGCCGGCGCAGGGGCTGGCCGAGGCCGCTTTCAGCGAAGAGCTCGAGACCCTGCGCGAGCGCTTCGGCGGACGCCTGTGGATCACCTGGGAACGCCACCTGCATCCGCAGGACCGCGAACGCCTGGCCCTGCTGGAGCGGCTGGGCACGCGTTACGGCGTGCCGCGCCTGGCCGCCGGCGACGTGCAGTACCACGTGCGCGAGCGCCAGGCGCTGCACGACGTGATGGCCTGCATCAGGGCCGGCTGCCGCCTGCGCGACGCCGGCGCGCCGGTGTTCGCCAACGCCGAACGCCACCTGCGGCCGCTGCCCGCGCTGCAACGCATCTATCCCGCCGCGCTGCTGCGCGAAACCCTGGCGCTGGCCGAGCGCTGCAGCTTCCGGCTGGACCAGCTGCGCTACGAGTACCCGCATGAGCTGGTGCCGGCGGGGCGCGCGCCCATCGAGCACCTGCGCGCGCTCACCGAGGCCGGCATCGCGCGGCGCTACCCGGCCGGCTGTCCGCCGAAAGTGCGCGCGCAGATCGAAAAGGAGCTGGGGCTGATCCAGGAGCTGCGCTACGAGCATTTCTTCCTGACCGTGGAAGACCTGGTGCGCTACGCCCGCTCGCAGGACATCCTGTGCCAGGGCCGCGGCTCGGCCGCCAACTCGGCGGTGTGCTATGCGCTGGGCGTCACCGAGATCGACCCCGACCGCCTGAACCTGCTGTTCGAGCGCTTTATTTCCAGGGAACGCGCCGAGCCGCCGGACATCGACATCGACTTCGAGCACCAGCGCCGCGAGGAGGTCATCCAGTACGTCTACGGCAAGTACGGCCGCGAGCGCGCGGCGCTGGCGGCCACCGTGATCTGCTACCGCAAGAAGAGCGCCATCCGCGACGTCGGCAAGGCGCTGGGGCTGTCGCTCGAGCAGGTGGACGCGCTGTCCAGGTCGATGGCCTGGTGGGACGACCAAGCCCGCCTGGCGCAGCAGCTTGCGGCGATGGGCCTGGCGCCCGAGGGCGGCCTGGCGCAAAGCCTGCTCCGCCTGGTACGGGAGATCGAGGGCATGCCGCGCCACCTGTCGCAGCACGTCGGCGGCTTCGTCATCTCCCAGCAGCCGCTGCACACGCTGGTGCCGGTGGAGAACGCCGCCATGCCCGAACGCACCATCATCCAGTGGGACAAGGAAGACCTGGAGACGATGGGCCTGCTCAAGGTCGACTGCCTGGCGCTGGGCATGCTCAGCGCGCTGCGCCGCAGCGTGGACCTGGTGGGACGCTATCGCGGCCGGCCGCTGGCGCTGGCCGACATCCCGCCCGAAGACAAGGCAACCTACGACATGATCTGCCGCGCCGACACCATCGGCGTGTTCCAGATCGAGTCGCGCGCGCAGATGAGCATGCTGCCGCGGCTGCAGCCGCGCAGCTTCTTCGACCTGGTGATCGAGGTGGCGATCGTGCGGCCGGGGCCGATCCAGGGCGACATGGTGCATCCGTACCTGCGCCGGCGCAGCGGCAAAGAATCCGTAACCTACCCCAGCGCCGAGCTCGAGGCGGTGCTGGGCCCCACCCTGGGCGTGCCGTTGTTCCAGGAGCAGGTGATGAACATCGCCATCGTCGCCGCCGGCTTCACGCCCGGCGAGGCCGACCAGGTGCGCCGCTCGATGGCGGCCTGGAGCCGCAAGGGCGGCCTGGAGAAGTTCCGCGAGAAGCTGACGGCCGGCATGCGCGCGCGCAACTACGACCCCGCGTTCGCCGAGCAGATCTACCAGCAGGTGCTCGGCTTCGGCTCGTACGGCTTTCCGATGTCGCACTCGGCCAGCTTCGCCCTGCTCACCTACCTGTCGTGCTGGCTCAAGCGCCACCACCCGGCGGCGTTCTGCGCCGGCCTGCTCAACTCCCAGCCGATGGGCTTTTACGCGCCGGCGCAGCTGGTCAACGACGCGCGCCGCGCCGGCGTGCGCTTCCGGCCGGTGGACGTGGGCGCGAGCCAGTGGGACTGCACGCTGGAGCGCGGCGCGGACGACCAGCCGGAGGTGCGCCTGGGTTTCAACCGCGTCGCCGGCGTGGGCGAGGCCGAGGCCGCGCGCATCCTGGCGGCGCGCGCCGCCGCGCCGTTCGAGTCGGTGGACGACCTCGCCGCCCGCGCCGGCCTGGGCCGGCGCGCGCTCGACGCGCTGGCGCAGGCCGGCGCCCTGCAGCCGCTCGCCGGCCACCG
>JADHNH010000048.1 GCA_016779605.1 Nevskia sp. | reverse complement strand
CCGGTCAGCCCGGCGTCGTTGGAGGCGATGCGGACGTTGTCCGGCAGATCGGCCGTCAGGTTGGCCGCGTTGCCGCCGCCGATATGGAGCACGTCGTAGTTGAGCAGCGCCTCGACGATGCCGATGGTCTTGAGCACGCGGCGATTCCACTTCTTCGCGCTGAGCGCGTGCCGGGCGGCGTTGCCGATGTACTCGTTGTAGGTCATGCCCTTGTGGATCGGGTGATGCGCCAGCTCCAGGTGCGGCGTGAGCTGACCGTCGACGAACACCGCGCTGCCCACGCCGGTGCCCAGGGTCAGCACCACTTCCAGTCCTTTCCCGCCGATGATGCCCAGCCCCTGCACCTCGGCGTCGTTGAGCAGCCGGACCGGCTTGCCGAAGCGGCGCGCCAGCGTCGCTTCCAGCGCGTAGCCCCGCCAGTGGTCCGTGCCGAAATGCGGTGCGGTGACGACGCGGCCGCCACGCACCACGCCGGGAAAGCCGATGGAGATGCGGTCGAACGCCGGCAGCGGCGCCACCAGGCCGGCCAGGGCGCGCAGCAGGACGGCCGGCCGGCACGGATACGGCGTGGGCACGCTGACCCGGTCCACCAGCATGTTGCCCTGCGCATCGAGCACGGATGCCTTCAGGCCGGTGCCGCCGATATCGATCGCCAAGGTACGGTGTTCGCGCCGGGCGCCGCTTGCCGCGCCCACTTTGCTTGCCTTCATGCCTGGTACGTCTCCTCGTCGCACGCGCATTCCCGGCGCAGCCTTATGGGGGTGGCCGCGCGTTCGGGAAGGTTACGGAAGATAGCGCAGTCGGCGGCCGCCTGCCGCACCCGGCCCGGCTGCGGCCTGCCCTCAGCCCGCCACCGCGGCGAACGCCCAGTCGTAGAGCCGGTAGCCGAGGAACGCCAGCAGCGCCACGTAGAACAGCTCCTGGGCGGAGGCCAGGGCGAGCGCGCACAGGGCATAGCCGAGATAGCGGCGGCCGTCGGTGATCGGCTCCGTGTGCAAGGCCGGGTAGGCTGCGATCGAATACAGCATGGCGCCGGTATAGCGGTCGCGGAACAGGCGCCAGAACTTGATCCGCATGGTGCGCGGCGACTCGTCGTTCTTGCGCCGCTCGATGAAGTCCAGGATCGCCGCGTCGCTGGATTTCTTGTGCTGGTAGACGCTGGCCCGGCGCCTGTCCGGGTAGCTGTCCCAATGCGAGAAGCGCAGCAGGATCAGGATGCCGACCGGCGCGCCGGCAATGGCCAAGCCCCAGCGCAGCCAGGGATCCAGCGCATCGAGGTTGTCGTAAATGGCAGTGCCCAGCAGGCGGCACGAGGCGACTCCGGCAATCGCGGCGGCCACGTAGCGCGGCCACTTCGAGATCCGCGCGTAGCGGATGCAGGCCGGCACGCCTTCGATGGGCTGCGCCGGATAGTAGCGGGGCGTGTTCATGCGGGCCGATGCCGGGTTCGGACGCTCCTGGGGCCTGCTCGCACTGCTTGGGTCGCTGCAACCCAAGTAACGCGAACAGGCCCTAGTCAATAACGCATCCGCATGCCGAATTCAAGCCCGCTTCGCGCGGCGGCCGCGCCGTCCCGGCGCGCGGCGGCCGGCCCCTGCGGTCAGAGGTTGCGCAGGAAGAAGTCGCGCGCAGCGGCGCTGGTGCCGTCGAAACCTTCCAGGTAGGAGGCGTAGTGGTCGGCCTTGATGATGTACAGCTCCTTGGGATCGCGCGCCCGCTGGAACATTTCCAGCGCCAGGTCGGTCGGCGTGGAGGAGTCATTGTTGGACACGATCATCAGCAGCGGCGTCGGGCTGATCAGCTCCATGTAACCGGTGACGTCGTAGTCCAGCAGGTATTCCAGCGAACGGATGGTGACCTTGTTCTCCCACTTCAGCCCCGGCACCTGCTTGACGTAGGTGTGGAAATAGTTGTGGGTGCGCCTGCCCGGGAAAGCGCAGGGCTCGCCGTCGGTGCCGCTGGTGACCGGGACGTACTGGGAGGGCTCCCCTTTCATGCGGCGCGCGCGGTCGTCGTCGATCATCTTGAGGAAATCGGGGATCTCGGCGAGGCGCAGAAACTGCTGGATGTTCTTCGGGCCGTGCACAAACGGCACCTGGCTGACCACCGCCTTGACCCGCTTGTCCAGCGCCGCCACGCCGAGCACCGCGCCGCCGGTGTAGCTGGTGCCCCAGATGCCCACGCGCTCCGGGTCCACTTCCGGCTGCTGCTGGGCGAAGGTGATGGCGCAGCGGTAGTCGCGGCGCTGCGCGACCGGGTCGATATCGTGCCGCGGCGTGCCGTCGCTGTCGCCCAGGCAGCGGTTGTCGTAGACCAGCACGGCCATGCCGCCCTTGCAGAACACCTCGGCGTACTTGTCCAGGGTCATTTCCTTGACCGCGGTGAAGCCGTGGGCCATGACCACCACCGGGAACCTGCGGCCCTTCTGCTCGGGCACGTAAAACCAGCCGCGCAGCGTGACGCCGTCGGCGTTGAATTCGATGTTGCGACGCACGTGTCGACTCCTCGTTGCTTGTGCGTAGGAATGTGCCCGTCTTGGCAGGCTTGCTTCAGCGCGCCGCCCGTCGTGAGCGGCGGCGGCACCGCCAAGCTTACCGCGCCGCCGCCGACGGCGCTCAGGTATCGATAGCCGCCATAGCCGCCGCGTTGTAGCGCTGGCCGGCCACCGGCCGCTCGATCAGGATGGCTTGCAGGCGCTCGAGCTGCTGCGGGTCCAGGCGGATGGCACAGGCGCCGGCGTTTTCGCGCAGGCGCTGCAGGCTGCGCGTGCCCGGGATCGGCACGATGTCGGCGGCGCGGTGCAGCAGCCAGGCCAGCGCGACCTGCGCCGGCGTGTGGCCGAGCTCGCGCGCGATGCCTTCGATCGCCTCGACCAGGCGCAGGTTGGCGTCGAAGTTCTCGGCGGCGAAGCGCGGGCTGTGGCGCCGATAATCGGTCTTGTCCAGATCGTCGGGCCGCTTGATCTGGCCGGTAAGGAAGCCGCGGCCAAGCGGGCTGTAAGCCACCAGGCCGATGCCGAGCTCCTGGCAGGCCGGCAGGATCTTCGCCTCCAGGTCGCGCGACCACAGTGAATATTCGCTCTGCAGCGCGGCGATCGGATGCACCTTGGCGGCGCGGCGGATGGTCTTGTCGGACGCTTCCGACAGTCCCAGGTAGCGCACCTTGCCGGCCTTGACCAGCTCGGCCATGGCGCCGACCGTGTCCTCGATCGGCACGTTGGGGTCGACGCGGTGCTGGTAGTACAGGTCGATCTGCTCCACCCCCAGGCGCTGCAGGCTGGCCTCGCAGGCGGAACGCACGTAGTCCGGGCGGCCGTTCACGCCCAGGAACTGGCCCTTGGGCCCGCGCACGTTGCCGAACTTGGTGGCCAGCACCACGTCCTTGCGGCGCGTGCGCAGCACCTTGGCCAGCAGCACTTCGTTGGCGCCGCTGCCGTACATGTCGGCGGTGTCGAGGAAGTCGATGCCCAGGTCCAGCGCCGCGTTGAGCACCGCCAGGTTGGTGGCCTCGTCGGCCGGCCCGTAGAACTCCGACATGCCCATGCAGCCCAGGCCGATGGCCGAGACTTCCAGGCCCTGCCTGCCCAGCTTGCGACGCGGAATCGCGGTGACCATGCCGGCTCTCCCTGAGTGGATCGATGGCTACAGTCTAGGGTGGCCGGCGACTTTGCGCACCCGGCCGCCCGCGGCCGCGATCAGGGCGCCTGGAACCCCGCCCGCCCGACCTGCGTCTTGGTCTGCGGCACCCGCTCGAAGCGCGAGATGTCGTAGCCCTGCGTGTAGAAGCGCATCAGCAGTTGCTGGTAGACGTCGTCGCTGATGTCCGGCGAGCGCGCGAACACCCAGCCCCAGCGCTTGTCCGGGTAGCCGACCAGGGCGTATTGGTAGTCCGGATCGACGTACAGGATCAGGTACGGGAACGACACCGGCCAGAACGGCGAGGCGCGCCAGCGCGCGTTGTTGGTGCCCGCGACCACGCGATCCTTCAAGGTCTTCTTGTCCAGCGGCGCGTCGAAGCCGCCCTTGTGGCCGAAGAACAGGTCGTCGATGCCGCCGTCCGGCCGCTGCGCGTACTCCACGTAGCTGCCGACATAGCCGCGCTCGCCGAAGTACGGGATGTTGGCGATCACGTACCAGCGGCCCATGAAGCGCTGCAGGTCCACCGCCGGCGCCAGCGCCAGCGGCGCCTCCGCCATCGGGTTGGAGTTGGCCGGCGCGCGCACGCAGGCGCCGAGCAGCAGCAGCGGCAGGCATGCCGCAATGGACAGCTTGAGACGGGCGATGGTGGGTGCTCCGGCCGGGGTTGCCAGGGGCAGTGTACCCGCAAGCGCCGCGCCCGCGGGCCGTTCTCCTGTCCGCTGCCGCCGACCGCCCCGGGCCACGGAAGCCCTACCGGATGGCGAAACCCTCGTAAGCCTTGTCCGCCACCTCCTGGCAGCGGGCGCGGTAAAGCGGCGCCCCGCCCGCGTACAGCTGGAAGCAGCGCTTCTTGCCCGGCACGTTCGCGTTGACCCCCATGAACCAGGAATTGGCGGTGGGGAACAGCGTGCGGTTGGCGGTTTCGTCGACATGCGCGACCCAGGCGTCCTCGGCCGGCTTCTCCGCCTCGATCCGCGCCAGGCCCTTGTCGTGCATGTAGCCGATCAGGCCGGTCAGCCAGTCGACGTTCTGCTCGATGCAGCGCGGGATGTTGCAGAAGGTCGAGCCGTTCTGCGGACCGACCAGGGTGAACAGGTTGGGAAAGCCGGCGGTCTGCATCCCCAGGTACGTGCGCGGGCCGTCCGCCCACTTGTCCTTGAGCGGTTGCCCGCCGACGCCGCGGATGTCGATGCGGCTCAGCGCGCCGGTCACCGCGTCGAAGCCGGTGGCGTAGATGATCATGTCCAGCGGGTATTCGCGGTCGCGCGTCTTGATGCCGGTGGCCGTGATGCGTTCGATCGGCGACTCGCGGATGTCCACCAGGGTGACGTTGGGCTGGTTGTAGACCTCGTAGTAGCGGGTTTCCATCGGCACGCGGCGCGTGCCGAAGCCGTGATCCTTGGGGATCAGCTTTTCGGCCACCGCCGGATCTTTCACGCGCTGGCGGATCTTGCGGGCGATGAAGTCCGTGGCCAGTGCGTTGGCGCGCTGGTCGGTCATGATGTCCATGAACGAGCCGAGCCAGATGCCGAAGCCGGGCTCGGCGTACAGCTTCTCGAAGAAGGCTTCGCGCTCCGCGGCGGAGACTTCCAGCGCCGAGCGCTTGTCGAAGTCGTGCACGAAGGCGCCGAAGGATTCGCGGCACTTGCGGAAGATCTCGGGATAGCCGGCCTTGATGCGGGCCATCTGCTGCCGGTCGATCGGGCTGTTGTGCAGCGGCGCGCACCAGTTCGGCGTGCGCTGGAACACGAACAGCTCGCCGGCGGTCTTGGCGACCTCCTGGATCACCTGCACGCCGGTCGCACCGGTGCCGAGCACGCCGACGCGCTTGCCGGCGAAGTCGATCTTCCTGCCGCTGTAGCCTCCCGGGTCGCGCGGCCACAGCCCGGTGTGGTAAGCCTCGCCGCGGAAGTCGTCCACTCCCGCGATGGCCGGCATCTGCGGGGCGGACAGCGGCCCGGTGGCCGAGATCAGGAACCGGGCGCGCGCCCGGCTGCCGTCGGCCAGGGTGACCTCCCATTGGTTCGCCGGCTCGTCGTACACCGCGGCGGTGACCCGGCTGTTGAACTGCATGTCGCGGCGCAGATCGAACTTGTCGGCGACGAAATTGAGGTAGCGCAGGGTTTCCGGCTGCGCGGCGAAATGCTCGCTCCAGTCCCACTCGCGCAGCACTTCTTCGGAGAAGGAGTAGCCGTAGGACCAGCTTTCGGAATCAAAGCGGCAGCCGGGATAGCGGTTCCAGTACCAGGTGCCGCCGACGCCGGTGCCGGCCTCGTAGACCCTGACCGAGAGGCCGAGCTGCCGCAGCCGGTAGAGCTGGTACATGCCGGAGATGCCGGCGCCGATGATGATGGTGTCGAACTGGGCGGCTGCGGGCGCGGCGGATGCGGCCTTCTGCACGGCGGACATTGCGTTCACCTCTCCTCAATGAAATTCTGCTGATTGTGGTTTGCTGCACAGCCCCGGCGGCATGTAGACAGCACTATAATTATAGATTGCACTATAATTGTAGTCTCTACCATAACAACAGCGCCGCGATCGGCGAATTGATCTGGGTCATAGCGCAGCGGCTTCGGCCGTGCTTGGCGGGAGATTCCTGCTTCACATGCCCGCCTGGCCCGGGCCTGTGTACCATGCCGGGCTGAGGCGGTGCCGCGCAGGCACCGCCGAGGCGGCCGCCACCGACCATGAACCCTATCGTTTACGCCATTCCGGTATTCACCCTGACCATCCTGATCGAGGCTTGGGCCGGCTACCGCCGCGGCCGGATGGTCTACGGCATCCCCGACGCCGTCACCAGCCTGCACCACGGCGTGCTCAGCCAGGTCAGCGGCGCATTCACCACACCCGCCATCATCGGCCTCTACACGCTCCTGTTCGAACGGATCGGCGCGCCGGCCTGGCCGCTGCGCTCCCTGCCCTTGTGGCTGCTGGCGCTGCTGATCTACGACTTCTGCTACTACTGGAACCACCGGCTCAACCACGAGGTGGGCATCCTGTGGGCAGGGCACGTGGCGCACCACTCCTCGGAATACTTCAACCTGTCCACCGCCCTGCGGCAGTCGTCGACCACCGCCTTGCTGGGCTGGCTGTTCTACATGCCGATGGCGGCACTCGGCGTGCCGCCGCCGATGTTCGGAGCGGTGGCCCTGGTCAACCTGCTGTACCAGTACTGGGTGCACACCGAGCTGGTCGGGCGGCTGGGCTGGCTGGACCGCGTCGTCGTGACGCCGTCCAACCATCGCGTGCACCATGGCCAGAACGACTACTGCATCGACCGCAATTACGGCGGCATGCTGATCCTCTGGGACCGCCTGTTCGGCTCGTTCGAGGACGAGCGCAGCAGCGAGCCGGTCCGCTACGGCATCCGCAAGCCGCTGCACAGCTTCAATCCGCTGTGGGGCAACCTGCACTATTACGTGGACCTGTGGCAGCAGTCGGCGCAGGCGCGCGGCTGGCGCCGCAAGCTGTGGGTCTGGCTGGCACCCCCCGGCGGCGGCACCGGCGGCGCCCCGGAGCATTTCGACCCCGCGCGCTTTTCGCGCTTCGACCGCCACACGCCGCGGCGGTGGTGCCTGTACGCGACGCTGCAGTACTCGCTGTCGGTGCTGTTGCTGGCGCACTTCCTGGTGATTGCGCCGCACCTGGCCTGGGGCGCCACCGTCGCTTACGGCCTGGTCATCGCCCTCGGCACCTGGACGGTCGGGGCGCTGCTGGAGGGCCATCGCTGGGGTCAATGGCCGGAACGCGCGCGCATCCTGGCACTGGGCCTGGCCTTCGCGCTGCTGCCCGACTGGTTCGGCGCGGCCTTGCCGGGCGCCCTGCGCGCGCTGGTAGCGGCGGGTGCCCTGCTGTGCGCGCTGTGGCTCTGGCGGCAACCCGCCGCATCGACCGGCCCTGCCGCGATCGCCTGATCGCCGCACCGGCCGGCGAGCAGCCGCACCCGACGGCAACCGCCGCCGGGTGCGGCAACGATGCCGTGCCTAGGGAAGCTCTAATAAATCAGAGCTTCCCGCTTAGGCCATGGATGGCCCACCATTTTCAACGGCTTACGCCGTTGAAAATGAAGGCCGTTGAAAATCACACTTTTCGACGGCCGTCATCTGGATAAGTCCAGGATGGACTTATCCAGAGTGTCCCTAGGCAGCGACTTTCCGCTTGGCCGCAGAACCCGCCGTAGCCACGCCCTTGCCGTCGTAGACGAACTCGGCGCCGTCGAGGTTGATCAACGGGAACACGTCCTTCTCGCGCCAGTAGTCCTGCGTGTGCTGCCATTCGGGCTTGTCGCCGCGCTTGGGCAGCAGGTGCATGGAGCGCATCAGGTAGCCGGGATTGAAGTTTTCCGGGTCCATCCAGGGCAGCAGCGGCATGTCCTTGTCTTCCGGCCGCAGCGCCACTTCCACGCGCCTGGCGCCCTTGCTCTGCATGTGCTTGAACAGCCGGCAGACGAAGTCGCCCAGCAGGTCCACGCGCAGCGTCCAGCTTGCGCGGAAATAGCCGAACACCCACAGCATGTTGGGCACGCCGGTGAACATCATGCCGCGGTAGTTGACGGTCCTGGAGAAGTCCACCGGCTTGCCGTCCACGCTGAAGTCGATGTCGCCGAGCACGCTCAGGTTGAAGCCGGTGGCTGTGACGATGATGTCGGCCTCCAGCTCCCGGCCCGACTTGAGCAGGATGCCCTTGGGGGTGAAGCGGACGATCTCGTCGGTGACCACCGAGGCCTTGCCGGCGGTGATGCCCTTGAACAGGTCGCCGTCCGGCACGAAGGCGATGCGCTGGCGCCAGGGGCGATAGGTCGGCGTGAAGTTCTTCTCCACCTCCTCCTTCGGCAGGAAGGCGGCCACGCCGGCGAGCAACTCCTGCTTCACCGCTTCCGGCTCTTCCAGCGAGCGGCGGGTCAGCATGTCCTGCTCGAGCAGCACCTTGCGGCGCACGATCTCGTGGATCCAGGTTTCCGGGATCTGCAGCTGGCGCAGCATGTCGGCCAGCTCGTTCTCGTTGCGGCCCGGGATGAAGTAGGTCGGCGAGCGCTGCAGCACGGTGACGTGCTCGCAATCGGCGGCGATCGCCGGCACCACCGTCGCGGTGGTGGCGCCCGAGCCGATCACGACGATTTTCTTGCCCTTGTAGTCCAGGTCTTCCGGCCAGGTCTGCGGGTGCACGATGCGGCCCTTGAACGTGTCCATGCCCTCCCATTGCGGCGTGTAGCCCTGCGAATGGCGGTAGTAGCCCTGGCACATCCACAGGAAATTGCAGGTGAAGCGCACCGGCTCGTGGGTGTCGCTGCGCGTGCCTTCGATGGTCCAGAGGTTGTCCTTGCTGGACCAGCTCGCCGTGGCGATGTGGTGCCTGTAGCGGATCGACCTGGCCAGGTCGTTCTCCTGAATGACCTCGCCCATGTACTTCAGGATCTCCTGGGCCGAGGCGATCGGCGCGCCGACCCAGGGCTTGAAGCGGTAGCCGAAGGTGTACAGGTCGCTGTCCGAGCGGATGCCGGGGTACTTGTGCATCAGCCAGGTGCCGCCGAAGCTCTCCAGCCCCTCGAGCACGACAAAGCTCTTCTCCGGGCACTGCTTGGTCAGGTGAAAGGCGGCGCCGACGCCGGAGATGCCTGCTCCGACGATCAGGACGTCGACGTGTTCGGTCTTCGGCAGGCCCTTGGGAGGCATGTTCATAGTGGGTGTTCCTGGGTGGTTTTCCGTAAGCCGACAGTGTTCGGGGGACCGGCGGGGCGCACCTTGATCCAGATCAAATGGATCGCGGCCCGGTGCCATGCACATTATGCAGTTGCGCGCCGCACGCGGGTGCCGGCCATGGATTGACCCACATCAGTGCACGGACGATGCACAAACGGGTTTAATCGCCAATCGAGTTCGTTCAGGTCAGGAGAGACCGCACTTGGGCAAGCAGAGGCTGCCGGAATCCGATTTGCGTTATCGCCGCGTGTTCGAGGTCGCCCAGGACGGCATCCTGATCCTGGAAGGTGCTACCGGCATCATCGTCGATGCCAATCCCTCCCTGATCCGCAGCCTCGGCTATGAGAGCGCCGAGCTGCTGGGCAAGGCCCTGTGGCAGAGCGGCCTGTTCGAGGACGCCGCGGCGTCGAAAAAGGCGTTCGACGAGCTGGCCGGCCGCGGCTACCTGCGCCAAGAGGACTTCCGGCTGCGCCGCAAGGACGGCACCGCGCTGGAAGTGGAGCTGGTCGGCAACGCCTACGACGTCGACGGCGAGCGCCTGTGCCAGTGCAGCTTTCGCGACGTCACCGAACGTCGCCGCATGGAGCGCGCGCTGAACGAAAGCGAGCAGCGCTTCCGCGCCCTGATCGAGCACGCTTCCGACGTCATCGGCATCATCGGATTCGACGGCACGATCCGCTACGTCAGCCCCGCGATCAGCGAAGTCGGCGGCTTCGCTCCCGCGGAGCCGATGGGGCGCAACCTGTTCGACCTGGTGCACGACGACGATCGCGCCGACGCCCGGCGGCTGATCGCCTCGCTCGCCGGCCGTCCCGGCGAGCCGGTGCGCTTCGACCTGCGCTTCATCCACAAGGACGGCTCGGTGCGGAACACCGAATCCGTGGCTCGGAACATGGTGAATACGCCCGGCATCGACGGCATCGTCATCTGCACCCGCGACGTGACCGAGCGCAACCGCCAGAAAGAGGCGCTGCGCGCCTCGCACGTGATCCTCGAGGGAATCCTCAACAGCATGCCGGTGCGGGTCTTCTGGAAAGACCGCAACCTGGTCTACCTGGGCTGCAATGCGGCGTTCGCCCGCGACGCGGGATTCGCCGACCCGCAGGACATCGTCGGCAAGGACGACCGGCAACTGGTGTGGCGCGACCAGGCGGATCGGTATCGCAGCGACGACCGCCAGGTGATCGACAGCGGCCGGCCCAAGCTGCTGGTGGAAGAGCCGCAGACGACGCCCGCCGGGGACACCATCACGCTGCTGACGAGCAAGATCCCGCTGGTCGGCGCCGATGGCGAGATCGAGGGCGTGCTCGGCACCTACCTGGACATCACCGAGCGCAAGCGCGCCGAAGAGGCCAGGCGGCGCGCCGACGAGCATTACGGCCTGCTGTTCAGGGGCATGTCGGAAGGCGTGGCCCACTGCCGGGTGATATACCAGGACGGCGTGGCCAAGGACCTGGTCTACCTCGAAGTCAACGAGGCGTTCGAACGCCTGACCGGGATCCGCAACCCCGTCGGCCGCAGGATCAGCGAGCTGATCCCGGGATTCGCCGCTGCCGACGCCGGCTTGCTGGAGACCTATGACCGGGTCGTCCGCACCGGCGTGCCGGAGAAATTCGAGATACAGGTGCGCAGCCTCGGCAAGTGGTTTGCGATGTCGCTGTACCGCCCGGAGCAGGGCCAGTTCGTTGCCGTTTTCGACGACATCACCGAGCGCAAGCAGTCCGAGCAGGCGCTCAAGCTGTTCCGGGTGCTGATCGACCACGCCAGCGACGCCATCGAGGTGGTGGAACCGGCGACGATGCGCTACCTCGACGTCAACCAGAAAGCCTGTGCCGACCTCGGCTACAGCCGCGAGGAGCTGCTGTCGATGACGGTGTTCGACGTCGATCCGGAGCTGCGGCGGCTGGACCCGGGCGCCCTCGAAAAGCGTGTAAGCGAAACCGGCACGGCGCTGATCGAAAGCGTGCACCGCCGCAAGGACGGCTCGACGTTTCCGGTCGAGGTGAGCATCAGCCGGGCGCGCCTGGATCGCGACTACCAGGTGGTGTCGGTGCGCGACATCAGCGAACGCAAGGCCCAGGAGGCCTCGCTGGCGCGGATGAACCGCGCGCTGCGCACGCTCAGCGCCGGCAATTCCGTGGTGGTGCACGCCAGCTCGGAAATCCAGCTTCTGCAGGATATGTGCCGCACGGTGGTGACGGCCGGCGGCTACCTGATGGCCTGGGTGGGCCTGGTGCAGCCGGACCCCGTGCGGACGGTGCGGCCGGTCGCCTGGGCGGGCAACGGCGACGACTACGTCCGGCGCCTGAACATCGCCCTGGCGGACGACGAACGGGGCAGCGGCCCCACCGGGCTGTGCATCCGCACCGGGATGCCGCAGGCGGCGCGCAATATCGAATCCGACGCCTTCATGTCGCCCTGGCGGGCAGACGCCATCGGGCACGGCTACCTGTCCAGCCTGGCGCTGCCGCTGAGCGGGCCCGGCGGCGCGTTCGGATCCCTGACGATCTACGCCGCCGAGCCGGACGCCTTCGACCCCGACGAGCTGGCCCTGCTGACGGAAATGGCCGGCGATCTTTCCTACGGCGTGGCGGCGCTGCGCACCCAGGCGGCGCATGCCGAAGCGCAGCGCCGCCTCGAGCGCAGCATGGAAGGCACCGTCAATGCCCTTGCCACCACCGTGGAGACGCGGGACCCGTACACGGCCGGACATCAGCGGCGCGTGGCCGTGATCGCCACCGCGATCGCACAGGAGCTGGCGCTGGATGCGAACCGCAGCCGCGGACTCCACCTGGCGGCGGCCATCCACGACATCGGCAAGATCAACATCCCCGCGGAAATCCTCTCCAAGCCCGGCAAGCTGACGGACATCGAATACGAGCTGATCAAGGCCCATGCCGAAGCCGGCTACCAGATCCTGAAGGATGTCGAATTCCCCTGGCCGGTGGCCGAAACGATCCACCAGCACCACGAGCGCCTGGACGGCAGCGGCTACCCGCGGGGTCTCAAGGCGGACCAGATGCTGCAGGAAGCCAAGATCCTCGCGGTGGCGGACGTGGTCGAGGCGATGAGTTCGCACCGCCCCTACCGGGCCTCGCTGGGCGTGGACGCAGGGCTGGACGAAATCGCCAAGGGCCGCGGCACGCTGTACGACACCGCGGCGGTGGACGCCTGCCTGAGGCTGTTCCGCGAACGCGGCTTCCGGATTCCCGACTGAAGCCGGCGCCCAACGCCGCACTCCTCAGCTTGAAGCGGAGCGGGCCTGGCTGAGGTCGAGCGCGCCGCCCAGGACTTTCTCGATCGCATCCTGGCGCAGCAGGCGCATGCCGCCGGCCTGGCCTGCCTCCACCAGCTGCGGCACCGTGCCGCGGGCGCGGATGAGCTGCTTGACCTGGGCGGTGCCGGTCAGCAGCTCGTAAACGCCGAGCCTGCCGCGGTAGCCGCCCTTGCAGGCGTCGCAGCCGGCCGGCTCGTGCAGCAGGAGCTGCCCCTGGTGCGCATAATCCTCGAGCCACTGGGCGCGCACCGCCGCGGGTTCGAGCTTCGAGTCCATGCAGTATTCCGCCAGCAGGTCGGCGATCTCGCCGTCGCTGGCAGGGCGTGCGCGCTTGCACTTGGAACACAGCTTGCGCGCCAGACGTTGCGAAAGAATGCCGATCAGCGCGTCGGCGAAGTTGAACGGGTCCATGCCGAGCTCGAGCAGGCGCACCACGCTCTCACAGGCGCTGTTGGTGTGCAGGGTCGAAAACACCAGGTGGCCGGTCAGCGAGGCTTCAATGCCGATCTTGGTGGTTTCGGCGTCGCGCATTTCGCCGACCATGATGACGTCCGGATCGGCGCGCAGGAAGGCGCGCATGGCCTCGGCGAAAGTCCAGTCGATCTTGCTGTTGATCTGCACCTGGCACAGCCCGGCCTGGGTGATCTCGACCGGGTCTTCGGCGGTCCAGATCTTGATGTCGGGCCGGTTGATATGGTGCAGGACGGAATGCAGGGTGGTGGTCTTGCCCGATCCGGTCGGGCCGCAGACCAGGATCAGGCCGTAGCTGCGCGTGACCATCTGCTTGATGGTGGCGAGGTCGCGCGCGCACAGGCCGAGGTCGGCCAGCGGCAGCGGCTCGACGCCGCCGAGTATGCGCAGGACGATGTCCTGCATGCCGTTGATGGTGGGCACCACGGCCACGCGCAGCTCGATCGGCAGCGGGCCGAATTTGCCGAAGTCGATCTTGCCGTCCTGCGAGTGCCGGTGCTCGGAAATGTCCATCGCCGCCATGATCTTGATCCGCGAAACCAGGGCGTTCCGATAGTACGAGGGCAGCTCCAGGTAATCCTCCAGGTCGCCATCCTTGCGGAAGCGGATGCGGGTGGTGCTCTTGCGCGGGCTGCTCTCGATATGGATGTCGGACGCGCCCTGGGCGTGCGCTTCGATGATGATCTTGTTGACCAGCCGCACCAGCGCGTTGTCGGTGATGCGCAGCTCGAATTCGGCGTCCTGCGTCGCGCGGGGTGCCAGCGGTTCTTCCTTGGCCAGGGCCATCGCCAGCTCCTCGACCCGCACCTTGGACAGATCGCGGCCCGGCGCCGCCTCCTCGGCATGCGGCGCACCGGGAACATGGCCGGCGGCGGCGCCCGCCTCGCCGCCTGCCAGAACCCGGCTGTAGCTGACGTATTCCCTGGCGATCCGCGCGCGCAGATCGTCCGGATTGGCGATCACCGGCACGATCGTCAGGCCGGTGATGAACCGCAGGTCCTGGGCAAAATCCATGGCCAGCGGATTCTCCACCGCGACCACCAGGGAGTCGCCGATGTGCATCAGCGGCAGCACCTGGTGCCGCGTCGCGATCGGCGCGCCGATCAGGTCGGCGGCGGTCGGGTCGATCCTGAACTCGCGCACGTTGATATACGGAATGCCCAGCTTGTCGGACAGCGCCATCTGCACCTGGCGCGAGGTCACCACGCCCATGTCGATCAGGATGGTGCCCAGCCGGCGCCCGCGGCGCTCCTCCTGGATGTGCAGGGCTTCGTCGAGCTGATCGCGGGTGATGGCGCCGGCATCGACGAGGATGTCGCCGAGCCTGAGCTTGGGCGCCTCCCGCTGCATCTGCAATGCGGCCTTGAGCTCTTCCGGCGTCACGATGGCGCGCTCCGCAAGCTGCTTGCCGAGCAGTTCCTGGCGCAGGCTCGCCTGCTTGTCGAGGGCGGCGGCCAGCGTCTGCTTGCTGAGAATCTGCCGGCCGGTCAGCGAATGGCCCAGCAGCGGGCCGACCTGCACGTCGCCGAGCTGGTGGGCCGGAACGAAGCAGCAGGTGGCAGTTTTTGGATCGTCGCCCAGCTGGTAGAGGAACAGGCCGGATTTGCGCCGGACGAAGCCGCGTGTACTGCCGCTGAGCGTCTTGCGGTCGCGGAAGGTGACCGTAAAGGTCCTCTCCTCCGCCACCTCGCCTTCGCTGGTGCCGACCTGGCGAATCGCGGCGCCGTCGCGCACCAGGGCCACCGGGGCGGCGAGCGTGAGCATGCGCAGCTTGTCGAGATCCAGCCGCTGCGCCTGGCTTTGTCCGGGCACGACCAGGCTGGCGGCATTGCGCTCGGGATCGAACGCCGCGAGCTCCCCGGCGACGATGCGCCCATCGTCGAATTCGGCCAGGCATTGCCGGCTGGCGGGAAACGTCGCCCCCGCGGGGTGGAAAAACGGCGGCAGCGGCCAGTCGAAGACCGCGCCTGCGGTGACCTGGGTGTTCATGCGCCTGGCCTCCCTGGCGGCAGGTGGGATCGTGAAGACTTCAGGGAACAACGATAGGCTGTGCGCCCAGGCCCGCAATGACTCAGGTCAATTGCAGGGCCGGGCACTGGGACTGCCGGAAGAATTCCCGCATGATCCAGGTCAATGTGCCGGCCCAGCGTCATGTTCACAATAAGTTCATGCGCGAAAAGCTGCGCACGGGATGCCCGCCTCCCTGCAAGGTGATCGCGAGGGATGGATGCGCGGCGGCATCGAACGATGCAGCGATTTTTCGATATGCACGGGGGGACGTCACATGACCAGGTGTGCAGCACGCGCCGCGGCGGTACTGCTTGGCGTGTTCCTGGCGGCTGTCGCCGGCACGGCGCAGGCGGAGGATTTGACCGGCCGGCGGCTCACGTTCGGCGGCTTCGGCACACTGGGGGTGGACTACAACTTCGCCCGCAACCTGCAATTTCGCCGTTCCGTGGGGCAACCGGACTCCTCCAACGGCAGGAAGTTCGTCTTCTCGACCGATTCCCTGGTCGGCCTGCAGGTGAACGCGGCCTGGAGCCACGAGCTGGAAGTGGTGCTGCAGGCGGTGAGCCAGGACCTGGCGGACCGCAACTGGCGGCCGCGTCTGACGCGCGGATTTGTCCGCTACCTGCCTGACGAGTCGATCATGTTGCGCGGCGGCCGCATCGGCTGGGAGTTCTACCCGCGCGCCGATTCCAGCAACATCGGCTACACCTTCCTGACCCTGCGGCCGCCGGTGGAGATGTTCGGACAGATTTCCAACCAGGATTTCGACGGCGGCGACGTCACGCTGATGGAGCCGCTCTGGTCGGGGCTGGGGCGATTCAAGCTGTTCGGCGGCGCCACCTCCGGCAACGTGGTGCTGGCCGACGGATCCAGCGCAAACCTTGGAGGATCGCAGATCTGGGGCGTCCAGGCGGATTATTCCAGGGGCCCGTGGATGGGCCAGGTGGGCATCGGCTGGTACCTGGTCGGACACCCGCCGTCGCTGGAACCGCTGGTCGCCGGCCTGCGCCTGACCGGCCAGCCGCAAGCGGCCCACCTTGCCGACGAGTTCGAGCAAAAGGGCCGCCGCAACGAAATCATCTCCGCCGCCCTGGTTTACGACGAGGCGCCCTGGCAGGGGCGCCTGTATCTGGCGCGCACCCAGTATGGCGGCCCGGTCGGCCCCAAGCTCAACATAGGCCTGGTCAGCGTGGGTTACAGCATCGGCAAGTTCACTCCGTATGGCCTGCTGTCGCGCGCCTACAACTACGCCGGAGTGCAGCCCACCGGACTGCCCGACCTGCCGCCGTATGCCGCGCTCAATGCCGGCGCCTATTCGGCGCAGACCCTGTCGCAGACCAACCAGAGCACCGCCGCGGCCGGCCTGCGCTACGATTTCGCGCGAAGGATGGACCTCAAGTTCCAGGTCGACGAAGTCTGGACGCAGGGCTCCGTCCTGGTATTCGACCGCAACACGCCGCCGCGGGGCCACGCGAACCTGACCGTGATCGGCCTGGCCTTCGACTTCGTGTTCTGAGCCCGTCCATGCGCCGCCTGCCCGCAATCGCCTCACTCGCCCTGCTCCTGCTGGCCCACGCCGCCGCGGCGCGCGGACTGGTGGTGATCGCCAATCCGGCCAGCGGCGTGGACAAGCTCAGCCGCGACGACGCGGTCAACATTTTCATGGGGCGATACCGCAAGCTGCCTTCCGGCATCGTCGCGTTCCCGATCGACATCGGCAGCGATTCCTCCACGCGGAAGGAGTTCTACAACCTGCTGGTGGACAAGGATACCGCCGAAGTGGACGCCTACTGGGCGCGGCTGGTATTTTCCGGGCAAACCTCCCCGCCCCTGCAGGTGCCGGACGAGAAGACCGCGGTGGAGCTGGTCGCCGGCAATCGCAGTGCCATCGCTTACGTCGACCGCGACCGCGTCAACAGCCGCGTCAAGGTGGTGCTTGAACTCGAAACCCGCTAATCGGAGGGGGGCTTTCAATCTGCGCTTGCTGGCGCTGGCGCTGCTGCCCGGCAGCATCGTCGCGCGCACCACCTTGTCCATCATCCTCCTGGCGACGATCGTCGGCGCGGCGGTCGCCGGTGGGGGCGCCTGGCTGATTCACCGCAGCGAGCAGGGTCGGATGGAATCCAGCCTGGATGAGTTGCTGGCCACGGTGGAGAACACCGTCAGCATCGCCTGCTTCGTGAAGGACGAGGCGCTGGCCCGCGAAATCGACAACGGCCTGATGAAAAACCGCATCGTCAGCGGCGTGCGCATCGTTGGCGAGACCGGCGCGCTGGACGACCAGTCGCGGCCGGGAACCGCGCAGCGGTCGTCGGTGCGCACCCTGGCGATCTCGCGCAAGGTGCATTCTCCATTCAAGAAATCCGAAATCGTCGGCGAAATCTGGCTCTACGCGGACCAGGCGGATATCGAAGCCCAGGCCTGGGTCTACACGCGTTTCGTGATCCTGGTGCTGGCGTTCGAGGTGGCGCTGGTTGCACTGGGCGTGGCCTGGGTGGTGTTCACGCTCGTGACGCGGCCGATCAAGGGCATCTCCGACGAATTGCACCGGCTGGAAGTGCGCACCGGCGTGCGCCTGCACGTGCCGGAGGGCAACCGCCAGGACGAGATCGGCCGCCTGGTCAGCGACGTCAACCACCTGATCGCGGAACTGACCACCTTGCTCGACACCGAGCACCGCCTGCACCTGGAGCGCGAGGCGAGCGAGCGCAAGCTGGCCCTGATCATCGAGAAGGTCGATGCCGGCATCTTCCAGGTGGACCGGAACGGCCTGCTCCATTCCTGGAATCCGGCCTTCGTCAGCACGCTCGGCAAGCCGCCCGATCCGCCGTCGCTGCGGGCGCTGATGGGCGGCCAGGCCGCACGTCTGGACAACCTCATCAGCAGCGGCCTGACCAGCGGCGCGACCTGCGAGGCGGATTTCGAGCTGCAGCCGCAGCAGCATGAAGGGCCCGTCAAGTGGGTGCAGCTTTCGCTGACTCCGGTCACCGACCGCATGCTGCAGGGCGTCCTCAACGACATCACCGAGCGCAAGCACGCGGAGCAGGCCGCACAGCAATTGGCGGAGCGCGACGCCCTCACCGGGCTGCTCAATCGCCGCGGCCTGGACCTGGGCCTGGCGGCGGCGTTCGAGCGGTTCCGGCAGGAGCCGGAGCAGGGGCTGGCGGTGATGCAGATCGACCTGGACTACTTCAAGCAGGTCAACGACACGTATGGGCATGACGCCGGCGATATGGTCCTGCGCCACGCCGCGGCAGTCCTGGAAGGCGCGGTGCGGCATACCGACCTGGTGGCGCGGCCGGGCGGAGACGAGTTCACCCTGGTCGTTGCGGGCGTGAGCAACGTCGAGAAGCTGCAGGCCATCGCACAGCACATCATCGATACCCTGAACCGGCCCATCGAAATCGGCGGCGGCGCTCACGCGCACGTCGGCGCCAGCATCGGCATCGCCCTGGCGGACGCCGCCGACGATGCGCCGGCGGCCATGCTGCACCGCGCCGACGAGCGCATGTACGCGGCCAAGCAGGCCGGGCGCAACCGCGCATGCGTGGCAGCCGTGCGGCCGGTAGCGGCACCCGGCTAGAAAATCCCGGTCTCGACGACCTTTCCCCGGGCGCCGGCCGCACCAACCAGCCGCGCCGCCGACGAAAGGCGGCCATTTCCGCCCTGGACGGTTTCCGCCGCGCCGGATTTTTCCGTCTGTCCCTGAAACGGCGGTAAATGCGGACCGCGGCACAACGCGGCGCCCGCGCCATCGCCATCCTTTGCACCCGGCGGCCACAAGAAAAGGGACCCCATGTCCGGCACTTCGTTCGCGGTTGGTGTTTTGCGCTGCACGCTGCTCCTCGCCGCTCCGGCGCTGATGCCGGGCACGGCGCTGTGCGCCGACGCGCTGGGCGCCAGCCCCAATCCGCTGGCGTTCGGCAACGTGGCCCAGGGCGGCAGCCTGGCGAAAGGCGAGACCGTGACGGTGGCGGCGGCCAGCTTCGCCTTCGGCGCGCCCAAGATCGGCGGCACCAACGCCGCGGACTTTGCGGTCGGCGCCAATAGCTGCACCGGCACCAAGACCACGGGCATGACCTGCGTGGTATCCGTCAAGTTCACCCCGACCCAGCCACCGGGGACCGCAGAAACGGCGACGCTGTCGCTGCGGAACTCCGCCGGCACCCAGGCCAAGCTCGTCGGCCTGAGCGGCACCAGCGTGGCGCGCACCACCGTCTCGCCGGCCTCCGTCGGCTTCGGCACCGTGTACCTGGGCGACACCAGCGCCAACAAGTCCGTCGTCATCCGCAACAACCAGCGCCAGCCGGTCGGCCTCACGCTCACGCTTAGCGGCCCGGGCTTCGCCATGGCGGTCAACGGCTGCGGCAGCAGCCTGGCCGCCCTCGCCAGTTGCACGGTGCAGCTCCACTTCACGCCGGCGACCGCGGCCACGGCCAGCGGGAGCCTCCGCATTGCGGTCAGCCCCGACGCCGGCAGCCCCTACACCGTCGCGCTCAGCGGCACCGGCAGCACCGCGCAGGTGCGCGTGGCGCCGGCCAGCATTAATTTCGGCAGCGTGCCGGCCGGGAGCACCAGCGCCAGCCAGCCGGTGACGGTGCAAAACTACCAGTCCACCGCCATCAGCCTCGGCCGCAGCATCGGCGGCACCGGCTTCGCGGTGAATTCCAGCACCTGCGGCGCCACCTTGGCCGCATTCGGCAGTTGCACGCTGCAGCTCGACTTTGCGCCGGCGGCGGCGGGCGCGGCCAGCGGCACGCTGACGCTTACCGCCAGCCCCGACAGCGCGAGCCCGCATGCGATCAAGCTCAGCGGCACCGGCATGGCGGCCGCGGTCACGGCCAACCCCATCCTGTTCGTCACCCAGGTGCCCACCGCCGCCTTCGCGCACGTGGCCTCGGCCTTCGACTCGCAGCAGACCAGCGTGGACCAGGTGCCGCGCGGCGGCGACCTGTGGATCCGCTACCCGGACGGCACGATGCGCAATCTCACCAAGGAAGCCGGCTACGGCCAGGCCAGCGCGCAGGACGGTGCCAACGCCATCGCCGTGCGGCAGCCCACGGTGGACTGGAACGGGCAGAAGGCGATCTTCTCCATGCTGGTCGGGGCGCCCGCCCAGCAATACCAGCAGGTCAACTATTTCTGGCAGCTCTACGAGGTCACCGGCCTGCAGGAAGGCGGCACCGCCGTCATCACCAAGCTGCCCTGCCAGCCGGCGCAATACAACAACATTGCGCCGTTCTACGGCTCCGACGAGCAGGTGATCTTCGTCTCCGACCGGCCGCGCAGCGGCCTGGCCTCGCTGTATCCGCAGCGGGACGAATACGAGTCCACGCCCACCGACACCGGGCTGTGGAAGCTCAACCCGGCCGACTGCAGCAGCCTGCGCATCATCGACCACGCGCCTTCCGGCGTGACCTATCCCAGCCTGGACTCCAGCGGCCGCATCGTCATGACCAAGTGGGACCACCTGGTGCGCGACCAGCAGGCCGACCACGACGTGTTCGAAACGCCGACCTACGGCGCCTTCAACTACAACTCCGAGACCGACCCGAGCGTGCCGGCCGCGTTCTCGCGCGCGGAGGTGTTCCCGGAGCTGCGCCTGAAGGAATATTCGCTGTTGCCCGGCCAGGGCTTCGACGGCACTTCGATCGCGCCCGACTATCCGTACAACGATTTCGGCTTCAACCACTTCTTTCCCTGGATGATCAACCAGGACGGCTCGCAGGAGGAAACGCTCAACCACGTGGGCCGCCACGAGATCGGCGGCACCTACGACGTGGGCAACTTCCGCACCGATACGGCCTTGCAGGACTTGCAGCCCGGCAAGTACAACGGCGCCACCTACTTCCTCGGCGGCAGCGCGGGCATGTTCCATATGCGCGAAGATCCGCTGACCCAGGGCCTGTATTACGGCGTGCAGTCGCCGGAATTCGCCACCGCCACCGGCGGCGACCTGGTGCGCATCGCCGGCGCCCCCGGCGTGGACCCGGATTTCATGAAGGTGGAGCTGCTGGCCGGCGTCACCGCCGCCGGCGGGCGCTACCGCAACCCCCTGCCGCTGCACGACGGCAAGCTGCTCGCCGCCTTCACCCCCAACACCGGCGACCTGGCCCAGGGCGGCACCACCGCGGCGCCCACCTACAACTACAGCTTCCGCCTGCGGCTGCTGGGCGCCGGCTACAAGCCCGGCAGCTACCTCACCGGCACGGGCATCAGCAAGAGCGTGCAGTACTGGAGCCCCGACGTGCGCGTGAGCTGGAGCGGCCTGCTGTGGGAGCTGGACCCGGCGGAAGTCGTCGTTCGTGCGGTGCCGCCCAGGACCAGCCAGCCGGCATTGCCCACGCCGGAAGCCGGCATCGTCGGCACCAACCAGGCCTTGCTGCAATATTGGCTGCAGCAGCGCGGGCTGGCCATGATCGTGTCGCGCAACGTCACCGAGCGCGACCGCGCCGACCTGCAGCAGCCGTTCAACCTGCGCGTGACCGGCACCACCACCCAAACCCTCGGCGCGGCGGGCGGCACGGTGTACGACGTCTCCCACCTGCAGCTCTACCAGGCCGACCAGCTGCGCGGCTACACAGCCAACGGGCTGCCGCCGCAGAGCGGCGGCAGCCCCACCCCCGGGCGGCGCAACTTGGCCGAGCCGATGCACGACCCCGCCGCCGTGGCCGCCATGGGCACGCTGCTCGACGGCTCCGCGCAAACGCCGATCGCCGCCGACGGCTCGGTAGCCGCCTTCGTCCCTGCGGGCCGCGCGATGACCTGGGAGCTGGTCGACGCCGGCAAGACCGGCTGGGACCGCGGCATCGTCCGCGAGCGCAACTGGCTCAGCTTCAAGCCCGGCGAGCTGCGTGTCTGCACCAACTGCCACGGCATCAACACCTATGACCAGGCCGGCCACACCGCGCCCACCAACGCGCCCCAGGCGCTGAGC
The DNA here is from genome assembly GCA_016779605.1 of Nevskia sp. GTDB lineage: Bacteria > Pseudomonadota > Gammaproteobacteria > Nevskiales > Nevskiaceae > Nevskia. The sequence continues at coordinate 6,107 of JADHNH010000048.1, read as the reverse complement.
GGCCTGATGCAGCAATGGGTCAAGGTGGTGCGCAACAACTGCCCCGCCAGCGGCGGCACCGGCACCTGGAGCTACAACGGCGTTCCCTTCAGCAGCGACCGTGAGGGCCAGCAATACCGCATCCAGACCTGCCAGGGCGGCGCCTGCTGCGACGGCCTGCCGGCAGTGCAGGCGCAGCCGGGGCCGTGATGTCCGGCCCTACCGGAGAGCTGCCGCCGCTTCAGGCAGGCCCGCGCGAGGCCGGGCGGTACGCCCGTGTCTGCTTGCTTCAGAAAAGCTTGGTGGACGGTACGTCGATGGGCTTCGTGATGACGATATCCTTGATCCCGCCGACGACCTTGCCAAGCTGAGCCTCATTCAACTCGGCCGCGCCCTTGCTGCGGCCTGTCGCCGCGTTATCGGCCGGTGCGTTCTCGCCAGGATTCGCATTCGGCTGCTGCTGGTCTTCCATGATGTCGAACTCCTTCCTTGTGATCCGTGGAATCTGCTTGCTGAAAAACTACGCGGCTTATGACATGGAATATGTGCGTGAAGTCACAGGATGCCGGGCGGGCGAGCCGGATCAGAGGCGGAATCCGGCTTTTGCGAAACGACGGGCTATGCTCGTTGCGGAGCTGATGTCCTGCTGCGCCTTCAATGATTTTCATCCTTCGGCGGACTCCGACTTGGCGTGATAGTTGCGGGTGTTGCCGTGGTCGTCGGCGTGCAACTCCGCAAAGCGATCTCAAGACGTGCAGCACGAGGCTGCGATACCGGAGTCGGCATGGCCACGATTCACTTCATCGGCGGCGAAAAAGGCGGCGTGGGCAAGTCGCTGGTCGCACGCCTGCTCGCCCAGTACCTGATCGACCACCAGCTGCCCTTCCTCGGCTTCGACTCCGATCGCTCGCACGGCACCCTGATGCGCTTCTACGCCGGCTTCGCTTCGCCGGTGGCGATCGACCGCTATGAGAGCCTGGATGCCGTCGTCGAAGCTGCGGTGCACGACCCGGAGCGCAGGATCGTGGTCGATCTCGCGGCGCAGACGCACCAGCCGCTGGTGAGGTGGATGGAGGAATCCGGCATGCTCGAGCTCGCCGGCGAGCTGGGCGTGTCGGTGCGCTACTGGCACGTCATGGATTCGGGCAAGGACTCCGTCGAACTGCTCGGCAAGCTGCTCGGGCAGTTCGGGGAGCGGCTCAGCTACGTGCTGGTTCTCAACCAGCTCCGCGGCGACGATTTCCAGCTATTCGAGAAATCGGCCGGGATCAAGGAGCGCGCGCTGGCACTGGGCGCCGGGATGGTGACCCTGGGCCGCCTGCACGAGCCGGCAATGAACAAGATCGACGCGCACAACACCAGCTTCTGGGCAGCTGCGCATTCCGGCGACAAGGAGCTGACCGGCCTGGGCCTGCTGGAGCGGCAGCGGGTCAAGATCTGGCTGAAGAAGGTCTACGACGAGTTCGACAAGCTTGGGATATAGCCGCATTAGCGGCTGTCACCGCCAGGCCGGTAACGCCGTTCCCGACCGGCCAGCCGCACAGCCGGTCTAAAGCATTATCAAGCTTTGCCGGTCGACCAGGTTCCTGCCGGGGACTTTGGCGGGATGCCTGCACTTGTCCCGGCCAATCGCGACTGCGTCACACTTCGCCGCCCAAATCCTGTCCCGCCCGGCGGGCATTTGGCGTCTGGATAAGTATCAAGGGCGATCCCGCCCGATGATGACGCCACCAGGGAGTGCGATGAAATGGGCAACAGACCGCTGAAGAACACCAAGGGCAAGAAGGACAGCCGCGCCAGTGCGCCGGCCAAACGCACCAAGAAGACGGGCGTGGAGCTGACCGAAAAAGACCTGGAAAAAGTCGCGGGCGGTGCGAGCTGGAGCGGCGGCGTCGGGGATCCCTTCAAGATCCAGTAGCCGCCATGCTGTACCGGCTCCGCAGTGGCCGATGATATTCGGCGACACGGATTTCCATGCGCGGCCGCGCCGGAGGGAACTGCTATCAGTCACATGTTATATTGATAGCAGTGCTATCTTTTCCCGCGAGGAGCTGCCGCAGTGGCCACCATCATCGTCCGAAACCTGCCGGATGCCGCTCACCGCGCCCTCAAGGTGCGGGCGGCGCACCACGGCCGCAGCACCGAAGCCGAAGTGCGCGAGCTGCTGATCGCCGCTGTCGGCGCGCCCGCCCGCGTCGGCATCGGTTCCGCCCTCGCGGCGTTCGGCCAGCGCTACGGTGGGCTGGATCTCGCTGCAAAGCGTGATCGCTCCAAGACCCGGGTGGCAGACTTCGAGTGATTCTGCTCGACACCAACGTGGTTTCCGAGCCGATGAAGCCCGCCCCCGCTCCGGCGGTGCTGCAGTGGCTGGACGCACAAGCTCCGGAGTCGTTATACCTGTCCACCATCAGCCAGGCGGAGTTGCTGGCGGGAGTGGCCCGGCTGCCGAGCGGCAAGCGCAAGCGCGGCCTGCAGGACGCCTTGGCTGAACTGCTGCATGCCTTGTTCGAAGGCAGGATTCTGCCGTTTGACTCCAATGCTGCCGAGCAATTCGCCAAGCTGATCCCGCACGCCCAAAGCCGCGGCACGACGATCGGCTTTGCCGATGGCTGCATCGCCGCAATTGCCAAGACGCACCGCCTGGCGGTGGCCACGCGCGACGGCGGGGCCTTCCGTGCGGCTGGCCTGACTGTCATCGATCCCTGGACTGACTGAGTTCGAATCACACAATAAGCGCGGCAATCGCTGTGCAGGCTGCGCTGCCAGCTTGTCCCTGTAAGATACCAATCAAGCGTGGAGCGTTCGAGGTCCAGGGGAACGCCGTCCAAGGTGCGAGTCCAGGGTGGGGATTGACCAAATGAACGAATCGGCGCGCGAGGCATTGCGCGAACTGGTCTGGGGTCTGCTGCCTGCCGACGGGTCGGCGGTGGGTTATCAGACCCTGCTGAAAGAGCTGATGCTTGCCAAGCAGGGCCTGGGGTTACGGGCGAACGAACAGGTGCTGCGTTCGGTTTGCGACGACCTGGTGGAGCAAAGGCGCGCCGCCAGGGGTAAAGGCCGGGGCGGCTCGATCCGCCGCGCCAGCGTAGACCCGGGCGCAACCCTTGAACTGGAAAGCCAGGAAATTCCCGCCTCGGCCAAAATTCCCGCCCCCAAACAGGCCGGCTTGCCGCTGCATGCGCGCAGGCCGGGCGCCCCCACGGCACCCGCCCGCGCCAGCGGCGAAGGCCCGCAAGTGCTGAGCTACCGCCACCCGGATCGGCGCAAGAACAACCCCGAGGTCGGCATGGTCACGCCGGATACCGACCCGGAGACGCCCAAAACGACCTGGGCCTACGACCCACACATCGACCCGGCGCTTCAGTTCGACCCGTCGCGGGCAAAATTCGAGCGGCTGATCGACGACGCCATCGCCAGCGGCGACGAGGCCACGATGCGTGCCGCGCTGGAAACGCTCAAGCGCCAGTCCGCGCCCTACCTGAACTGGGCGGGAAAGGCCGAACGCACCAGCTTCGAGGTCGACACCGTTTCGTTGCACGTGCACGAACGCATCGACCCCATGAGCATCCTCTCGGCCGTCCGCAAGGCGCGCGGCAAGGCCAGGGAAGGCGCGTTCGATGGTCAGATGGGCCTGTTCCACGCCCCTTTCGAAAGCCTGCCGCTGCGCGACGCCATCGACTTCTACAAGCACGACCGCGGCTGGGCCAACCGGCTGATCAGCGGCGATTCGCTGCTGGTGATGAATTCGCTGCTACAGAAGGAAGGCATGGCCGGGCAGGTGCAGATGATCTATATCGACCCGCCCTATGGCATCAAGTACGGCAGCAACTTCCAGCCATTCGTCAACAAGCGCGATGTAAAGGACCGCCAGGACAAGGATCTCACGCAAGAGCCGGAGATGATCAAGGCTTTTCGCGATACCTGGGAGCTAGGAATTCACTCTTATCTGACCTACTTGCGTGATCGCCTACTAGCAGCAAAGAACCTGCTAAACGAGTCCGGGAGCGTGTTTGTGCAGATTTCGGATGAGAATGTTCACCTCGTTCGGAATCTACTTGATGAAATTTTCGGCATTGACAATTTTTGTCGACTAATCACTGTTACAAAAACTGCGGGGTTCGGCGCAACCTTAGTGCCAGTTACACAGGACTACTTGGTTTGGTATGCGAAGAATATTTCATCCGTAAAATTCCGACGGTTAAACACGAACAAAATCGGATCTGAGGAAGATGACGATTTTGGAAATTACAGAAAATTGGACGAATTTCAGCGCAGATATAGGATTGATAATCTTACTGGCCAGAATAACAACGTAAAGAGCTGCCTTTTCGAATATTCATTTCAGGCCGGTACATATTCGACCCCAGCAAGCCGCCAGTGGAAAACAACTGAACGCGGAATGAATCTGTTGTCAAAGGCTGGTCGCCTTGAAGCGTCTGGAAGTGGCATCTATTACAAGCGCTATCTAGATGATTTTCCAATGCGCTCAATTACTGATAAATGGGGAGATACAGGATCTGGTGGTTTCGGTGATGAAAAGCTATATGTCGTACAAACTAGTCAAAAGGTGATTGAACGTTGCATCCTCATGACTACCGATCCAGGTGACCTCGTGCTCGACCCGACATGCGGATCGGGCACCACTGCGTTCGTGGCCGAGAAATGGGGCCGCCGCTGGATCACCGCCGATACGTCGCGCGTCGCGGTAACTCTGGCAAAGCAGCGGCTGATGACGGCGAGCTATGACTACTACGAACTGAAATATCCACCCGAGGGCTTGAAGGGCGGTTTCATCTACAAGACCGTGCCGCACGTCACATTGAAATCGATCGCCAACAATCCTGAAATTGACGAGATTTATGCCGCAATCCACCCGGCGATCGACCAGACGCTGGCAGAGTTGAACAAGACTGCAAAGCTTAAGCTCAAAGAATGGGAAGTTCCGTTCAATCTGCCGGACGACTGGAATCCCGATGCCAAGGCTCCGTTTGAGGCGTTTCATGCGGCGCGACAAGCGATGCAGAAACGGATGGATGCGTCGATCGCTGCCCATGCCGACCAGGACACGCTCTACGACCAGCCGACGCCTTCCAAGGACAAAATGCGGATTACGGGGCCGTTCACCGTGGAAGCTGTGCCCTTCCCTTCCGTGCGGTCGCTGGACGAGTCCAGGCCGGCGCCGGAAGCCGACAGCAGCATCGCCCGCTCGGGCGAGTCCGCCCGTCAGCACGGCTGGCGCGACGAACTGCTCAAGACCGGCATCCGCGGGAAAGGCGGGCAGATGCTGAAATTCGCCGAGCTGGAAGCGCTCCCTTCGCTGCGCTACTTGAACTGCACCGGCACGATCGCCGAGAGCGGCGAGCGCGTGGTGGTGAGCTTCGGCCCCGAGCATGCAGCGCTGGAGCAGCGGCAGGTGGAAATGGCGATGCGCGAAGCCGGCGAGCTGTTCCCCCGCCCCAGGATGATCGTGTTCTGCGCGTTCACCTTCGACCCGGAAGCGGCCAAAGACATCGACCAGACCAAGGGGATCGTGGCGCTGAAGGCGCAGATGAACACCGACCTGCTGACCGAGGACCTGAAGAAGGCGCGCGCCAGCAACCAGAGCTTCTGGCTGATGGGCCAGCCGGACGTGGCGGTAACCCGGCTCAAGGATGGGCGGTACCAAGTGGAGGTGCACGGGTTCGACTACTTCGACACCGCCAAGGGCGAACTGGTCAGCGGCGGCAAGTCCAGGATCGCCGCGTGGTCGCTGGACACGGACTACGACGAGCGCAGCCTGTTCCCGAAGCAGGTGTTTTTCCCGATGGCGGGCGCCAAGGACGGCTGGAACAAGCTGAAAAGGGACATCAAGGCGGAGCTGAACGAAGACCTGCTGGACAAGTTCCACGGCACCCGCAGCCTGCCGTTCGAAGCCGGCGACAACCGCAAGATCGCTGTGAAAATCGTGGATGATCGCGGCATCGAATCGCTGAAAGTCATCCCCCTGGAATGAGGTGCCCCCTGTTTTTCGCCTTCCAACGGGCCGCTCTCATGCCGCCAGGTTTTGTTGGTGATGCTTGCTGATCCAGTCTTGCAGAAACTGAGTCGGCGAGCAGTAGCCCAGCGTGGAGTGGCGGCGTCTCCGGTTG
>JADHNH010000180.1 GCA_016779605.1 Nevskia sp. | reverse complement strand
GTAGATTCCCCCCAGCACGGCCGGCTGCGACGCGCCGGTGACCGCCGGCAGGTTGCCCGGCAGGCCTTCCAGGCAGCGCATCGCCAGCCAGGCGAAGGCGGCCGCTTCGACCCAATCGGCATCCAGCCCGTAGGCATCCGTGGCTTGCACCGCCGCGCGCGGCAGCAGCGCGCGCAGGCGGGAAACCAGAAAATCGTTGCGCGCGCCGCCGCCGCACAGGAGCACGCGCCGGCAGCCCGGCGCATGATCGGCGATGGCGCCGGCCACGCTGGCGGCGGTCAGCTCGGCAAAGGTGGCCTGCACGTCGGCCGGCGGCAGCTGCAAAAGCTCGGGAAAGCGCCGCTGCGCCCACGGCAAGTTGAAATAGCTGCGCCCGGTGCTCTTCGGCGGCGGCAGGGAAAAGTACGGGTCTTCCAGCAGCTGCTCCAGCAGCCCGGCGTGCACGCGGCCGGTCGCGGCGAAAGCGCCGGCGTCGTCGTGGGTCTTGCCAAGGTGGCGCTCGCTCCACTGGTCCATCAGCGCATTGGCCGGGCCGGTATCGAAGCCGCGCACCGATTCCCCCGACAGGTCGGGCAGGATGGTGACGTTGGCGATGCCGCCCAGGTTGACCACGCAGCGCGGCTCGGCGGCGTCGGCGAACACGCCGTGGTGGAAGGCGGGCACCAGCGGTGCGCCCTGGCCGCCCAGGGCGACGTCGCGGCGGCGGAAATCGGCCACGGTGGTGATGCCGGTGCGCGCGGCGATGCGGCTGGGATCGCCGAGCTGCAGGGTCGCCGGCGGCTCCATGGAGGGGTCGTGGAACACGGTCTGGCCATGGCTGCCGATGGCGCGGATCTGCGCCGGCTGCAGGCCGGCGGCGGCCAGCACGCCGAGCGCGGCCTGTGCGAAACGATCGGCGACCAGGCCTTCCAGGCGGCCCAGCTCGGCCAGCGTGAGCGGCGGCAGCTCGTGCGCCAGCTCGAGCAGCCGCCCGCGCAGCCCGGCGTCGTAATCCAGGTGGTGGGTGTGGCGCAGGCCGGCGAACCGCCCTGCGTCGAATTCGGCCAGCACGGCATCGACACCGTCCATGCTGGTGCCGGACATCAGGCCGAGGTAGAGCGTGGCGGACATGAGGCTAGTCTGCCGCCTGCTGCGCAGCCGCGCCATGGCCGCGCATTGGTAAAAGTCCGGACAGAGGCCTGGGCGGCCGCGCGGTAGCGCAGCCGCCCAGGCGGGCGTTCAACGCTCGACGGAGGTGGCCTGGGCGACCTGGTGCGAGGAAGCGGTGTCGAGCGCGGCGACCAGGGGGGCGGTCTCGGCGCGGAAATGCGCCAGCGCCTGCGGCGGCAGCGGCAGCGCGCGCGGCAGGGTGACCTTCTCGGGGTTGACCGGCAGGCCGTTGACGCGGAATTCGTAGTGCAGGTGCGGGCCGGTGGCCAGGCCCGTCATGCCGACGTAGGCGACCACTTGGCCCTGCTGGACCCGGCTGCCGGCACGCAGGCCGGGCTGGAAGCGCGACAGGTGGCCGTAATAGGTTTCGTAGGCGCCGTTGTGGCGGATCACCAGCAGGTTGCCGTAGCCGCCGCGGCGGCCGATGAACTCGACGCTGCCGTTGCCGGCGGCGTGCACCGGCGTGCCGGTGGGGGCGGCGTAGTCGGTGCCGGTATGCGCGCGCATGCGGTGCAGGATGGGATGCCAGCGGTGCAGGGTGAAGCCCGAGCTGATGTAAGTGAAGTCGACCGGCGTGCGGATGAATGCCTTGCGCAGCGACATCCCCTGCGGGGTGTAGTAACCCTTGCTGCCGTCGGCGGCGACGAAGCGCACCGCGCGGTAGCTGTGGCCCTGGTTGACGAACTCGGCCGCGAGGATGTCGCCGTCGCGCACCTTTTTGCCGTCCTTGTACAGGGTTTCGTAAACCACCGAGAAGCGGTCGCCTTCCTGCAGGTCCTGGGCGAAGTCGATGTCGTAGCCGAACAGGTCGGCGAACTCCAGGATCATGCGGTCGCTCATGCCGGCGTGGCGGCCGTCCAGGAACAGCGAGTTTTCGATGACGCCGGTGGCCTCGGTGCGGCGGCGCTCGACGGCAGCCGACAGCGTGGCGGTCTCGAATCCGCGGCTGCCGCGGCGCACGCTCAGCGCATGCGACTCGTCGAGCGGATAGACCAGCTCCTTGAGCTCGCCGTCCTGCACGCGCAGGCGCAGCTGGTCGCCGGTCTTGAGGTGCTTGAGCGCCGAGGTGCTGCCGCCCAGGCCGACGATCGAGGCGACGTCGTCCGACGGCAGCGACAGCTGGCTGAAGATGGTGGCGAGGTTCTCGCCGCGCTTCACCGCCACCGTGGTCCAGTTCGACGGCGGCGGCACCCACAGCGCCTTGTCGACGGCGGCCCTGGCCAGCGCATCGAAGTCGCCGCCGGCGAACTCGGCCGGCGCCGGCAGGGCAGCCGGGGCGGCGGTGGCGGCCACCGGCGCACCGGTGCCGTCGCCCGCCTGCTGGTGGTAGGCCAGCGCCGTGGCCGAGGCGCAGATGAATGCGCAGATAAACAGGATCCTGCGGACCGATGGAGAGTGCGCTCCAGCGGCGGAGCTATAATCCGGCAGCATATTTTATGAACCCGAAACGTTTTAAAGGTCTGCAGCTATACAGCTGCGCGCTTAATGGGCCGCGGTATTTTCGTTGGTATCGCCGGGCCAGCCCCTACTGTTGTAACGAAAACACAAAAATCCTTTCATTGCAATCCTTTCTAGCCAATAAAATTGACCCAACCGGCCCGCGCGGGGGCATTTTTCCATCGTTATGACTGAAGCATTTGCCGAAATTGAACGCGGTACCGAGGAAATCATCCCGCGCGAGGAACTCTTCGCGCGCCTGGAGGCGGCCGGCCGGGAAGGCAGGCGGCTGCGCATCAAGGCTGGGTTCGACCCCACGGCCCGCGATCTGCACCTCGGGCATACGCTTTTGTTAAACAAATTGCGTGCCTTTCAGGAGGCCGGGCACGAGGCCATCTTCCTGATCGGCGACTTTACCGGGATGATCGGCGACCCCACCGGCAAGAACGAGACGCGCAAGCCGCTGACCCGCGCCCAGGTGGAGGAGAACGCCCAGACTTACCGGGAGCAGGTGTTCAAGATCCTGGACCCGGCGCACACCACGATCGACTTCAACTCGCGCTGGCTGGACCCGCTGGGCGCCGAGGGGCTGGTGCGGCTGGCCGCCCAGCACACTGTGGCGCGCATGCTCGAGCGCGACGACTTCGCCAAGCGCTACCGCGACGGCCTGCCGATCGCCATCCACGAGTTCCTCTATCCGCTGCTGCAGGGCTACGACTCGGTGGCGCTGAAGGCCGACGTCGAGCTGGGCGGCACCGATCAGAAGTTCAACCTGCTGGTCGGCCGGCACCTGCAGCACGTCTACGGCCAGAAGCCGCAGTGCATCATGACCGTGCCGATCCTGGAAGGGCTGGACGGCGTGCAGAAGATGAGCAAGTCGCTGAACAACTACATCGCCCTGAACGATCCGCCGCAGGAGATGTTCGGCAAGATGATGTCGGTGTCGGACTCGCTGATGTGGCGCTACTACGACCTGCTGAGCTTCCGTTCCCTGCAGCAGATCGCGCAGCTGCGCCGCTCGGTGGACGAAGGCGCCAACCCGCGCGACGTGAAGATGGGCCTGGCGGTGGAGATCGTCGACCGCTTCCACGGCGGCGGGGCCGGCGAAGCCGCCAGGGCGGCGTTCATTGCGCAGTTCTCCAAGGGCGAGCTACCGCAGGACATCCCCGAGATCGCGGTGGCGGCTCCGGCAGGGCTGGCGCTGCCGCGGGCGCTGAAGGAGGCCGGCCTGGTGCCGTCGACCGGCGAGGCCAACCGCATGATCCAGCAACGGGCGGTGCGGGTGGACAGCGAACGGGTGGAAGACCGCACGCTGGTGCTGGCTGCCGGCCGCACCTACCTGCTGCAAGTGGGGACGCGGCGTTACGCGCGGCTGGCGGTGAATTGAGGCGGGCGGCGCCGGCGGCTGCCCCGCAGGGCGGGGAAAAGCCGCTGCGGCGGGCGGTCCGGCCGGGGCCGCCGGAATCGGCCGGCGGCCGCCATTGGCGCGGCTTGCGCCGGGTTCGCGCACAGGCCGGGCGGGCCGCGCGGGGAAAATCCAAAAATTTTTGTTGCGGGCTGTTGACACCCCTGAAAACCCACCTATAATGCGCCTCCCTGCTGACGACTCGCGAAGAAACAACGAGTCTTCAGCCCGATCTTTAAAAGTCAGCAAGTGATTTGTGTGGGTGCTCCCGGGTGCGTGGCGAAAGCCATAGCATTACGGAGTATCAACGTGAGCCTAAGTTGTAATTGAGCCACTGTTTGATAACTCTTACGGCAGCGAAGACGCTTTTCCTTAAGCGTCGAGTTGCCATCCAGTTGATTGAAATTTGTAAATTTGTAAATTAATTGGAGAGTTTGATCCTGGCTCAGATTGAACGCTGGCGGCATGCCTAACACATGCAAGTCGAACGGGGGTAGCAATACCCCAGTGGCGGACGGGTGAGGAATACGTAGGAATTTGCCCTTAAGTGGGGGATAGCCCGGGGAAACCCGGATTAATACCGCATGATCTCGAAAGAGCAAAGTGGGGGATCGCAAGACCTCACGCTTTTGGAGAAGCCTACGTCGGATTAGCTAGTTGGTGGGGTAATGGCCCACCAAGGCAACGATCCGTAGCTGGTCTGAGAGGATGATCAGCCACACCGGAACTGAGACACGGTCCGGACTCCTACGGGAGGCAGCAGTGGGGAATATTGGACAATGGGCGAAAGCCTGATCCAGCAATGCCGCGTGTGTGAAGAAGGCCTTCGGGTTGTAAAGCACTTTAAGCTGGGAAGAAAAAGCTTCACCTAATACGTGAAGCCTTGACGGTACCGGCAGAATAAGCACCGGCTAACTCTGTGCCAGCAGCCGCGGTAATACAGAGGGTGCGAGCGTTAATCGGATTTACTGGGCGTAAAGCGTGCGTAGGCGGTTCGTTAAGTCGGTTGTGAAAGCCCTGGGCTTAACCTGGGAATTGCAGTCGATACTGATGGACTCGAGAACGGTAGAGGGAGGCGGAACTCCAGGTGTAGCGGTGAAATGCGTAGATATCTGGAAGAACACCGATGGCGAAGGCAACCTCCTGGGCCTGTTCTGACGCTGAGGCACGAAAGCGTGGGTAGCAAACAGGATTAGATACCCTGGTAGTCCACGCCGTAAACGATGAGAACTTGACGTCGGGTCGCCTAGCGATTCGGTGTCGAAGCTAACGCGCTAAGTTCTCCGCCTGGGGAGTACGGCCGCAAGGTTGAAACTCAAAGGAATTGACGGGGGCCCGCACAAGCGGTGGAGTATGTGGTTTAATTCGATGCAACGCGAAGAACCTTACCTGGTCTTGACATGTCGAGAAGTCTGCAGAGATGCGGATGTGCCTTCGGGAACTCGAACACAGGTGCTGCATGGCTGTCGTCAGCTCGTGTCGTGAGATGTTGGGTTAAGTCCCGCAACGAGCGCAACCCTTGCCCTTAGTTGCCATCATTCAGTTGGGCACTCTAAGGGGACCGCCGGTGACAAACCGGAGGAAGGTGGGGATGACGTCAAGTCATCATGGCCCTTATGACCAGGGCTACACACGTACTACAATGGTCGGTACAGAGGGTTGCCAACCCGCGAGGGGGAGCTAATCCCAGAAAGCCGATCGTAGTCCGGATTGGAGTCTGCAACTCGACTCCATGAAGTCGGAATCGCTAGTAATCGCGGATCAGCACTTGTCGCGGTGAATACGTTCCCGGGCCTTGTACACACCGCCCGTCACACCATGGGAGTTGGCTGCACCAGAAGCCGGTAGTCTAACCGCAAGGGGGACGCCGTCCACGGTGTGGTCAATGACTGGGGTGAAGTCGTAACAAGGTAGCCGTAGGGGAACCTGCGGCTGGATCACCTCCTTTCGAGAAA
>JADHNH010000179.1 GCA_016779605.1 Nevskia sp. | reverse complement strand
CGCCAGCGCGCACCGCGCGTTCGGTGCTGCCGGGCTTCGGCCTGGCGATGGGCTTCACGCTGAGCTACCTGTCGCTGCTGGTGCTGATCCCGCTGGCCGGCCTGTTCGTGCGCTCGGCCGGCCTGGGGCTGCATGGCCTGTGGTACGAACTCGGCTCGCCGCGCGTGCTCGCCGCGCTGCGCCTGAGCTTCGGCGGGGCGCTGGCCGCGGCCTCGATCAACGCCGTGTTCGGCACCCTGGTGGCCTGGACCTTCGTGCGCTACCGCTTTGCCGGCAAGCGCCTGTTCCAGGCAATGGTGGACCTGCCGTTCGCGCTGCCCACCGCGGTGGCCGGCATCGCGCTGACCGCGATCTATGCGCCGAACGGCTGGCTCGGCGCGCCGCTGGCGAAGCTCGGCATCAAGCTCGCCTACAACCCCGCCGGCGTGGTGCTGGCGATGACCTTCATCGGGCTGCCGTTCGTGGTGCGCACGCTGGAGCCGGTGCTCGAGGAGGCCGAGAAGCAGCTGGAGGAGGCCGCCGCCACGCTGGGCGCCACCCGCTGGCAGACGGTGACACGCATCATCCTGCCGGCAGTGCTGCCGGCGCTGCTCACCGGGCTGGCGCTGGCCTTCGCCCGCGCGGTCGGCGAATACGGCTCGATCATCTTCATCGCCGGCAACATCCCGGGCCTGTCGGAGATCGCGCCGCTGCTGATCATGATCCGGCTGGAGGAGTTCGACTACGCCGGCGCCACCGCGGTCGCCGCGGCGATGCTGCTGCTGTCCTTCGCGCTGCTGCTGGCGATCAACCTGCTGCAGGCCTGGCGGCAGCGCAGGGGCTGAGCATGCGAGCTGCGCATATCCGGCGGTCATCCGCCGCGGGGCAGCGGCGGTGAGCCGGCACCCGCCCCCTGCCGGCCCGGCGCCCGCGCCGTTCGCGCCGCTGGTGCAGACCAATGCGGCGATCGGCGAGCCGCCGGCGGTGCGCTTGGCGCTGATCGCGCTGACCCTGCTGTTCCTGGGCGTGTTCCTGCTGCTGCCGCTGGCCTCGGTGTTCACCCAGGCGCTGGCCAAGGGCTTCCACGCCTATGCGTCCGCCCTGGCCGATCCCGACGCGCTGTCGGCCATCCGGCTCACGTTGCTGGCGGCGGCGGTCGCGGTACCGCTGAACACGGTGTTCGGCGTGGCCGCGGCCTGGGCCATCGCCAGGTTCCAGTTCCGCGGCAAGAACTTCCTGATCACGCTGATCGATCTTCCCTTCTCGGTTTCACCGGTGATTGCCGGCCTGATCTACGTGCTGGTCTTCGGCGCGCACGGCTGGCTCGGCCCCTGGGCCGCCGCGCACGGCATCAAGGTGATCTTCGCGGTGCCGGGTATCGTGCTGGCGACGATATTCGTGACCTTTCCCTTCGTGGCGCGCGAGCTGATCCCGCTGATGCAGTCGCAGGGTGCGGAAGAAGAGTACGCGGCGATCACGCTGGGCGCGCGCGGCTGGCGCATGTTCTGGCACGTGACCCTGCCCAACATCCGCTGGGGCCTGCTGTACGGCGTGCTGCTGTGCAACGCCCGCGCGATGGGCGAATTCGGCGCGGTGTCGGTGGTCAGCGGGCATATCCGCGGCCTGACCAACACCATGCCCCTGCAGGTGGAAATCCTCTACAACGACTTCCAGTTCGTCGGCGCCTTCGCGCTGGCCTCGGTGCTGGCGCTGCTGGCTTTCGTCACGCTCGGCGTGAAGAGCTTCCTGGAATGGCGCCATGGCGACGAGCTGGCGGCCGTGCGAGGACATTGATGCCGGTGAGGAGTGAGGATTGAGGGCTGAGGTCGCGCGCCCTGCGGGCGCTGCAACGAGCGAACAGCCGCTTTTGCTGGATTTTCCTCACAGCCCGCGCAGCGGGCAACTCAATCCTCGCTGTCAGCCAGGTCAAATCGGGACGACGTACTCACATTCTGCAAAGCCACCCAGGACAGGCACTCCATGGACATCACCATACGCGGCATCACCAAGCGCTTCGGCGGCTACACGGCGCTGCGCGGCATCGACCTGGACATCCGCTCCGGCGAGCTGCTGGCGCTGCTCGGCCCTTCCGGCTCGGGCAAGACCACGTTGCTGCGCGCCATCGCCGGCCTCGAGCCGATCGACGGCGGGCGCGTGCTGTTCGGCGAGGTCGACGCCACCCGCTTGTCGGTGCAGGAGCGCCGCGTCGGCTTCGTGTTCCAGCATTACGCCCTGTTCAAGCACATGACGGTGCTCGACAACGTCAGCTTCGGCCTGCGCATGCGGCCGCGCGCGCTGCGGCCGCCGCGCGACGAGATTCGCCGCCGCGCGCTGGAGCTGCTGGACCTGGTGCAGCTCGGCGGCCTCCACCAGCGCTATCCCAGCCAGCTCTCCGGCGGGCAGCGCCAGCGCGTAGCGCTGGCCCGCGCCCTGGCGATCGAGCCGCGCGTGCTGCTGCTGGACGAACCGTTCGGCGCGCTCGACGCCAAGGTGCGCAAGGACCTGCGGCGCTGGCTGCGGCGCCTGCACCGCGAAACCGGCTACACCACCGTGTTCGTCACCCACGACCAGGAGGAAGCCCTCGAGCTCGCCGACCGCATCGTGGTGATGAACCGCGGCGTGATCGAGCAGGTCGGCAGCACCGACCAGGTCTACGACACGCCCAGCTCGCCGTTCGTGTTCGACTTCCTGGGCTCGCCCAACGTGCTGCCGGGTGAAGTGCGCGACGGCGCGGTCTACCTGCGCGGCGCCGCCGCGCCCATCGACGGCGCCGGCGGCCTGGCGGACGGCGCGGTGGACATCTACGCCCGTCCCGGCGACTTCCGCGTGGTGGCGGACGACCCGGCGGCGGTGGACGGCCGCGTGATCGAGGCCCAACGCACCGGCGTGCTGGTGCGGCTCACCGTCAGCCTGCGGTCCAACGGCCACACGGTGGAAATCGAGATTCCGCAGCCGGACCCCGAGATCAAGGTGTGGAGCGCCGGCGACGCCGTGCGGCTGCGGCCGGCGCACTTCAGCCTGTACCGGGAGCGGCCGGGACAGGCGCTGGAGATTGCGCAGGATCGTTCGGGGGATTATGCGGCGCCGGGGAGCAGGGGGCGGTGAACGTGGTTCGACTGGACGTCGCGACCGCCCAATCGCGCCCAGCGGACCTGGCTGAACGCCTCGCGTTGGCTCAGCCTTCGGCCGGCGCGACGCACAAGCTAAGGCCATCCAGCGCCTGGGTGACCTGGACCTGGCAGCTCAGCCGCGAGGTCGGGCGCTTTTCCATGCTGTATTCGAGCAGCGCCATCTCGTCCGGGCCGGCCTCGCCTACGCGCTCGCGCCACGCCTCGTCGATGTGGACGTGGCAGGTTGCACAGACGCAGTTCCCGCCGCACAGGGCTTCAACGTCGCCGCGTGCCCGGAGCACTTCCATCAAGGGCCGGCCGTCAGCGGCTTCGGCTGCGTACGTCTGGCCGGCTCGGTTCGTGACATGAATGCGGATCATCGGTCTGTCACGCAGCCTAAAGCGTCTCTTCGGTCAGAATCCGGACGGTATCGGGCCACGGAGCCTTTGGTACACGCTCGGCGCCCTGAATCTCCACTGCCATCGAAGCCTGCGCCAGCGACAGGACAAGCCGCATCAGGCGCGCCTCCGGACCCGGCATGTCGCGCAGCGGATAGTTGGCGAGATATTTCATGGCGGCATCGGCCCGCGGCAGCATGGCGTCGTAAAAGCGACGGATCTCGTCGAACGTGGTATCGCAGCGTTGGTAGCGGCGCTCGTTCTGGCCGGCAACAGCCCAGTAGGTGACGAAAGGCTCCAGTTCCTCGAAGCCGGCCGGAAGCGGGCGCTCGCCAGGAGGAACGGTGGCGACGATCCTCATGCGCAAGCCTCCAGCGCGGCTTCCAGCGTTTCCGCCTGTTCAAACTTGTCGAGCAGATTCATCATGCGGCGGATGAGCACCTCGTTGTCCTGCAGGATCATGTGATTCTTGGCCCGGGCCGCGACGCCTTTGTGCGTGCGCTCGACGTTGGCCAGGTCCTCGAGTACCACGTCGGCCAGGCGCGCGATGTAGTGCTCCTGGTGAAAGGCTTCGCGAACGGTCTCCGGCTTGGGCACGAAAAAACGCATCTCGTACCGCGACTGGTCGAGGCTGATCGGCCAGATTTCGTGAGTCCAGAATCCGCCGCCGGCCACGTCGAGATGGAAATTCGGGAAGATTTCGTTGATGTCCATCGACCAGGTGGGCGACTTCCCGGGGTTGACACTGCGATGGGCACGCAGCGCCTCGGTGTCCTTGCTCTGGTTGGCGGCGAGCACGTTCTCGGACTGCATGCCCGCGTACGCGAGTTTCTCTACGAGTTGCGCCTCGGTCGGCCGGTAGTCGGGGTTTCCGTAGAGCGATATCGAGTGGTGCGGGCCGAAGAACTCCGCGTTCTGCAGATGCGAGGCCGGATCCGAGACGCCGGAGAACGACGGACCGATCGTCTTCGAGTGAAGAACGGGGATGTGGTACGACTCGCTGAATGCGTCGATCAGGAACTTCCAGTTGCACTTCAGGTAGGCCTGGATCTTGATCGAACGATGCGCGTTCGGGTACGGGATACCGGACAGAAACTCGCCCATGGACCCGAGATAGGCGCGCAGGGGCACACGGTTCTCGGGATTCAGGTTGATGAAGATCCATCCGTCCCAGTTTTCGCACTGGATGGGCTCGAGGCCGCATTTCTTCTTGTCGACGCCGAAGAACATCTTCTCGTCACTGATGGCCAGGAGCTTGCCGTCGTTGCCGTAAGTCCAATTGTGGTAGGGGCAGCGGAACATCGTTTTGCGGGAGCCTTTGGTGTCCCACACGACCTGGTTGCCGCGATGCGAGCAGACGTTGTGGAACGCCCGGATGGCGCCGCCGGCACCATGCGTGATCAGGATCGAGGCACCGCAGATCTCGACTTCCTTGACGATGTAGTCGCCGACGTTCGGCACATCCTCGGCGCGGCCCATGATGAGCCAGGCGCGCCGGAAGATCTTTTCGCGCTCCAGGTCGAAATGGGCCTGCGAACGATAGGGTTCGAGCGGCACCGGGCCGGTATCCAGGCCGGCCGCCTGCGTGAAGTTGGACCGCATGCACTCTCCTCCGATACGAGCCCGTTCGAGGGCCGTCAGGTTTAATCTTATAAAGCATACTATAATGCATTATAAATACAAGGACGCGGATGACAACAGCGCGAAAGGACTGCCAAGAAATCCGGTAATCTGCGCCTGTCCAGCGCACTGGTATTCACGCGGAAGCAGATCGGTGTCGACTACAGTGGTTTGGCCCGTCGCACGGGCGCAGCAGAAGGAAAATCGCAGGGAAGCGATCCTGGTGGCGGCAGAGGCGCTGGTCCGCGAAACCGGGTCCACCGAGTTCTCCGTGGGCACCTTGGCCCAGCGCGCCGACCTGAGCGTGGCCACGCTCTACAACCTGATCGGGTCAAAGGGAACGATCCTGTACGCCCTGCTCAACCGGACGATGGATCAACTCGAAGCGGCGACGGCAAAGTCCGAATCCGATGATCCTTACGAGCAGGCGCTGTCGGCCGCAACAGCGGTTGCACGGGTCTACGTCCAGGATTCCCAGTATCTGCGGCCCCTCTGGCGATTCGAGCTTGGCGTCATCGAACCTGAACATCGGCCCGCCCTCATGAACCGCGCCCTATCGTTCTGGGCATCGCGGCTCGGGTCGCTGGAGCGTGCCGGGCGGCTGCCCGAGGGCATCGGGCTGGTCGATCTGGCGCGGGAGTACCAGATCTTCTTCGCCGGGGTGCTGGACCTATGGGTGCAGAACGAACTGTCGGACGCTCAGTTCGAGGTGCAGGTGCGTTACGGCATCTTGCTGCGCCTGCTCGCTCTGGGTAATCAAGGCGAGCAGGCGCGCCTCATGGCGGACTTGCGCAAGACCCATCGACGCCTGCATGCCATGGACGCCCCGTAACTCGATTG
>JADHNH010000047.1 GCA_016779605.1 Nevskia sp. | reverse complement strand
TTTCAAACTGACCCACTACCCCTTTTACAACCGTAATGCGAATCGTTATCATTTGAATACGGTTCCCCGTTCGCGCCGCGATTGATCCAGGTCAAGGACGCCGTACACGGGACCGGACACTGTGGCCGCTTCGTGTTTTGAGCGGCGGCGGATTGCGATGGCGAGGCGCACGACGATGGCACGCAGCAGGCAGTTCCCGGTTCGCGGCGCAGGCGCGCTGCTGGCGGCCGCGTTGCTCGTGGCGGCCGGCGGCTGCTCGCAGGAGCAGCTGCCGGAGCAGAGCCTGGTGATCGAGAACCACGTCTTCACGCCCACCGAGATCAGGATGGCCGCAGGGCAGAAAATCCGCCTGCGCATCGAGAATCGCGACGACGCCTCCGAGGAGTTCGACAGCGACAGCCTCGGCCGCGAAAAGGTGGTGCCCGGCAAGGCCACCGGTTACGTCGTCATCGGCCCGCTCGCGGCGGGCCGCTACCCCTTCATGGGCGAATTCCACTCGCAGACCGCGCAGGGCGCGGTCGTCGTCCAGTAATTCGCCCCGGAGCGCGCTTCCATGTTCGGCACCGCGTTGATCGTGTTTCGCGAAGTCTTCGAAGCCGCGCTGGTCGTTTCGATCGTCGCGGCCGCCACGCGCGGCCTGCCCGGCCGCATGCGCACCATCGGCGGCGGGGTCGCCGCCGGCGTGCTCGGCGCGGTGCTGGTGGCGGCCTTCGCCGGCGTCATCGCCAACCTGGCCAGCGGCGTTGGCCAGGAATTGTTCAACGCCTCGGTGCTGCTGGCCGCGGTGGCGCTGATCTCCTGGCACGTGCTGTGGATGTCGCGCCACGGCCGCGAGCTGGCGCGGCACCTGGGCGCGGTGAGCGCGGCGGTGCGCGCCGGCACGCGGCCGCCCTCGGCGCTGCTGCTGGTGGTCGCCATCGCCATCCTGCGCGAAGGCTCGGAAGTGGTGCTGTTCATCTACGGCCTTGCCGCCGGCGGCTCCTCGGCGGGCAGCCTGGCGGCCGGCGGCCTGCTGGGCCTGGCCGCCGGCATCGCGGCCGGCGTGGCGCTCTACTCCGGCCTGGTGCGCATCCAGCCGCACCGCATGTTCTCGGCCACCAACGGGCTGCTGCTGCTGGTCGCCGCCGGCATGGCCTCCACCGCCGCGCATTTCCTGGTGCAGGCCGACCTGCTGCCGGCGCTCGGCTCGCCGCTGTGGGATACCTCCAGGCTGATTGCCAACGGCAGCATGCCCGGCCAGGTGCTGCACGCGCTGGTCGGCTACGACGCCCGGCCCACCGGCATGCAGATGATCTTCTTCGCCGCCGTGCTGGTGGCGGTGGGCGGGGCCATGCAGCTGCTGCGCAGGAACGGCGCGCGGCCGGCACGCCCGCAAGCCGGCATGAGCCCGCAGCCATCCTGATCCGCCGTCCGCCGGCCCCTTGCCCGGGGCCGGCTCCCCTGCACGCAAAAGCCACCACCGGCCGCCGCCCGGCCGGCGCCGGGCTTTGACTTTCGCCCCGGCCTTGCCATGATCGGCGCAGGGCAAGCCGTCTGCCCGCCATCGCCGGGTGACCCATGATCACGATCAGAACCGCGGACGACCGCGGCCATGTCAAGCAGGGCTGGCTGGAGAGCTGGCACTCGTTTTCGTTTGCCGGGTACCAGGACCCGCGCTGGATGGGTTACGGCGCGCTGCGCGTGCTCAACGAAGACCGCGTGGCGCCGCGGGCCGGCTTCCCGCCGCATTCGCACCAGGACATGGAAATCGTTTCCTACGTTCTGTCCGGTGCGCTGCGCCACCGCGACTCCACCGGCGGCGGCTCGGTGGTGCGCCGCGGCGAAGTGCAGCTCATGAGCGCCGGGCGCGGCATTTCGCACAGCGAGATGAACGACTCGGAGTCCGAGCCGGTGCATTTCCTGCAGATCTGGATCGTCCCCGGCAGCATCGGCATCGCCCCCGGCTACCAGCAGAAACGCATGGACCCGGCCGCGCTCCACGCCGGCTTCGTCACCGTCGCCGCGCCGGCGGGCGAAGGCGCGCCGCTGCGCCTGACGCAGGACGCACGCCTGCTGGTCGCCTGGCCGCGCGGCGGCCAGCGCCTGGTGCAGACCCTGCTGCGCGGCCGCCGCTACTACCTGCATGTGGCGCGCGGCGAGGTGGTGGGCGCGCAGCTGTCGCTGTCCGCAGGCGACGCGGCGATGCTGGAAAACGAAACCGCGCTGGAGCTTTCCGCGCAGTGCGACTCCGAGCTGCTGCTGCTGGACCTGGCCTGAGCGGCCGCCTCCCGGCCAACTGACGGCCACCCGGCGGCGCGCTCAAGTCCGCGGCGCCGCTGCCGATACGCACTCTTGCAATTCCGGTTCGGGGCGCCAGACCGTTAACGACAAGGGGATGCAAACGGCAAGCCTGCAAGGACCGACCACACCGGAGTAACGACCGTCCCAGGTCATGATGCCGCCGGCGGCGCCGCGGACTGTCCGCAGGGCCGGTGATCGTCCGGGCCGGGAAAATAATAACGCCCGCCGCCGCCACGAAAGTCGCGGAACGGCGCGGCCAGCGACACGGACGGCAAGACAGTGACATCCGATCGAAAAGAACAGCGCCCGGGTACCACGCGCGCATGGAAACGCCTGATGTCGAACGTAAGCATCGCCAACGACGAAAATGCCCTGCTGCAGCGGATCGTTTCGCGGCTTTGCGTCGCCTTCGACGGCAGCGACATCCACCTCGACGAAGTGCTGCAGGAAATCCGGCGCTCGATGCGGCGGCAGAACACCCTCGCCGAGCTCGAACAGCTGCTCAACGGCCTGACCGACGGCATCCGCCGCTCCGACGACGCGCGTGCCACCGCGGCAGCCGCCCAGGCCCGCAGGCCGGTGGAACCGGCCGCCGCGGAAGCGCCGGCAACGCCTGCGCCCAGGGCGCCGCAGCTTCCGGCGCAGCCGCCGGCGCAAGCTGACCCGCAGTACACCGGGCAACAACGGCCCGCGCATTCGCAAGCGCCGTCCGCATCCGCGGCGGCGCCGGCGAACGCCATGCCGGCCGCCGCCGCCGACTCGCCGGGCGGAGCCGACCCGGGGCGGGCGCCGTTGCTGCATCTGGTGGACCGGCTCGACCTGCTGCCGCACCTGCAGCAGCGCCTGGCCGAATTGCGCCTGCTGATCGAGCGCTGCGGCAGCGCGATCGAACTGCAGCGCGCGGCCAACCCGCTGGCCGCCCTGGTCAACCAGCAGCGCGCCGACCTGCAGCGCGAGCGCAACGGCGTCACCGCGATCCTCGAGCAGGTCGCCTCGCGCGTGGAGGAAATGACGCAGCACCTGAGCGACACCGCCGCCATGCAGGAAGCCGCCGCGGACGACAGCTCGCAGTTCAACTCGCAGCTGATCGACGAGTTCAGCGCCATCGGCGCCAGCGCGCGCGACGCCCGCGACCTGGCGCAGTTCCAGCAGCACCTGAGCGCGCGCCTGGAGATCCTCGGCGCGCACCTGCGCAGGTTCCGCGAGCGCGAGCTGGCGCGCCTGTCCGACTACAAGGCGCGCGCCGAGCGCATGACCTCGCGCGTGTTCGAGCTCGAGCGCGAAACCCACGAGCTGCAGGAGCGGGTGGACCGCGAGCAGCGCCGCGCCTACACCGATCCGCTCACCGGCATCCCCAACCGGCTGGCGTTCCAGGAGCGCATCGGCGAGGAATTCGCCCACTGGAAGCGCTCCGGCGTGTCGCTGTGCGTGGCGCTGTGGGACATCGACAGCTTCAAGTCGATCAACGACACCTTCGGCCACCAGGCCGGCGACAAGGCCATCCGCATCGTCGCCCAGCACCTGGCCCGCAGCGTGCGCAAGAGCGATTTCGTCGCCCGCTACGGCGGCGAGGAGTTCGTCATGATCCTGCGCGGCCTGTCGGCCGGCGACGCCATGCAGCATGCCGAGCGCGCGCGTCAGTCGCTGGAGCAGCTCGGCATCCATTTCGAGCAGACCCGCATCCCCATCACCGCGTCCTGCGGCGTCGCCGTGGTGCAGGCCGAAGACGGCGAGGAAGGCCTGATCCAGCGTGCCGATGCCGCCCTCTACCAGGCCAAGAAGGCCGGCCGCAACCGCTGCGTGGCCGGCTGAGGCGCTGCGCCACCGCGCATACAAGTAGCTGAATCCAGGGATATTCCTGGGCCCGCCGGACGCGTCGAGGGCGCCGGCGGCTGCCGCCGGCGGCGCCGCTCTGGTAGCATCCGCGATCCAGCGGTACGAGCACGACCATGAATTCGCCGAATCACCACCCGAGCGGCCCCCCGGCTGCTGCCCCGGCCGGGCCCAAGCCGAAGACCGAGAACCTGCGGATCGCCTCGATCCGCGAGGTTTCCACGCCGGCGCAGGTGCAGGACGAGCTGCAGCTTTCGGTGGAAGCCGCGCGCACCACCGAGACCGCACGCCGCCAGATCCAGGCGCTGCTGCACGGCGGCGACGACCGCCTGCTGGCGATCGTCGGCCCCTGCTCGATCCACGACCCGGCGGCGGCGCTGGATTACGCGCGGCGCCTGCTGCCGCTGCGCAGCCAGTTCGGCGGCCAGCTGCACATCGTCATGCGCGTGTATTTCGAAAAGCCGCGCACCACGGTCGGCTGGAAGGGCCTGATCAACGATCCGCACCTCGACGACAGCTACGACATCGACAGCGGCCTGCGCCTGGCGCGCAAGCTGCTGCTGGACCTGGCCGAGCTGGGCATGCCCGCCGGCGTGGAGTTCCTCGACATCCTCACCCCGCAATATGTCGCCGACCTGGTGAGCTGGGGCGCCATCGGCGCGCGCACCACCGAGTCGCAGCTGCACCGCGAGATGGCCAGCGGCCTGTCCTGCCCGGTGGGCTTCAAGAACGGCACCGACGGCAGCGTCAAGGTGGCGGTGGACGCGGTCATGTCCGCGCGCAACCCGCACCGCTTCCTGTCGCTCACCCGCGGCGGCGAGATGGCGATCTTCGAGACCCGCGGCAACACCGACACCCACGTCATCCTGCGCGGCGGCAGCACCGGCACCAACTACGACGCCAGCTCGGTCGAAGCCGCCTGCGCGGCCATGGCCAAGGCCGGCATGCAGCCGCACGTGATGATCGACTTCTCGCACGCCAACAGCGCCAAGCAGCACAAGCGCCAGCTGGCGGTGGCGCAGGACGTCGGCCACCAGATCGCCGGCGGCGACCGTCGCATCATCGGCGTGATGGTGGAAAGCCACCTGGTCGAAGGCCGGCAGGAACTCGGCCCGCGCGACAGGATGGTCTACGGCCAGAGCGTCACCGACGCCTGCATCGGCTGGGACGATACCGTGGAGCTGCTGCGCGGCCTGGCCGGCCACGTCGCCCAGCGCCAGGCGCGCCTGGCGAAGTCGGCCTGAGGTTCAGTCCAGGGCCCCCACCGGCCGGCGCTCGGAGAAATTGATCGCGCCGCGGATCACGCGGTACAGGTACCACACGCCCAGCGCAGCACCGCCGAGCCAGGCCAGCGGGATCAGCACGATGGTCAGGTGCAGCAGGCCGATCACCACCGCCCACAGCACGAAGAACCAGAACGTGCGCTTCAGCCAGCGGTGGTGGCTGCGCAGCAGCGGATCCGCGCAGCCATCGATCTTCAGGTGGTTGATGATCACCCCGGCTACCGCGGTAACGCCGTTGAGCGGCGCCAGCGCGTACAGGATGTAGGCCAGCAGCACCCAGTTGCGCTCGTTGGCGCCGGCGGGGCCCGGCGCGGCCGGCTCGACCTCGGCATTTGGATTCATCTCACCAGTGCTCCCCTTTGAACACATTGGCGAACACCACCTGCTCCAGGGTCGGCTTCGGCGCCGGCACGTCCTTGTCGCGGGCGCTGCGCGCGGCCGCCGAGGACGGGAACAGCTGGAAGCCCTTGGACAGGATGTAGTCGTTCACCTTGGGCCACAGCGCATAGCTCACCGAGGCGGCGGTGCCCAGCGGCGTGGCGATGCTCTTGGGCCGCTCGACGATGGCGCGCAGCACGGTGTCGGCGGCGTCGTCCGGCGACCATGTCGGCACGTAGCTGTAGATCTTGGTCGGCGCGATCATCGGCGTGCGCACCAGCGGCATGTAGATCGCGGTGGTGTGGATGTTCTTGGCCTTGACCTCGGCCGACAGGCAGCGCGTGAACGCATCGAGCGCCGCCTTGCTCGCCACGTAGGCGGAAAAGCGCGCGGCGTTGGCCAGCACGCCGATCGAGCTGACGTTGATGATGTGCCCGCTCTTGCGCTGCGCCATGGTCGGCAGCAGCGCCATGATCAGGCGCACCGCGCCGAAGTAGTTGAGCTGCATGGTGCGCTCGTAGTCGTGGAAGCGGTCGTAGGACTCGGCCACCGCGCGCCGGATCGAGCGGCCGGCGTTGTTGATCAGCACGTCGACGTGGCCGAAGTCGTGCAGCACCGCCGCGGCGGTCGCGTCGATCGACTGCAGGTCGGTGAGGTCGCAGGGATACACGAAGGCCTCGCCGCCGATGCGCGCGATGATCTTCTGCGCCTCCTCCAGCTTGTCGCGCGAGCGCGCCACCAGCACCACCTTGGCGCCGGCCGCGGCCAGCCGCTTGGCGGCGGCGAAGCCGATGCCCGAGGACGCGCCGGTGACCATCACCACCTTGCCCGACAGCGCCCGCACCATGCGCGGCGAGGCGCGGAAGCTCAAGTCCAGGTACTGCTCCCAGAAGTCCCACAGCACGCGCGCGTAGTGGCCGATCTCCGGGCACTTCACGCCGCTGCCCTTGAGCGCGGCGCGGGTGTTGCGGTCGTCGAACACGGCGCGGCTGAAGGCGTAGCCCAGCACCGGCAGCGGCACGCCGATGCTGCGCGCCAGGCTGCGCTTCACGCCCTCCGGAATGGCCTCGCCAAGCCGGCGCGACAGCGCGCGCAGCGAAGCCGGCAGCGCCGGCACTTCCAGCTTGGCGGCGAACTCCGGGCCGTGCGCGGCGGCCAGGAACGTCGCCAGCAGCTCGCCCACGGTGGGCGAGTGCGACTGCATCAGGCAGAAGCACTGGCCGTCGAGGCCATCCTTGTGGGCGATCGTGTCCATCGCCGCCGCCACGTAGTCCACCGGCACGATCGGCACGCGGCCGCCCTCGATGCCCAGCAGCGGCACCCACTTGGGCACCCGGTGGCTGATCTTCTGCAGCGCCTTGAAGAAGTAGTACGGCCCGTCGATCTTGTCGATCTCGCCGGTCTGCGAGGAGCCCACCACCACGCCGGGGCGGTAGATCCGGTACGGCACGCGCGCTTCCTCGCGCACGATCCGCTCGGCCTCGAACTTGGTGCGGAAATACGGGTGCCGGGTCGTCTGGCCCTCGTCGAACATGTCCTCGCCGAAGCGGCCGGCGAACTCGCCGCCGGCCACCGCCACCGAGCTCATGTGGTGCAGCCGCGCCTTGCCGCCGAGCGCGTTGACGAACTCCACCAGGTTGCGCGTGCCGGCGCTGTTGACCCGGTCGGCGGTGGCGTCGTCCATCTCCATGTCGTAGACCGCCGCCAGGTGGAACACGTGGTCCACCTTGCCCTTGAGCTTGCGCGCCTGCTCCGGCTCCACCAGCCCCGGCGCGGTGATGTCGCCGTACACCGGCACCAGCTTGTCGCCGTGCTCGCCCAGCCGCTCCACCAGCGCGTCGAACTTGTCCTGCGAGGCTTCGCGCACCAGCACGTGCACCCGCGCCTGCGGCCGCGCCGCCAGCCGCTCGACCAGGAAGCGGCCGATGAAGCCGGTGGCGCCGGTGACGAAGTAGTTCATTTGCCGCTTTCTCCGGGGGCGGTGCGCCCCTTGAACGTGTCCATGGTCTTGTAGACGCCGAATACATGGTTGGCCAGCCAGTCGAACCAGCGCAGCGGCAGCAGGCCCCTGAGCGCGCTGGACAGGTACACGGTCCACGGCAGGATCAGGCGCGGCCGCCCCCGCTTCATCGCCGCCCACACCCGCGCGGTGACGTACTCCGGCGTCAGGATCGGCGTCAGCAGCATGCCGCGCGCGCCCTCGAACATGCCGGTGGAGATGTAGGTGGGGTTCACCGTGGTGACCTTCACGTGGCGGTGGCCGCACTGCTCCAGCTCCAGCCGCACCGAGTCGCTCCAGCCGGTGCAGCTCCACTTGCTGGCGCAGTAGACGCTCATGCGCGGGTTGGAGATCAGGCCGGCGGCGGAGGCGATGTTGACGATGCGCTGCTCGGAAGCGCGGTTTTCGATCATCGCCGGCAGGAACTCGCGGGCGATGTACATCGGCGCCAGCGCGTTGATCGACATGGTGAGCCAGGTGTCGCGCAGCTGGTCGTGCTCCCAGAACAGCTTGCCGCGCACCACGCCGGCGTTGTTGATCAGGACGTCCGGGTTGCCGATGCGGGCGCGCACCTCGGCGGCGGCCGCGACGATCGCCTCCAGCTTCGACACGTCCACCAGTTGGGCGTGCACCTTGCCGCCCTGCGCGAGCAGCTCGGCGGCGGTCTTGTCCAGCTCGGCCCGGTTGATGTCCCACAGCACCACGGCCGCGGCGCCTTCGCGCACCGCGAGCTGGGCGTAGAGCTTGCCCATTCCCATGGCTGCCCCGGTAATCAGCACCTTCTTGCCCGCGACTGTTTCCATGACAAACGATTCCGGTGATTGCGGCGCTGCCCGGGTGCGCCTGCCGCGCCATTATTCCACGCGTGCCGATTGCCCACAGGCGGTGCCGGGGCCGGGCGGCTCGCCGCGGGGCGTTCAGCCCGGGGCTTCGTAGGCCGGCTGAAAGCCGTCTGGCAGCTCCGGCGCAAGGCGCGCCAGCCGCTCCTGCAATTCCGCGCCGCCATACGGCCGCGGTGGGTGCCGCCCCCACACCGGCGCCGGCCAGGCGGCGTCGCCGGCGTGGCGCACGATATGGTGCAGGTGCAGCTGCGGCACCACGTTACCCAGCGCCGCGATATTCAGCTTGTCGCCGGAGTAGGCGCGCATCAGCGCCCGCCCCAGCGCGCAGGACTCGCGCAGCAGCTGGGCCTGGCCGCCGTCGTCCAGCTCGTAGACCTCGCGCAGACCGGCCCGCTGCGGCACCAGGATGAACCAGGGGTAGCGCGCTTCGTTCATCAGCAGCAGCCGGCACAGCTCGAAGCTGCCCAGCCGGTGGCAGTCGGCGGCGAGCTGCGGATGCAGGGCGAAGCTCACCGCACCTTGTCCGCGCGCAGCGGCACCACCGCCAGGGTCAGCCGCGAAATGCAGACCAGGCGCTGCTGCTCGTCCTCGATGCGGATCTCCCAGATGTGCGTGGCCTGGCCCAGGTGCAGCGGCCGCGCAGTGCCGACGATGTGGCCGTCGCGCACCGGCCGCACGTGGTTGGCGTTGATCTCGATGCCGACCACGAAGAAATGCTCCGGGTCCACGCACAGGTAGCCGCCGATGCTGCCGATCTCCTCGGCCATCACGCAGGAAGCGCCGCCGTGCAGCCGCCCGTAGGACTGCTTGGTGCGCTGGTCCACCGGCATGGTCGCACTCAGGAAGTCCTCGCCCACCTCGACCACGCGCAGCCCGAGGTAGCTGCCGGTGGTCTGGCCCAGCGACAGCAGCTCGGCGTTGTCCTTGACCGTGCCGATCGTCACCGGCTGTTTCCAGATCGCCATGATTCCTCTCGCGGATAGCGGATGCCTGCCGATTCTAGGCCCAAGGCGCCCGGTCGCGCCGCTCCATCGCGCTACACTGGCGCGCATGAACACCGCCGAACCCGCCGCGCAGCGCACCGCCCTGGTGGCGGGGGGCAGCGGCATGGTCGGCGGCTACCTGCTCGAAGCACTGCTGGCCAGCCCCGCCTACGCCCGCGTGATCAGCCTCACGCGCAGGCCGCGGCCGCAGCCGCAGACACAGCCGCCGGGCAAGCTGGTGGAGATCGCCGCCAATCTGCTGGACCTGGCGCCGCTGGGCGAGCGCCTGGCGGCGGACGACGTCTTCTGCTGCCTGGGGACGACCACCGCCAAGGCCGGCCGCGAAGGCCTGGAGCAGGTGGATCACGACATGGTGGTGGAATTCGCCCGCGCCGGCCGCGCCGCCGGCGCCAGGCAGTTCGTCGTGGTGTCGGCCATCGGCACCTCGGCCACCGCGCCGTCGTTCTACGCGCGCGTGAAGGCGCGCATGGAGCAGGACGTCGCTGCCCTGGGCTACCCGGCCGTGCACATCCTGCGGCCCTCGCTGCTGATGGGGCCGCGCGGCGAGTCGCGGCCGGCGGAGCGCTTTGCCCAAGTCGTCGCGCCGCTGCTGGCGCCGCTGATGATCGGCCCCTTGCGCCCCTACCGCCCGGTCGACGCCGCGCAGGTGGCGCAGGCGATGCTGCGGCTGGCGCTGGCGCCGGCGCAGGGCATGCACATCCACTACTTCCGCGAATGACCGCGGCGGCTCCGGCGCAGGGCGCGCCGCTGATCTTCCAGCTGTTCGTCATGTTCGCCGGCGCCAAGCTGCTGGCGGAAGCGTTCTGCTGGCTGCGGCAGCCCGCGGTGGTCGGCGAGATCATTGCCGGCGTGCTGATCGGGCCGCATGTGCTGGGCTGGGTGGCGCCGTCGGAAACCTCGCGCCTGCTGGCCGAAATCGGCGTGATCTTCCTGCTTTTCGGCGTGGGCCTGGAGACGCGGCCGGAGGCCATCCTCAAGGTCGGCCGCGTCGCCTTCGTGGTGGCGGTGCTGGGCGTGGCGCTGCCCTTTGCCGCCGGCCTGCTGCTGGTGCAGTCGCTGGGCGGCAGCCTGGTGCAGGCGCTGTTCGCCGGCGCCGCCATGGTTGCCACCAGCGTCGGCATCACCGCGCGCGTGCTCGGCGGCATGGGCCTGCTCGACTCGACCCCGGCGCGCGTCATCCTGGCCGCGGCCGTGATCGACGACGTGCTCGGCCTGCTGGTGCTGGCCGCCGTCGCCGGCGCGGCGCAGGGCGGCGTGCGCCTGGGCCAGATCGGCGCCACCGCCGGCCTGGCCACGGCGTTCGTGGCCGCGATCGCGATCTTCGGCGCGCCGATGATGACGCGCGCCGCCGGCCACTTCCACAAGCTGCGCGCCGGCAACGAATTCTTCGTCATCGCCGTGGTGCTGTGCTTCGGCTTGGCGCTGGGCGCGGCCTACATCGGCGTGGCGGCGATCGTCGGCGCGTTCCTGGCTGGCTTGGCCATGGCCGACACCGCGGAGCGCCGGCCCGAGCTGCGCCAGCAGGTGCGCGGCGCCGCCGAACTGCTGGCGCCGTTCTTCCTGGTCAACATCGGCATGCAGCTCGACCTGGGCGTGTTCGCCGACCGCGACACCCTGCTGCTGGCCGGCGCCATCACCGTGCTGGCCATCGTCACCAAGATCGTCGGCTGCGGCCTCGGCGCGCGCAGCCTCGGCTGGCGCGGCGCGCTGCAGGTCGGCGTGGGCATGGTGCCGCGCGGCGAGGTCGGCATCGTCGTCGCCCAGATCGGCCTGGGCATGGGCACCGTCGACAACCGCCTGTACGCCGCGGTGCTGTTCATGGCCTGCGCCACCACCCTGCTGGCGCCGCCGATGATGCGGCCGGCGTTCGCGGTGCGGATTGCGGAGGCGGAAGCGGAACAAGCTCAAAGCGAAGCGGTCCGCAAATGAACGCCAATTAACGCCAATAGAAGCTAAACAATCGAAAAAAGGCGGGGGCTTGGCAGTGTTGCTTATTGGCGTTTATTCGCGTTGATTTCCGTAATCAGGTGACGCGCCGCTACAGGTGTTTAGGTCGCTAAACCGGGCCGTTGGGCGTCACGACCGATCCAGCCATTTGCAGCGCGCTGTCGAAAGCGAAAATGAGAAGTTGGGAGTTTCCGCACAAGAAAATATTGATTTGTCCTGGTGCACTCCCGGTTCACTGCAGCGTTGCATGGTCCGGCGGCTTCGGCATCTTGCCATCCCGGGAAATCATTTTTGTCGATGTCAAGGGATAGTTGTCCCTCTGGAGGACGACATCAACATCGATTGGGCGCGCATAACGCCGCAATGCTCCGCTGGACAGAATCGGGGGTTGCTGCACCTTGACTTAGCACGGGAGAACTGGAATCGGCCACGCCCCGACTGCGGTGGGCCACGTACGGCTCTCTTACGTTCCGGCAGGCGGTGTGTTTGTCATGGAAGAAGGCGCATACGCGCAGTTGCAATCGCCGGACAACAGTGCGGGGCCGGTTCGGACCTGCTCGCGGAACGGCACCAGCGAGGCCAGGGCGAGGGTGCCGGCGAGTTACGCGATGGGCGCCGTTTCGATCCTGCGGCACTATTCATGCCCGGGCATCAGTCCGGGCGCCGCACCAGGCATGCACCACCGCCCATTTCTGGCGGAGCGTCTCCTGCATGGGAATGCCTTTGGCGGCGTGCAGTGCCAATGCACGGGCACGAAGCCAGGTCGGCGACGACATGGAAACGACACGTACCTGGTCGAAGCCGACGAACTTCAACATGCCCAGCAGGGCGGGCAGGTTCGGCCCGCAATAAGTGGTCTTGTCGCCCCACATCTCGCCATCCGGATAGAAGGCGATGGCCGGCGTGGCGACATCGGTCAGGTTGAGATGCGTCTCGAGGATCAGCGTTCCTGCGGTGACGCTGGCGACCCGCTCCAGCGCCAGCAAGGGGTGGGGCATGTGGTAGAGCACGTTGAGAAACAGCACGAGGTCGAAGCGACCGACGCGCTCGGGTCCGAGCTCGAGGACGCCGATTTGCCGGTCCTCGACGCGCGAGCCCAGCACCTCCCGCGCCAGCTCGAAGCACGCCTTGCGTCCCCAGCCTTCTCCGGACCAGGAAAACGAATCTGTCGCCAGCACGCGCGCTGCGCCGCGACGCTCGGCTTCGAAGGAGAAGAATCCATCCCAGGCGCCAACGTCCAGAACCGTCTTGCCACGCAGATCGACCGGCAGTTCGAGGTGCGGCAGGCGGACGGAGGGATCGATCATACCGGGGGTCACCAGGCCGGGAGCCAAGGTCATGGTATGAAACCAAGGCAATTGCGCCATTCGGCGCGAGGCAGGATGCTCGCTCCCCACTTTTCCCCCAGTTGCAAAATACCAACACTCTGACATGATTGTAGGACGATATCCTCGGAGGGGCTATGCCGGCGAGCTTCCGCGTCAGTGGTTCCATCGTTCATGAAAAGTTTGACGACGAAACGGTGATCGTGAACCTCGACAGTGGGTGCTATTACAACTTGCAGGGCTGTGCAGATCGGGTCTGGACGCTTGTCGCGGCCGGTTGCTCCGAGCCGGTCATCGTCGAGGAGATTTGCCGCGGCTACGAGGGCAGCCCCGCGCTCATGACGGCAGCGACGCTCGGTTTCCTCAACCATCTGGCCATCGAGCAACTGGTGGAGCGTTGCGAGGGCGAAGGTGCAGCCGCGCCGGCCGCCGGGGCAAGCGCTGCGAGCCCGTTCGTCGTACCCGTGCTGCAGAAATTCACCGACATGGAAGAGCTTTTGCGGCTTGACCCCATCCATGAAGTGGACAAGCTGGGATGGCCAAGTAAGGTGCAGCGCCCGGCGTGAACCGTCCCTTAGCCGGCCGCGTCGCGACGTCCGTTCAGGATAATCCGCGCGCAGCGGCCTTTTTCGCCGGGGCACTGGACGAGTTCGCCGAAATCCGCGCGGCGGGACGAACGGCCGCGCATCATTATGCGATCGCCGGTCTGGTCCTGCGCATCGACATCGCGTGCGGCGCCATGGAGCATTCCCTCTGCCGCGCACTGCAACACCTGGCGATACCATCGGTCGAACGGCCAGACCTCAGCCTCGTCGCCTGGGACAGCGCAAGCACGGGCTCGGCGCCGCTGAGGGCGGCATGGTCGATCGAGGATTATGGCAATTACGGCCTGATCGGCGGCTTCAACGATGTCCGCTATTATGCGGCGGCGCAGTCCGATCCGGCGGTGATCTTCGGCATGCTGGACCGCCAGGCGGGCCAGGCCTTGTACTGGACGCCGGACGCCGGCGGGTTGCCGATCTGGGAACGCGGCGCGCCGTTCAGGCCGCTGCTGCATGAGTGGCTGTACCACTGCGGCCTGCTGCCGGTGCATGGCGGTGCCATCGGCCTTGAAGGTAGTGGCGTGTTCCTTGCCGGCGCCGGGGGGCGCGGCAAGTCCAATGTTGCGCTCGGCTGCCTCGCCGCCGGTCTTTCCTATGTCAGCGATGATTTCTGCGTCCTGTCGGATTCGCCGCAATGGCGGGCACATTCGCTTTACAGCACCGGCAAGCTCGGTTCCGGCGATCTCGTCCGCCATCCCGGACTTGTCCCGCTCGTCAGCAATCCGCACGCCCTGGCGCACGAAAAAGCGCTGTTTTTTCTGCACGAGGCTTTCGCCGGCCAGTTTGCACACCATCTGCGGCTGAAGGCGATCGTGCTGCCGCAGGTGGTGGGCGAAGGCCGCAGCGATATCGTGCCCGCCAGCGCTGCCGAAGCGCAGCGAGCTGTCGCCATGAGCACCGTCAGGATGTCGGGATGGCACGGCGTTTCCACCTTTTCACAGGTGGCCCGCTTTGTCCGAGCCTTGCCGTGCTTCACGCTGCGCATCGGAGCGGATTTCGAGAACATTCCGGCGCTGATTGGCGATCTGCTCAGCCGCCTGGCCGCGCTGCCGCACTGATCCGGTCGCGGGCGCGGCTCAGGATTGCCTCGCGCCACCAGCTGCCGGACCAGTGATGGATCGCATAGGCATCGCCTGCTGCCGCTCGCAGCGCCTCGGCCCCGCATTGCCGGATCTGTTGGTTGTCCAGGGGATAGAGAAGCTCGGCGGGCAGACAGGTGATTGGGCTGGGCCAGTCCGCACAGGCTCTGGTGAGCAGGAATGGGCCGGTCGCATCCAGCACGTTCTTCTCATGCCGGACTTGTGCCAGGCGCACGAGAAGATGCGACCAGAAAGGGTGCCCGGGCACCGAGGCCATGAACGCGTTGCAGACGATGCGCGACAGCCCGCGCTCGCGCACCGGAGCGCGGGCGGCGTGGCTGTCCGGCTCCAGCCCGAACAGCAGCTCATGGCCTGCGAGCAGCGGCCCTATCGGCTTGAGCGCCTCGAAATCCATATCTGCATAAACGCCGCCGAAATGCGCCAGAA
Organism: Nevskia sp.; assembly: GCA_016779605.1. GTDB lineage: Bacteria > Pseudomonadota > Gammaproteobacteria > Nevskiales > Nevskiaceae > Nevskia. Next base: position 13,445 of record JADHNH010000047.1, on the reverse strand, counting down.
TGAGATAACGGGAGAGTTCGGCGCGATGAATGCCTTGGGCGTAGCCGTCGTAGAGGGAGATCAGGTCCGGATGGTGGTGCCGGACGAAATTGCGATTGTCGTCATCGGTCCAGAAGCGATAGGAATATTCCGGGTGCAGCGCTTTCCAGCTTTGCTGCAGCGCCTGCCACTGTGGCGGCACGTCGGCTGTCTTCCAGGACTGGTGGATGATGCGTGGGATCATGGCGACCGTGTCGACACCTCGGAGCGCCTGACGGGCACGATAGTTCGGCACGGCGCATGCGGATAGCCTATCAGAGCGACGGCTATCTGCCCGACGTCATCGGCGGCGTGGAAGTGTTCTCGGACACGCTGATAGCGGCGCTGCGCGCGCGCGGCCACGAGGTGCTGGTACTGACCTCGTGCATCGGCGACCAGCCGCCGGGCCGTTACGATTGTGGCGGCCCTCCCATCTACAAGTTCCGATTCGGCGAGGTCTTGCTTTCCAACAGGCTCGCCGAACTTTCGCGGCTGCAAAACGAGGTGAATTCGGTGATCGCCGCATTCGACCCCGACCTGCTGCATGTCAACGATGCGCGGGCCTCCAGCTTCTTTATGGTGCGGCGTGGCGCGCTGCGCGCCATGCCGCGGCTTTTGACGCTGCACTCTCCCATCCGCCCGAGCCACAGGGAGGGACTGCTCAAGCGGCTGGTCGATGATGCGGACCGCGTGGTTGCAGTGTCGCAGTTTGTCGCCGGCTCAGCTGCGGCCGACATTCCGACCAGCCGGGGAAAGATCGAGGTGATCGCCAACGCACTTCCCCCACCCCGGATCGCGCCAGCGCCCTTGCCGAGCGATCCTGTCGTGCTGCTCTGTCTGGGTCGAGTGATCGAGGACAAGGGCATGCATAGCGCGATTGAGGCGCTCGCCCTGCTTGGCGAGCGCGCGAGGCGCACCAGGCTGTTGATCGCAGGTGACGGCCCCTATCTCGAGACGCTCCAGGCGCTCGTTGCCGCGCGCGGACTGGACGAGCGCGTGGTATTCACTGGGTGGTTGCTGCCCGGCGAGGTCGCGCCGGCGATCAACCTGGCGTCCATCGTGCTGGTCCCGTCGATCTGGGAGGAGGCTTTCGGCCTGGTCGCGCTCGAGGCCGCGCAGATGGGCCGGCCGGTGATCGCGACCCGCACCGGCGGCCTGCCGGAAGTGGTGCAGGACGGAATTACCGGCCTGCTGGTGCCGCCCGACGATCCTGCGGCCCTGGCCGAGGCCATAGCGCTTCTAATCGGCGATGCGCAGCGCATGGCCCGCATGGCGGCTGCGGCATCCGCCCATGCAGGCACGGCGCACAATTTTTCGCGCTTCGTTTCGGCCTATGAGGCTGCCTACCGGTCCATCTGCGGCCGGAATTCGCATGCGCTACCGGCATGACGATGGACATTAGCGTCGTCATTCCCACCCGTGACCGCGCTCACTATCTGGCCGCAGCGGTCGCGAGCGTCAAGGCTCAGACACGCCCCGCCAGTGCCGTCATAATCGTCGATGATGGTTCGTGCGACGACACCGCGACGATCGTCCAGGGGCTCGATCCGTCGGTCATCTACGTCTATCAGGAAAACGCCGGCGCCGGCGCAGCGCGCAATGCCGGCGCGAAGCTGGTGGAAACGGAATTCCTCGCCTTTCTGGACAGCGACGACATCTGGGTGCCGGAGAAGCTTGCCTGGCAGACGTCCGCGCTCGCGGCTGCGCCCGACCCGGCCATGGTCTTTGGTCATGCCGCTCATTTCGTCAGTGCGGAGCTTTCACCGGAGGAGGCCGCACGGCTGAAATTCGACCCGGCGCCAATGCCTGCGATCTCCCCTTCCGCCATCCTCATACGTACTGCGGACTTTCATCGCGTCGGGCCGTTCGATGTCGCATTGGCGACCGGCGAGTTCATCGAATGGTATGCGCGAGCCAGGGCGTTGAATATCGCCAGCTGCGTCCTGCCGCAGATCGTCATGCACCGCCGCCTGCACGGCGGCAATATGGGCCGTACCGGCAACCGCGCACACTATGCGCGGGCATTGAAGGCGGTGATCGATCAGCGCCGGAAGGTCCAGGAATGAGGCGGAGAGAAGTCCTCGGCACCTATCTGCGCGCCTATTGGCCATATCACTGGGCTCTGCTGCTCTCCGCGTCGCTGTCGGTGGCGCAGTCACTGCTTCTGGTTCTGCTCGCGCTGGCCATCAAGTCCACCTTCGACCAGGTGCTGGCGCGGTCGGGCTTTGCGATGCTTGTCCTGCCCTGTGCGGCAATCCTGGCTGTTGCGACCTGTGCCGCCGGCTTGAACGTGCTGGCGCGGGATCGCGCCTTGCGCATTACCAAGTATGTGGTCCGCGACATGCGGATGGGCCTGCTGGAAGATGCTTATGTCCAGCTGGCGTTCGGCGGCATCGAGGACCGTTTGTCGTGGCACTCGGCCATTGTGCAGGACACCGAACGCGTCGATGTCGGCAGCAATGCGGTGATCACCGTGGCCTTGCCCTCTGTCATCACCGCGGGAATCTTCCTCGTTGCGATGGTGGTGCTGGCACCGCCGCTGCTGTTCGCTGCGCTCTGCGCCGTACCGTTCGCCGTGCTGTCCCAGCGTTTCCTCGGCCGGACGCTGCAGATGCTCGTAACGCGCTTCCGCCAATCCTTTCAGGCCTTCGACGAGACCATCCTCGCCGCTCTGCGCAGGGCGGACCTGACAAGGCTGCGTGGCGCGCAAGCCATGGAGATGGCTCGACAGGCCGCACCGATCGACGATCTGCGGCGCATCAGCGGGCGCATGGCCTGGACCTCCACGGCCTATAGTCTGGCGCAGGGCTGGATCGTCACCCTGGTGGGGGTGATCACGCTGCTCATCGGGGGCAGCGCGGTCGCAACGGAGCAAATCAGCCTGAGCAGCCTGGCGGCCTATTACTTCGTGCTGACGCAGCTTGGTTCGAGCCTGAACGCGCTTTGGATCGCGCTGCCGCAGATCCTGGCGGGTTTCGATTCGCTGGACAACATCGCGCGTCTTCGCCAAGCGGGCCGCGCCGCGCCCTGGAGCGGGGCGCGCAAGCCGGTGCTCAGAGGCGGCATCCAGATCAGGAAGCTGACCTTCTCTTATGGCTCCGACCCTTTGCTTCGCGAGATTGATCTTGTCATCGCGCCGGGCGAGCGCGTGGCGATCATGGGTGCCAATGGCAGCGGCAAGAGCACGCTGGCCCATTTGATCCTGGGGCTCATGCCGCCGCAATCCGGCGAGATCCTGATCGATGGAGTGCCGCTGCGCGAACTCGACCTGGCCGCGTATCGCCGGCAGGTTGGGGTGATGATGCAGGACAATCTGCTGCTCGCCGGTTCGGTGCTCGAGAACATCGCCTATGGTCGGGATGATGCCGGCATCGATCGTGTCCGGGAAGCAGCGATGCGCGCAGGCGCCGACGGCTTCGTGCAGGCAATGCCAGGCGGCTATCACGCCGTGCCTGCCGGACTGTCAGGCGGCCAGAGCCAGATGCTGGGCCTGGCGCGGGCCCTGGTGGGCCGGCCTCCGTTGCTGATTCTCGACGAGCCTACAAACCATCTTGACCGGGCCGTGGCGCGCGCCCTGTTCGACAGTTTGGCAGGACCGGACTATTGCCCGACAATTCTTCTTATCACCCATGATCGCGAGCTTGCCGGGCGCCTCGACCGCTGCCTGACACTCGACAGCGGGACTCTGGTTGCGACGTCGCATGGCTAGGATCGTGCCCTACCTGCCCGATGGCCGCCAGGCGCTCCTGCTCAAGGCGGCGCTGTTGGATGGGGAGGTGGCGCTGGCCAGCTGGCAGGCATGGCGTCAATCGGTGGCGTTGGAGGACATCGATTTCGCCTCGGCGCGCCTCATCCCCCTGTTGCTGGCCAATCTGCAGCGCCTTGGGGTGCGACATCCGGAATTGCATCGCTATCAGAATGTAGCCCGGCATACCTGGCTCGAGAATCAGCTCCTGGCCAAGCACGCCATGGCTGTAATGCGTATGTTTTCGAATGCCTCGATCGCGGCTATGCCGCTGAAGGGGCTGGCGGTTGCGCCGCTGTACTATGGCAATCTTCGCCTTCGCGCCATGAGTGATGTCGATCTCCTTGTTCCCGTCGCGGTGGCGCGAAAGGCTGCGTGCTTGTTGCGCGATTATGGCTGGCAGTCGAAGTGCTTCAACCTCATGGGACGGTCTGACTATTTCTCGACAATTCACGCGTGCCTGTTTACCAATGCGGGCAATGTGCAGCTTGATTTACACTGGCACGTGTGCTTCGACGGCTGCCGGACCGTTGCGGACGACGACTTCTGGCGCCACGCGAGTCCCATGAGTCTGAACGGGCTAGAGACACGCAGCCTGTGCGACACAGATCAGTTGTTCCATACGCTGGTTCATGGCGGACGGGCCAATCCCGTAGCGCCAATTCGCTGGGTCGCCGACAGCACCATGATTATGCGCAAGGCGGCGATCGATTGGGAGCGGCTGCTGTCGCATGCGCAATCGTTCGGCGTTGTCCTGCGATTGCGACGTATGCTCGGTTATCTGCGCGACGATATGGGTCTGGCGGTCCCGGAAGCGGTTGCAGCTCGGCTGATGGCCTTGGCGGTAACAAGCCTCGAGCGGATGGAGAGCCGTATCGAGCTCTTGGCGGAGCCGAATACCGCGAAATCCCTTCTGCGCCGCTACGTCCATTACCGTCGTACTTGGGTGCCCGAGGGGCGGATCGGATTTCTGCGTTATCTCCAGGCCGTCCACGGCTTGCGCTCCACGGCGCATACGCTGCTCTGGGGCATCGCGAGAATCGCCGCCGGGCGTTCGCGCTAAGCCGCGGCGCGCCGGGTACTGCTTCAGCAGCCGGCGTGCAGTTGCATCGTATCAGCGATCGTCAAGCCAGCAGTCGACAAGCACCGTCGTCACGAAGCTCACGCCGGCCAGGGGCTTCTGCTGCGGCATCGGGGCCATCTGCTCAAGGCCGAATTTTGGGACTTTCACGATGAGAAATTCCACGGCATGGAGCGCTTGGGAGAAGATGCCGGTGGCGCGCTGCAGGTCGGCGTGGGCATGGTGCCGCGCGGCGAGGTCGGCATCGTCGTCGCCCAGATCGGCCTGGGCATGGGCACTTGCGCCGCCGATTAAGCGGCCGGCGTTCGCGGTGCGGATTGCCGAGGCGGAAGCGGAACAAGCTCAAAGCGAAGCTGTCCGCAAATGAACGGCAATAAACGCAAATGAAAGCGACGACAACAACCCTCGTTTTTTCATCCGCTTTTATTTGCGTTTATTGGCGTTCATTTGCGGACCCTTTTTGAGAGCGCGCAGCCAAACCGCTAAATCTCGCCAAGCAGCGCCCGCACCCGCTCATGGTAGCTGCGCGACAAGGTCAGCTCGGTGCCGTTCTTCAGCCGCACGCAGTGGTCGGCATTGAACAGCGGCGCCAGCTCGGCCACCCGGTCCAGGTTGACGATGGTGGAGCGGTGGATGCGCACGAAGCGCTCGGGGTCGAGCTGCTGCTCGATGGCGTTCATGGTTTCGCGCAGCAGGTGGGTCTCCGTGCCGGCGTGCAGCGACAGGTAGTTGCCTTCCGCGCCGATCCAGTCGATCTCGTCCACCGCCAGCACGCGGGTGCGGCCGCGCGCCTTCACCGCGATGCGGCGCAGCCAGTGCACTTCGGGCTTGATCCGCGCCAGCAGCGCATCCAGGCGCGGGTCCATGCGCGGCTCCGCGCCGTCGCCGCGCTTGAGCCGCACCTGCTCGCGCACCCGCGCCAGCGCCGCTTCCAGGCGCTCGGCGTCGAACGGCTTGAGCAGGTAGTCCAGCGCGCACACCTCGAAGGCGCGCAGCGCGTGCTCGTCGTGGGCGGTGACGAACAGGATCGCCGGGCGCTTGGCCGGCGCCAGCCGCGCGATCACGCCGAAGCCGTCCACCTCGGGCATCTGCACGTCGAGGAACACCAGGTCCGGCGCCAGCCGCCGGATCGCCTCGACCGCACTGGCGCCGTCGCCGCACTCCCCCACCACCTCGAAGTCCGGCGCCTTCTCCAGGTGGCGCACGATGCGCCGCCGCGCCGGCGGCATGTCGTCCACCACCAGCGTGCGGATCGGCCCGGCCGGCATCACTGCAAGGGTTCGTACGGCAACCGCAGCTCGGCGCGGAAGCCGCCGCCCGGCGGAGAATCCAGGTTCAGGCTCTGCGCGGCGCCGTACAGGCCTTGCAGCCGCGCGCGGGTATTGGCCAGGCCAATGCCGTGGCGGCGCGGCGAGGCGCCGGTCAGGCCGGGGCCGTCGTCGCGGATCCACAGCCGCAGCTGGCCACCTTCCACGCCGCCGCCGACTTCGATGTGGCCCACCGCGGCGCGGCGCGAGATGCCGTGCACCACCGCGTTCTCCACCAGCGGCTGCAGCAGGAAGTTCGGCACCTGCGCGTTGAGCACCTCCGGCGCGATGCGGTAGTCGACCTGCAGGCGGTCCTCCAGCAGCAGCTGCTGGATGTCCAGGTAGCGCCGCACGAAGGCCAGCTCGTCGGCCAGGCGCAGCTTGGCGGCGTCGCCGCCGGCGAAGGACTGGCGCAGCAGTTCGCTGAGCATGGTGATGAGGCGCTCGGCGGTGGCGGCGTCCTTGTAGGCGAACTCGGACACCGCGTTGAGCGTGTTGTAGAGGAAATGCGGGTTGAGCTGGGCCTTGAGCGCCTGCACCTGCGCCTGCGCCAGCAGCTTCTCGCGCTCCTCGTAGCGCCGCAGCAGGCGCACGGCGTGGACGATGGCGACGAACGCCAGGTAGATGAACAGCAGGTACAGCGAGTTGAGCACCACCACCTGCAGGAACGACCAGTGCTCCGGCTCGTTCTGGCGGTCGCCGAACTGCAGCTGCACCGCGCCGTGGCAGATCGCCACCAGCACCGGCGTGACCAGCACGCCGCCCAGCACGTGCAGCGCCGCCCGCGGCCAGCGCCGCGGGCCTTCCACCGGGAAGCGCCGGATCAGCCACAGCGGGATCGGCGAGGCCGCGCTCCACAGCACCGCCGAATAGACCGAGCCGACCAGGTCGCGCACCAGGTTGGCGCCGGAGTGCAGGTCCTCGATGACGTCCGCCGGCGCCACCAGCGCGAAGAAACCGAACCAGAACAGCGCCACCAGGCCGGCGCCGCGCCAGGCCGCGCCGCGCGCAGACACGCCGGCCTGCAGCGGCGCGGCGGTGTCGCGGGCTGGGGCGCTGGTGGAGGCGGCCATGCGGACGGTGCTCATGTCGAACGCTTTACCCCGAAGTTTAGCCGCGCCGGCGCACTGGCGGCGGCGACCGCCCTGTGCGGGCACCCTGCGGAGCGTGCCGCCGCGCGCCGCCGGCGGGCGATGGAATTGTGACGAGCCGTGCACCGGCGGTGACAGGACGCCTGCCCGTCCGGCTTCAAGCCAGGCGCGACGGCCCCGGGATCACGTAGTACAGCACCGAGAAGAAATGGCACAGGCTGCCGGCCAGCACGAAGCCGTGCCAGATGGCGTGGTGGTAGCGCAGGCGCTGCCAGCAGTAGAACGCCACGCCGGCGCTGTAGCACAGCCCGCCAGCCAGCAGCAGCCACAGGCCCGCGCCGTGCACCGCGCGGGCCAGCGGGCCGGCGGCGGCCAGCCCGCACCAGCCCATCAGCAGGTAGATCACCAGCGAAGCCGATTCGAAGCGGCCGGTGGTGAAGATCTTGAACACGATGCCGACCGCGGCCAGGCCCCAGGTGAAGCCGAACAGGCCCCAGCCCCAGGCGCCGTGCAGGGCCAGCAGGGTCAGCGGCGTGTAGGTGCCGGCGATCAACACGAATACCAGGCAATGGTCGACCACGCGCAGCACGCGCTTGGTCGCCGGCAGCGGAATGCTGTGGAACAGGGTGCTGGCGGTGTACATCAGCACCAGCGCGGCGCCGAACACGGCCGCGGCGACGACCGCGCGCGCCTGGCCCCACACCGCCGCCTTGGCCACCAGGATGGCGAGCCCGGCCACCGACAGCAGCGCGCCGATGCCGTGGGTCAGGCCGTGCGCCAGCTCCTCGCCGAAGGTGTAGAGGGTTTCGCGCGCCCGCTCGCCCGCGCCCGGCGTCGTAACCGCCTGCGCTGGCAGGCTGCCGCTAATGCGCGGGCTCCGCGCCGGCCGGCGCGCCCTGCGCGGCTTGCGCCGCCATCGCGCGGATGCGCTCGACCATGGCGTAGAAGCCGTTGCGGCGGTTCATGCTCAGGTGGCTTTCCAGGCCCAGCCGGGAAAACGCGGCACCGATGTCGGCGTCGAGGATCTCGCGCGGGGTCTTGCCCGAGGTCAGCTTGAACAGCACCGCGATCAGGCCCTTGACGATGTGGGCGTCCGAGTCGCCCTGGAACACCAGCCGCAGCGGCGGCCCAGGCTCGGCATGCCCGGTCATCCACACCTGGCTCATGCAGCCGCGCACCTTGTTGGCCTCGGTGTGCTGCTCCGCCGGCAGCGCCGGCAGCTTGCGGCCGAGGTCGATCAGGTAGCGGTAGCGCTCTTCCCAGTCGCCCAGCATCTCGAAGGTGTCGGCCAGCTCGTCCAGCTCTTGCATGCCTGCGCGTCCGTCATTCATGTCCCAGCGTACCGCAGCTATGTTAGCCGCGAACCCATAGGCGTATGGTGCGGTCGATCTCACAGCCTGCAAGACTTTTCGCCATGCTGATCCGCAAAACCCCCGCGTTTGCGCTGCGCCCGTCCGAGATCACCCCGGAAGCGGTCTACCGCGAGCGCCGCCGCTTCCTGGCGCAAATCGGCCTGGGCGCCGCCGCGCTGGCGCTGGGACGCGCCGCGCCGGCCCTGGCCGGCGAGCCGGCGATGGCGGCTGCGGGGGCCGGCCTGTCCGTCGGCAAGCACTCCGACCTCGCCGCGGGCGAAAAGGTCAACCGTTTCGAGGACATCAGCCGCTACAACAATTACTACGAGTTCGGCGCCTACAAGTCGGACCCGGCGGACCATGCGCACACCCTGCGCACGCGGCCGTGGACCGTGGACGTGGGCGGCGAATGCGAGGCGCCGGCGCGGATGGGCATCGACGACATCCTCAAGGCCTATCCGCTGGAGGAACGCATCTACCGGCACCGCTGCGTGGAAGGCTGGAGCATCGTGGTGCCCTGGGACGGCTTCGCCCTGGGCCCGTTCCTGCAGCGCTTCAAGCCCACCTCGAAAGCCCGCTTCGTCAGCTTCTACACGCTCTACGACCCCGCGCAGATGCCCGAGGCCGGCCACCTGCTGCCCTGGCCCTACCGCGAGGCGCTGCGCATCGACGAGGCGATGCACCCGCTGGCGTTCCTCTCGCTGGGCATGTACGGCCGCCCGCTGCCGGCGCAGAACGGCGCGCCGCTGCGCCTGACGCTGCCCTGGAAATACGGCTTCAAGAGCATCAAGTCGATCGTGCGCATCGCCTTCGTCGAGCAGGCGCCGGAAACCACCTGGAACATGGTGTTGCCGGAAGAGTACGGCTTTTACGCCAACGTCAACCCGGGCGTCGACCACCCGCGCTGGGCCCAGAAGACCGAGCGCCGCCTCGGCGAATACTTCAAGCGGCCCACGCTGATGTTCAACGGCTACCCGGAAGTCGCTTCGCTGTATTCGGGCCTGGACCTGCGCACGTTCTTCTGAGCATGCACCGGTGAACCTGCGCTGGCTCAAGACCGCGGTCTGGATCGTCTGCCTGGTGCCCCTGGCGGCGCTGGGCTGGCGTGCCTGGGCCGGCGCGCTGGGGCCCAACCCGGTGGAGACCCTGCAGTTCGAAACCGGGCTGCGCGGCCTGCAGGCGCTGCTGGCGACGCTGGCGCTGGCGCCGCTGCGGCAGCTCAGCGGCCGGCCCGAGCCGATCCGGCTGCGCCGCACCCTGGGCCTGTTCGCGTATTTCTACATGTGCCTGCATTTTGCCAGCTACCTGGTGTTCGACCTGGAGCTGTCGCCGGCCAAGCTGGGCGAGGACCTGACCAAGCGCACCTGGATCACCCTGGGCTTCGCCTGCTGGCTGCTGCTGCTGCCGCTGGCGCTCACCTCCACCGACGCCTGGCAGCGGCGGCTGCGCCGCCGCTGGAAAAGCCTGCATCGCCTGGTCTACCCGGCGGCGCTGCTGGCCTGCCTGCACTTCGTCTGGCTGGTGAAGAAAGACCGCAGCCTGCCGCTGGAATACCTGGCGGTGCTGGTGCTGCTGCTGGCGGCACGGCTGCCATGGCGCAGCCTGCGCAGGGGTATAATCGGGCCCCAGACCACCGGCTGAGCGGCCGCCGCGATCCACGCGCGCACGGCCGCCGCCAGCACCGTCGCCCGCACCGCAACTCATTCCCCTATGTCGAATCGACCCTCCGGCCGCGCTCCCGACCAGCTTCGTGCCGTGTCCCTGCAGCGGCGCTTCACCCGGCACGCGGAAGGCTCGGTGCTGGTCAGCTTCGGCGACACCCGCGTGCTGTGCACCGCCAGCGTCGACGAGCGCGCGCCGTCATGGCGGCGCGAGCAGGGCGGCGGCTGGCTCACCGCCGAGTACGGCATGCTGCCGCGCGCCACCCACACGCGCGGCAAGCGCGAAGCCGCGCAGGGCCGCCAGAGCGGTCGCACGCAGGAGATCCAGCGCCTGATCGGCCGCTCGCTGCGGGCGGTGCTGGACCTGGACGCCCTGGGCAACTACACCATCACCGTGGACTGCGACGTGCTGCAGGCCGACGGCGGCACCCGCACCGCCGCCATCACCGGCGGCTACGTGGCGATGGTCGACGCCATCAACGGCATGCGCAAGCGCGGCCAGATCAAGAACAACCCGGTGCACGGCCACGTGGCCGCGATCTCGGTGGGCATCTACCGCGGCGTGCCGGTGCTGGACCTCGACTACCTCGAGGACTCCGACTGCGAAACCGACATGAACGTGGTGATGAACGAGGCCGGGCAGTTCGTCGAGGTGCAGGGCACCGCCGAAGGCCACGCCTTCCGCCGCGAGGAGCTCGACACGATGCTCGCGCTGGCAGGACACGGCATCGGCCAGCTGGTGGTGGCGCAGCGCGAGGCGCTGGCCGCGCCCTGAGGAACCCGAAGCCGATCCGGGAGGCGCCATGACCGACCTGGTCCTCGCCAGCCGCAACCAGGGCAAGCTCGCCGAGCTGCAGGCGCTGCTGGCGCCGCTGCACTGGCGCCTGCGCGCGATCTCCGAGTTCGACGCCGAAGCGCCGGAGGAGAGCGCGCCGAGCTTCGTGGAAAACGCCCTGCTCAAGGCCCGCCATGCCGCGCGGGTGTCGGGCCTGCCGGCCATCGCCGACGATTCCGGCCTGGAAGTGGCCGCGCTCGACGGCGCGCCCGGCGTGCGCTCGGCGCGCTACGCCGGCGAAGGCGCCGGCGACGCCGCCAACAACCAGAAGCTGCTCGACGCGCTCAAGCGCGTGCCCGACGGCAGCCGCGGCGCGCGCTTCGTCGCCGTGATCGTCTACTTGCGCCACCCGGACGACGCCACGCCGGTGATTGCCCAGGCCAGCTGGCGCGGCAGCATCCTGCATAACCCCCACGGCAGCCGCGGCTTCGGCTACGACCCGCTGTTCTACGTGCCGGAATTCAAGTGCAGCGCCGCCGAGCTCGACCCGGAAACCAAGAACCGGGTCAGCCACCGCGGCAAGGCCGCGCGGCACCTGTATTCGATGATCCACGATGGGGCTTGATCGCGGGAACCGGCAATCGGGAATCGGGAATCGTCCGCCTGCCGCCGCTCCGGTAACGGATATCCCGCTGTCGCTGTATGTGCATTTTCCCTGGTGCGTGCGCAAGTGCCCGTATTGCGACTTCAACTCGCACGCCGTGCGCGGCGAAATCCCGGAGCAGGAATATATCCAGGCGCTGATCCGCGACCTGGACTTCGAATTGCGATTCCCGGTTCCCGGTTCACGATTCCCGCCGGTGCAGAGCATCTTTCTCGGCGGCGGCACCCCCAGCCTGTTTTCGGCGCACGCGATCGGCGCGCTGCTGGAGGCGGTGGCGGCGCGGCTGGCGCTGGCGGCGGACGCCGAGGTCACGCTGGAGGCCAATCCCGGCACCGCCGACGCCGGCCACTTCGCCGGCTACCGCGCGGCCGGCGTCAACCGCCTTTCGATCGGGGTGCAGAGCCTGGACGATGCGCAGCTGCGGCGCCTGGGCCGCATCCACGACAGCGGGCAGGCCGTCGCCGCGTACCGCGCCGCGCGCGCCGCGGGCTTCGCCAACGTCAACCTGGACCTGATGTTCGCGCTGCCGCAGCAGACGCCGGCACAGGCCGCCGCGGACCTGCGCCAGGCCATCGCCCTGGCGCCGGAGCATGTCTCGTACTACCAGCTCACGCTGGAGCCCAACACCGAGTTCGCGCGCCAGCCGCCGCCGCTGCCGGACGACGAGATCGCCTGGGCCATGCAGGAGTCCGGCCAGGCCCTGCTGGCGCAGGCCGGCTACGCGCAATACGAGGTGTCGGCCTATGCGCGGCCGGGACTGCAGAGCCGGCACAACCGCAACTACTGGACCTTCGGCGACTACCTCGGCATCGGCGCCGGCGCGCACGGCAAGCGCAGCGGCGGCGCCAGCATCGTGCGGCGGGCGCGCCACAAGCATCCGCGCACCTACCTGGCGCAGGCCGGCAGCGCCGCCGCGCTGCAGGAGGAAACCACGGTGGCGCCGGCCGAGCTGCCGTTCGAGTACGCGATGAACGCGCTGCGCCTGAACGAGGGCTTCGACCCGGCGGATTTCGCGGCGCGCACCGGCCTGGCGCCGGGCGCGCTGGAGCCGGCCCTGGCGCGCGCGCGCCGGCGCGGCCTGCTGGAGGAAGCCGGCGGCAGGGTGCGGGCCAGCGCGCTGGGGCGCGCCCACCTCAACGCGCTGTTGCGCGAATTCCTTTAACCCGCTGTCCAACAGTGACAGGAGGTGCCCCGCCGATGCTCGAAGACGCCCTGGTGACCTGTCCCGCCTGCTGGGAGACCATCGAGCTGAGCCTGGACCTGAGCGCCGGCTCGCAGACCTACGCCGAGGACTGCCCGGTATGCTGCCAGCCGATGACGGTGCGGCTGCGGGTGGAGGACGACGGCGGCTTTGCGGTCGAAGTCGAGGCCGAAAGCGGCTAGCTTGTCGGCCAGCCGGCGATCCATTACACTGCGCGGCCCTGTGGTCCGCACCTGGCGGACGTGGCCGCCCGGGCCACCGCTGAAGACCACTACCGATCAGACCGATTGGACCAGACCGATGAAAGCAGAAATCCACCCGAATTACGCCGAAATCAACGTCGCCTGCAGCTGCGGCAACACTTTCAAGACGCGCTCTACCGTGGGCCGCGACCTGCAGATCGAAGTGTGCTCGCGCTGCCACCCCTTCTACACCGGCAAGCAGAAGATCCTCGACACCGGCGGCCGCGTGGACAAGTTCAAGAAGCGCTACACCAAGGCCGCCTGAGCTCAAGGCTCGCGTGCCGGACGGCCGCCTCAGGGCGGCCGTT
>JADHNH010000046.1 GCA_016779605.1 Nevskia sp. | reverse complement strand
GTTGTCGGCAAAGGGGCTCAAAAACATGTCTTTGAGCCCTCTCGAAGCCCCTAATCAGGTCTCCAACCCCGCTCTTCGGACTACGAACACTTCCATTGGCCCGTGGCATCGGGGAATTATGGCTTTCGCAAAGCTCCCTTTGGAGGAGAGGGTTTGAGTGAAGGGCGATTTCGATAGTGCTGTCGCTCTGAACCGCCTCGCTCTGAACCATTTTTAGGTGTGAGACGAGACTTGCCTTCCCGTACTTCCGGCCTTTTGTTCCGCCCCCTGCTGGGCGGGTTACTTCTTTTGCGTCGGCAAAAGAAGTAACCAAGAAAAACGACCCCGGAGGCTGCGCTCCCATCCACGCTACGCGTGGATGGGAGTTCCCTGCGCTTCTCGCCCGCGGCGGGTTTCGTGCACAGGCCATCCCGGGCCTGTGCACGAAAGCGTCGGCATCCCTGCCTCGCCCCGCGCCAAGCAGGCGCGGGCCCGTATCGCCGCGAGCTGCGATGCTCGGCGCCGCCAACGGGGACAAAGTCAACAGCCCAGGATTCACCGCCGGCGCCCCCTCCCCTTGAGGGAGGGGGTTGGGGGAGGGGTAAGCGTGAAAGCAGAGAAAGCCATCAGAACGAGCGTTGTTGCTTTTCGCTGTTGACGTCCCCCCCGTTGACGGCGCCGAGTATTCGTCCGCGCGCAGGGGGCAATCGGCCAGGAGGGCCGATTGAGCGCTGTCGCGGCAGGGATGTCGCGTCAGCGCGACCCCGAGCACGGGCGAATGCGAGGGGAACCGTTCGTCGCGCAGCGACGAACGGTCGCCGGCTCCGGGGTCGTTTCTTTTGGTTCCTTTTCTTGTCGACACAAGAAAAGGAACCCGCCCAGCAGGGGGCGGAACAGAAGGCCGGAAGTACGGGAAGGCAAGTCTCGTCCCACACCTGACAGGCGTTTCAAAACGGTCCCTAAAAGCAGACAGCGCACGCCTCACGTCCCCACCTCCTCCGCCACCCGCGCCAGGTAATTCCCCAGCACCTTGTGGTACTGCGGCAACGGCATCAGGAAATCGTCGTGCCCCAGGTGCGAGTGCACCTGCGCGTAGCTGACCTCGCGGCCCGCCGCGACCAGCGCCTTGACGATCTCGCGCGAGCGCTGCGGCGCGAAGCGCCAGTCGGCCTCGAAGGCGATCACCAGGTAGCGCGCGCGGCTGACGCGGAAGGCGGCGGCGAGGTCGTCGCCGAATTCGCGCGCGGGGTCGAAGTAGTCCAGCGCCTTGGTCATCAGCAGGTAGGTGTTGGCGTCGAAGCGCTCGACGAACACCTGCCCCTGGTGGCGCAGGTAGCTTTCCACCTCGAACTCGACGTCGAAGTTGAAGTTGAACTGGCCGTCGCGCAGCAGGCGGCCGAAGCGCTCGCGCATGGCCTCGTCGGACAGGTAGGTGATATGGCCCAGCATGCGCGCCAGCTTCAGGCCGCGCGAGGGCACCACGCGGTGGGCGTAGTAGCGGCCGCCGTGGAAATCGGGATCCGACAGGATCGCCTGCCGCGCGATCTCGTTGAAGGCGATGTTCTGCGCCGACATGCGCGGCGCGGCGGCGATCACCACGGCGTGGCGCACGCGCTGCGGCAGGTCGATCGCCCACTGCATCACCTGCATGCCGCCGAGCGAGCCGCCGATCACCGCCGCCCAGCGCTCAATGCCCAACGCGTCGGCGAGCAGCGCCTGCGAGCGCACCCAGTCGCGCACGGTGACGATCGGGAAGTCCGGGCCGAACAGCTCGCCGGTGGCCGGGTTGACGGTATTGGGGCCGGTGGAGCCGCGGCAGCCGCCGAGGTTGTTGAGGCTGACCACGTGGAAGCGGCGCGTGTCGATCGGCTTGCCGGGGCCGATCGCCGAGTCCCACCAGCCGGGCTTGCGCTCGCCGGCGGCGTGGTAGCCGGCGGCGTGGTGGTCGCCGGACAGGGCGTGGCACACCAGCACGGCGTTGCTGCGCGCGCCGTTCAACTCGCCGTAGGTCTCCACCATCAGCTCGTGGCCGGGCAGGGTGCGGCCGCAGTCCAGCGGCAGCGCGGCGCCGATCGCCAGCTTGCGCGGGACGACAAGGCCGACGGAAAGATCGGCCCGCGGCTCGTCGGCGTTCATAGGCCGGGGTTGAAGATGCCCAGCCGCGGCAGCAGCAGGCGGTCGAACAGCTCCAGCAGGATCATCACCGGGATCGGCGACAGATCGATGCCGGACACCAGCGGCAGCACGCGGCGCACCGGCCGCAGCAGCGGGTCGCACAGGCTCCACAGCACATTGGCGGCGGGGTTGCTGACGCCGGGGCCGACCCAGGACAGCAGGGCCATCGCGAACAGGCACAGGAAATACAGCTTCAGCACCAGGCTGACGACGACCAGCACCGCGATCCAGGCCAGGCCCGCCAGGCCGGGCACGTTGCCGACCAGGGCGCCGATCAGCCAGGTATAGAGCAGCGCCAGGAGCAGCAGCACGATGGCCGCGCTGGTGTCGAAATTGCGCAGGCGCGGAACGAAGCGCAGCAGCGGCTGGATCGCCGGCTGCGACAGCTTGTAGACCACCTGCGAGATCGGGTTGTAGAAATTGGCGTGGGTGATCTGCAGCAGCAGCCGCATCACGTAGACGCCCATGGCGAGGATCAGGAAGGCCTTGACCAGGAACAGCAGCGCATTGTCGGCGGTGGCGATCATCGTCGGTGGGTCAGGCGGTGGCGGGGCCGGGCGATCCGGCGGCCTGCAGCGCCAGCTCGTCGCCGCGCAGGCGCGCGCGCGCGTCGGCGGCCGCCAGCGCTTCGCGGAAAATGCGGCGCACGCCGGCGCCCTCGAGGTGCTCCAGCGCCGCCTCCGTGCTGCCGCCCCTGGAGGTGACCTGCTCGCGCAGCCGCGCCTCGTCCTCGCCGGCGTCGCGCGCCATGGCGGCGGCGCCGATGAAGGTGTCGTGCGCCAGGCGTGCGGCGGTGGCGGCATCCAGGCCCAGCGCGGCGCCGGCTTCGCGCAGCAGCTCGGTGAGGTAGAAGTAATAGGCCGGCCCGCATCCCGACAGCGCGGTCACCGCGTCGATCTGCGCCTCGGCCGGCACCCAGCAGGTGCCGCCGACGCTGCCGAGCACGGCCTCGGCGCGCGTGCGGTGCAGGGCCGGCAGCGCCGGGTCGCAGTACAGGCCGCTGATGCCGGCGCGGAACAGCGCCGGCGTGTTGGGCATCGCCCGCACCACGTTGGCGGTGCCCAGCCAGTGCGCCAGCGTGGCGCAGCGCACGCCCGCGGCGACCGACAGCACGGTGGCGTCCGGCGCGGGCCGCAGCCCGTGCACGGCCGCGGCCATCAGCTGCGGCTTGACCGCCAGCACGACGATGCCGGCGCCGGCGATCGCGGCGGCCGCATCGGTGCCGCAGGCCACGCCGAAACGTTCGCCGACGCGCCGCGCGCTGGCGGTGGTTTTCACCGCCACGCGCAGCTGCTGGCTGCGGTGCCCGGCGGCCAGCAGGCCGCCGATCAGGCTGGCGGCCATGTTGCCGCCGCCGACGAATGCAATGAGTTCCTGCATACCCTCGCGCTGTCGCCTGCCGAATTACGATAGATTACGCGCGCTTATGATAAGTGACGGAGACAGCGGGCACGAATTTCCAGCCTCGGAGTCAATGCCGGCGCCCGCCCGGCAGCGCCTGCTGGACGCCTATCGCGCGAGGATCGACGAGGCGGTGGTCTACGACGTGGCCGAGGTGTCGGCCCTGGAGGAGGCGCCCAAGCTGTCGGCGCGCCTCGGCTGCCGGCTGCTGCTCAAGCGCGAGGACCAGCAGAGCGTCCATTCCTTCAAGCTGCGCGGCGCCTACAACAAGATCGCGCGCATGCCCGCGGCGCAGCGCGCGCGCGGCGTGATCTGCGCCTCGGCGGGCAACCACGCCCAGGGCGTGGCGCTGGCGGCGCGCCGCCTCGGCATCCCCGCCTGGATCGTGATGCCGCGCACCACCCCGCCGATCAAGGTAGAAGCGGTGCGCATGCTCGGCGGCAAGGCGGTGCTGCACGGCGACGCCTACGACGACGCCGCCGCCCACGCCGAGGCGCTGGCGCAGGAAAAGGGCCTCACGCCGGTGCCGCCCTACGACGACCCGGAAGTGATCGCCGGGCAGGGCACGGTGGGCAAGGAGATCCTGCAGCAGGTCGGCGGCGGGCCGCTCGACGCGGTGTTCGTGCCGGTGGGCGGCGGCGGCCTGCTGGCGGGCGTGGGCGCCTACATCAAGGCGCTGCGGCCGTCGGTGCGGGTGGTCTGCGTGGAGCCCGACGACTCGGACTGCATGGCGCAGGCACTCGAGGCGGGGCGGCGCGTCAAGCTGGCGCAGGTGGGGCTGTTCGCCGACGGCGTGGCGGTGCGCCAGGCCGGCGCCGAGAATTTCCGCGTCGCGCGGGAGGTGGTGGACGCCTGCGTGCGGGTCAGCGTGGACGAGATCTGCGCGGCGATCCGCGACGTGTTCCAGGACAACCGCAGCCTGCCGGAACCGGCCGGCGCCCTGGCGGTGGCGGGCGCCAAGCGCTGGGTGGCGCAGCATGGCGGAGCCGGCCGCACCCATGTCGCGATCATTTCCGGCGCCAACCTGAACTTCGACCGCCTGCGCCATATCGCCGAGCGCGCCGAGCTCGGCGACGGCCGCGAGACCCTGCTGGCGGTGACCATCCCCGAGCGGCCCGGCAGCTTCCGCGGCTTCCTCAAGCAGATCGGGCGCCGGCCGATCACCGAATTCAATTACCGCTATGCCTCGCCGAGCGAGGCCCACGTGTTCGCCGGCGTGCATTTCGCCGACGCCCAGGACCGCGATGCCGTGATCGGGGCCTTGCGCGCCGAACACTTCGGGGTGGTCGACATGAGCGGCAACGAGATGGCCAAGATGCACGTCCGCTACATGGTCGGCGGACGCGCGCCGGGGCTGGCCGACGAACGCCTGTTCCGGTTCGAGTTCCCGGAACGTCCGGGCGCCTGCCTGGCGTTCCTCCACGCCATCGGCAGCCGCTGGAACATCTCGCTGTTCCATTACCGCAACCACGGCGCGGCATATGGCCGGGTGCTGTGCGGCCTGCAGGTGCCGCGGGCGCAGCGCGGCCAGTGCCGGCAGGCCCTGGAGCGGCTCGGCTACCGGTACTGGGAGGAAACCGAAAATCCGGCCTACGCGCTGTTCCTCGGAACCTGAGGCCCGCCCGTCGCCCAACCGCACTTTTCTTGACTTTTGCCGCTAAAATCCGCAGCGAGCCATTCTGCGCGCTGCAGCATGCGAGCTTTTGACCCGATTTCGGAGGCGAGGGACCGCCGGGCCGCCAGTCAATGCCAGAACAACGAATCACCCAAGGGAGATACTTGTCGGCTGCCTTCGCGGTGGCCGCCCTGGGCATTGCGATTTCGTGCGCGGCGTTCAGATTTTCCCGCAACAGCGAGGACGCCGAAGCGCGGCTGCGGTTCGAGCAGCGTGCCGCCGAAACCGCCGCCGGCGTGCAGGAGCGGCTGCGCGACTACCGCCAGGTGCTGACCGGCGCGGCGGCCATCCTGTCGATCTCCGGCGCACCCGATGGCCGGCAGTGGCACGATTACGTCGCCTCGCTGCATATCGACGACGCCTATCCGGGCATCCTGGGAATCGGCTTCGTGCCGCTGGTGCCGGCTGCGGGCGTCCCCGCGCTGGAGGCTTCCGCGCGCAGCGAAGGACTTGCCGGGTTCCAGGTGTGGCCGCAGGGCGACCGCCCCGCCTACGCGCCGGTGCGTTACCTGGAGCCGGTCAACGTCCGCAACCGCCGCGCGCTGGGCTACGACGTGCTCAGCGATGCGGTGCGGCGCCAGGCCCTCGAGCAGGCGCGCGACCGCGGCACGCCGGTCCTGACCGGGCCGGTGCGCCTGGTGCAGGAGGACCAGCAGGAACCCCAGGCGGGAGCGGTCCTCTACGTGCCGGTGTACCGGCGCGGCGTGCCGCTGGACTCGGTGGAACAGCGCCGCGCGGCGCTGGCCGGCTGGGTATCCGGGCCGTTCCGCATGGGCGACCTGATGCACGCGCTGATCGGGGCCGCCATCCCGGGCATCGACGTCGCCCTGTACGACGGCGCGGCCGCGGCGGACCATGTCATGTTCAGCTCGGCCGGCCCCGGCGCGGTGATCCCCTGGGCCGAACGCGACGTGGCATTCGACGTCGACGGCCGCACCTGGCTGCTGCGGCTTGCCGCCGCGCCGGCGTTTGCCGGACGCTCCGACCAGGCGCCGCTGATCCTGGGCGCCGGCATCCTGATCAGCCTGCTGCTGGCGGCGGTGATCGCCGCGTTCGGCCGCTCCGAGCGGCGCGCCCGCGCGATGGCGCAGGACATGACGCAGGCGCTGCGCGAAGCCGAAGGCCAGCAGCGCGCGATCGTCGAGGGCTCCGCCGACGGCATCATCACCATCGATGCGCAGGGCGTCGTGCGCACCATCAATCCGGCCGCCGAGCGCATGTTCGGCTACGCCGCCGCCGACATCATCGGGCAGGACATCGCGCTGCTGATACCCGAGGCCCTGCCGGGCGACCGCACCACGCTGGCCGCCACCCTGGGCGAGCGCGGCGCGGCGGGCCTGCAGCGCGAGGTGTTCGGCCGCCGCCGCGACGGCAGCGAGTTCACCGCGCACCTGGCGCTCAACCTGGTCAGCCGCCTGGGCCGCAGCGACTTCATCGCCACCGTCGGCGACATCAGCGAACGCAAGCGTTCGCAGCAGGCGCTGGAAGCTTCCGAGCAGCGCTACCGCACCGTGGTCGAGTCGCTGCAGGAGGGCCTGCTGCTGATCGACGGCGACGGCGCGGTGGTGGCCTGCAATCCGGCCGCCGAGCGGATCCTCGGCGTGCCGCTGGCCCGCATGCGCGACATGTGGAACGGCGATCCCGGCTGGCGCATGCTCGGCGAGGATTGCAGCAACAACGCCCTGGCGCTGGACAACCCGGTGCACCGGGTCCTGGACGGCGGCCAGGCGCAGGCCGACATCGTCGTTGGCGTGCAAAGCCCGGCCGGCAGCGCCCGCTGGCTCAGCATCAACACGGCGCTGATCCCCGACGCCGACGGCGCCGGCCGCGGCGCGGTGGCCTCGTTCAGCGACATTACCGAGCGCAAGCGCGCCGAATGGAGCCTGGCCGAGGCCAACCGGCTGCGCGAGGCGATCCTCGACAACGCCCCGTTCGCGATCATCTCGACCGATGCGGCCGGCATCATCCGCAGCATGAATCCGGCGGCGGAGCGCCTGCTGCGCTACCGCCGCGACGAGCTGGTAGGCCGCGCGCGCTGGGAAACCCTGCACGTGGCCGAGGAGATCGGCGCGCGCTCGGAGGAGCTGTCGCTGGAAACCGGGCGGCCGGTCGAACCGGGGTTCGAGGCCCTGGTGGCGAAGGCGCGCGAAGGCGTGACCGAGGAGCGCGAATGGACCTTCGTGCGCAAGGACGGGTCGCGCGTGCCGGTGCAGCTGGCGGTGAGCGCCCTGCGCGACGCCAGCGGCGGCGTCAGCGGATTTTTTGGCATTTCCTACGACATCACCGAACGCAAGCGGCGCGAGGAATACACCCGCCATATCGCCCACCACGACCATCTCACCGGGCTGCCCAACCGCGTGCTGCTGCATGACCGCCTGCAGATGGCGACCGACCGCGCGCGGCGCGACGCTGCCCACGTCGGCGTGCTGCTGATCGACCTGGACCAGTTCAAGCGCATCAACGACTCGCTGGGTCACCAGGTCGGCGACGAACTGCTGTGGATCGTGGCGGACCGCCTGCGCGGCTGCGTGCGCGCCGGCGACACCGTGGCGCGCATGGGCGGCGACGAGTTCGTGGTGCTGCTGCCGGATGTCAGCGCGCCGGAAAGCATCCGCCGGGTGGCGCAGACCATCGTCGAGCGCGTCGCCGCGCCCGCCGTGGTGGGCCCGCACGAGCTGCACGTCACGCCCAGCGTGGGCGTCAGCGTGTTCCCGGGCGACGGCGAGGACGTCTATTCCCTGCTCAAGCACGCGGACATGGCGATGTACCAGGCCAAGGCCGCCGGACGCCGCTGTTACCGCGTGTTCAGCCGCGCCATGGAGCGCGCCGCGGCCGAGCGCCTGGAGCTCGAAGGTGCCTTGCGCCGCGCCATGCAGCGCGACGAGTTCGTGCTGCACTACCAGCCGCAGGTGTGCCTGAACACCGGCCGCGTGATCGGCATGGAGGCGCTGCTGCGCTGGAACAGCCCGACCACCGGGCCGGTCTCGCCGCATGCGTTCGTGCCGGTCGCCGAGGAAACCGGGCTGATCCTGCCGCTGGGCGAATGGGTGCTGCGCACCGCCTGCCACGCGGCGCGGCGCCTGCACGAGCGCAACGGCGCGCCGATCCGGCTGGCGGTGAACCTGTCGCCGCGGCAGTTCCGGCAGGGCAACCTGGAATCGCTGGTCGAGCAGGCGCTGATCGACAGCGGCCTGGATCCGGCGCACCTGGAGCTGGAGATCACCGAAGGCGTGCTGATGGACCACACCGAGGAAACGGTCGAGCGCCTGCAGCGCCTGCGCCGGCTCGGCGTGTCCATCGCGGTGGACGATTTCGGCACCGGCTATTCCAGCCTGTCCTATATCGCGCGCTTTCCCATCGACACGCTCAAGATCGACCGTTCCTTCGTCTCCAAGCTGCCGGAGAGCACCGGCGACGCGGCGGTGGCGCCGGCCATCGTGGCGCTGGCCCACAGCCTCAACATCAAGGTGGTGGCCGAGGGCGTGGAGAACGAGGAGCAGTGCGCCTTCCTGCGCGTGCGCCGCTGCGACGCCGGCCAGGGCTTCTTCTTCGGCAAGGGCGTGCCGCTGGAGGAATTCAGCATGCAACCGTACCGGCTGACCGCCGCGCAGCCGGCCGAGCCTGCGGCCGCGCCCCCGGTTACGGCGGAAGCCCTGCAGCGCAAAGCAGGGTAGCGTACCGGCCTACTCCAGCTTCAGGATGTAGCGCCAGTGGGCCGGCGAGACCGGCAATATCGACAGCCGGTTGCCCGGTGCCAGCAGGCGGAAGCCGGGCAGGCGCCCGGCATGTTCGCGCAGCTCGGTCAGCGTGATGACGCGCGACAGCTTGCGCTCGAAGCGGACGTCGACCAGGAACCAGCGCGGTTCTTCGGGCCTGGCGGCCGGATCGTAGTGATGATGCCCGCGCTCGAACTGGGTGGGATCGGGATAGGCTTCCGAGGCGATCCGCATGAGGCCCGCAATGCCGGGCTGCTCGCAGTTCGAATGGTAGAAGAACGCCTGGTCGCCGACGCGCATCTGCTGGCGCATGAAGTTGCGCGCCTGGTAGTTGCGCACGCCGTCCCAGGCCTCGGTCTGCGCCGGGCGCCGCTGCAGGTCGTCGATCGAGAACGAGTCCGGCTCCGACTTCATCAGCCAGAACGACGTGCCGCGGCCGCTCAAGGGTGGTCCGCGTCGCTGGGGCTGACGAACATGATCGGTTCGTCGGTGTCGCCGACCGCCTGCAGGTCGAAAAGGAAATCCAGGGTGGCCTGCTTCACCACCACCGCAAACGCCTCGTTCGGCGTCTCGAACGCGCGCCACTTGCTGTCGGGCTTCTGGTCGCCTTCGACCGTTTCGATGGCGTGCTCGTAGCGGCCGGAACGCGGCTGGCCGCCGGCGTCCTTGAAGGTGATGGTGAAGACGTAATCGTCGTTGATATGGAAACCGACCAGGCCTTCGGTGAAGCCGGTCAGGTAGCCGCCGGAGCGCGCCCTGCCCGCGTCGTAGACGTCGTCGAGCATCACGGTGAGCGTCGCCGGCGCGCTGTCCTGCGGCACCAGCACGTGGCTGGCGCGCAGCACCCGCGCCACTTCCGCCTGCAGCGCGGCGTTGCCTTCCGGATGCGGCACGCCGTTCTGCCGGTAGTCGGGCTCGATCCGCACCGGCGTGGGATTCGCGCGCGCGGCCAGGTCGTGGAAGTCGGTGTGGGTATGGCCTTCCTGCACGTAAAACCCCTGCGACACGCAGCCGCCGGCAAGCAGGGCCAGTGAGCAGACCGCTATCGACAGTGAACGCGTGGACATCACTTCGGAAGTGTCGGGCTTGTTGTCGGGATCGACCGCTGGGGCTGGTCTGAGTTTCTCACGCGGCGGTCCGGATTGACCAGCGGAAGTCCCCGGTCAAGTGTGACGCGATGCCCGGTGCGCCGGCAGTTGTCGATGGAAGGCGAACCGGCACCGACGAAAGGCGTCATCGCCCGCGCAGGCGCCGGTAGCCGGATTCGGTGGCGACCGCATCGAGCCTGACGTCCCACGGATCTGCCGGAAGGCTCGGCAGCTCCTGCGCGGCATAGGCATAGCCGACCAGCCACGGGCGGCGGCCGCGGCGGCCGGCCAGTGCGCGGTCGTAATAGCCGCGGCCGCTGCCGAGGCGCTGCCCGGCGCCATCGAAGCCGAGCAGGGGCATCACGATCAGGTCCATGCGGCGGGCGCTGCGCCGCGTGCGCAGGCGTGCCGGGGCGGGCATGCCGCAGCGGTCGCGGTTCAGGGGGCCCCGCCCCAGGCGGGCGAAACGCATGGTGCCGGTGCGGCCAACCACCGGCGCCCACACGACGACGCCCGCGCGGCGGCGCAGTGCCTCGATCAGCGGCGCGGTCGGCAGTTCGCTGCCGACCGACAGGTAGACCGCGACATGCCGCGCGCGCCTTACGCGCCGCCGCGCCAGCAGATGGGCGGCGGCCATGCGTGCGCAGTGCCGGCTGCAACGGCCCAGGCCGGCGCGCACATGCCGCAGGCGCCGCCGCAAGGCGGCCTTGCCGGCTGCCGGCGGCGACTCGAGGGCAAGGGAAGAAATGGTGTCTCCCGCCGATGCCGTGACGCATCTTCGACCTTGAGACATGGTCTCAAGTGGGCGCCGGACTGCGTATTCGGGCTTTCCGCTGCAAGACGGCGGACCTGCACTCCCTACGCAGGGAAGGCTCCCTTTGCATTGCAATTAGGCTCAAGGGGTTCCTGATACACCACGAACACCGCAGGAGACACCGACCGGACCATAACATTATCGCGGCAGATTGGCGATATTGACGGGAGGCGGGAGGCGCAACGGCAAAGACGGGAGGCGAGAGGCGGGAGGGGAGAGGCGCAACGGCAAAGGCAAAAGCAAAAATGCTTGACACGATCTGAGAGCGGCGCATGCTTTTCTCGCCTCTCGCCTCTCGCCTCTCGCCTCTCGCCTCTCGCCTCTCGCCTCTCGCCTCTCGCCTCTCGCCTCTCGCCTCTCGCCTCTCGCCTCTCGCCTTCAATCCGTCGTCGTCAGCGCGTGATCGATGTCCAGGCCGAGCTGGCGGACTTTTTCGGCGGCTTCGGCGTCCTCGCGCGTCACGCTGCTGTGGCCCTTGAGCGCCAGCAACTCGCGCGCGAGGTTGAGCGCGGTCATCACGGCGATGCGTTCGGCGCCGAGCGCCTTGCCGCGCCGGCGGATCGCGGTCATGCGGTCGTTCAGGTAATCGGCGGAAGCCACCAGCGCCTCGTGCTCTTCGGACGGGCATTCCACCGTGTATTCGCGGCTCATGATCCGCACGGTGACTCGCAGCGGATCCTCGTTGCTGTGCGCGGCTTGCGCCATGTCGAACTCCTTGATCACGGCGCCTGGTCGGTTTCCAGCAGCCGTATCCGCTCGACCACGCCCTCGATGCGGCGCTTGAGTTCCGCGTTCAGGGCCATCAGCCGGTCGCGCTCCTGCAGGGCGCGCTTGCGCTCCAGCCGGGCCTGCTGGTAGGCAGCGATCAGGCGCTGCACGCGATCCTCTAGGTAAGTGAGATCTTCTTGGAGCATCCGTTTTCGGCCCGCCGGTCACGCACCAGGCTTGACGCGGCAGTATAACGTAGGGCCGCGGCCCGCCGGATGGCGCCGGGCGCGGCGCCTCGTTGCGCCGCAGCGCCGGCGGCATTTGCCGGCGCTATTGCAGGACAAGGTACAGCGCCCCGTCGCCGCGGCGGATGTACAGCAGCAAGTCGCCCTCGGTGCCGGCGTATTTCTGGAAGGTCTCCATGCTGTCGACGTCGTGCCGGTTGATGCTCAGGATGATGTCGCCGGGACGCAGCCCGGCCAGCGCGGCGGGCGAGCCCGGCTCGACGCCGAGCACCTGCACGCCGGGCGTGTCGCTGTCCTGCACCGGCCCGAACGTCGCGCCCTTGAGCTTGGAGCTTTGCGCCTTGCCGCCGCCGGCGGTCTTTTCCTCGACGCTCTTGGCCACCACCACCGCCAGGTGCTTTTCGGCGCCGTCGCGCAGCACCGTCAGCTCCACCTTGTCGCCGACCCGCAGCAGGCCGATCAGGTTGCGCAGTTCCGGCATGTCCTTGATGGGGCGGCCGTTGGCGGCGACGATGACGTCGTCCTTGCGCAACCCGGCCTTGTCGGCCGGCGAGCCGGGCGCCACGCGCGCGACCAGCGCGCCGTGCACGTCCTTGAGGCCGAACGCCTTGGCCAGCTCGGGCGTGAGGTTCTGGCCGACGATGCCGATGCGGCCGCGTTCGACCTTGCCGCTGGCGATCAGCTGGCTCATCACCGCCTTGGCCAGGTCGATGGGGATGGCGAAGCCGATGCCGATGCTGCCGCCGGAGCCGGACAGGATCTGGCTGTTGATGCCGACCAGTTCGCCGCGCAGGTTGACCAGCGCGCCGCCGGAATTACCGGGGTTGATCGAGGCGTCGGTCTGGATGAAGTCCTGGTAGGCGCCTTCCTCCATGTCGGTGGTGCGGCCCAGCCCGCTGACGATGCCCGAGGTGACGGTTTGCCGCAGGTTGAACGGGCTGCCGATGGCGACCACGTAGTCGCCCACCTGCAGCTGCGAGGAGTTGCCCAGCGGCAGCGAGGCGAGGCCTTCGGCCTTGATCTGCAGCACCGCCAGGTCGGTCTGCGGGTCGGTGCCGATCAGCTTGGCCTCGAACTGGCGGTCGTCGTTGAGCCGCACCTTGATCTTCTCGGCCTGCGCGACCACGTGGTTGTTGGTCAGGATGTAGCCGCGCGGGGCGTCGACGATCACGCCCGAGCCGATCGACTGCTCCTCGCGCTCCTGCGGCTGCTGCGGCATGTTGAAGAAGCGCCGGAAAAACGGGTCGGCCATCAGCGGATTCTGGATCTCCACCTTGCTGAGCACGGCGATGTTGACCACCGTCGGCAGCACGCCCTTGAGCATCGGCGCCAGCGACGGCAGCGGGCCGCCGGCGGCCTGCATCTGCGCCGGCGGCGGGGGATCGGCCTGCGCCGGCACCGGCGAGGTGGTGGTCAGCACCAGCGTCACGGCCGTGGCGGCCAGGGCGCTGCAGGTGGCGACGGCAGCAGTCTTGAGCAGGGAATAGCGTCCCATCATATCGTCCTTAATCATTGCGCCTTTGTTAATGGATTCAGGCAGTGGTGCCCCGGTGTTGCGGCAGGGGCGGCCGCCCGGCCTGGCCGGCTTCCGGTTGCCGATCGCACGGGGTGTTCCGCCCGCGGTTCTTATAGCATTTCCGCGCGGCTCCGCCACAGGCGCAGCGCCCCGGACGAAAGCCGCGCCAGTCCGCCCAGCAGCTGCTCGCGCAGGCTGCGGCGGCTGTGGTAGGACAGTTCGAACACCTCGGCCTGGCCGGCGCGCTCGAGCAGGTAGTCGTCGCTGGTGCGCAGCTCGTCGACCAGCCCCAGCGACAGCGCCTGGGTGCCGAACCAATGCTCGCCGGTTGCGGCCTGCTCCAGCGGCAGGCGCGGCCGGTTTTCGGCGACGAACGCCTTGAACAGCGCATGGGTCTGCTCCAGCTCCTCGCGGAACTTGGCGCGCGCCTCGGGCGTGTTTTCGCCGAACAGGGTAAGGGTGCGCTTGTATTCGCCGGCGGTATGCAGCTCGTAGTCGATCTGGTGCTCGCGCAGCAGGCGGCTGAAGTTGGGTAGCTGGCCGACCACGCCGATGGAGCCGAGGATGGCGAACGGCGCGGCGATGATGCGGTCGGCCACGCTGGCCATCAGGTAGCCGCCGCTGGCCGCCACCTTGTCCACCGCCACCGTCAGCCGCAGCTTGCGGTCGCGGATGCGGCGCAGCTGCGAGGCGGCCAGCCCATAGCCGTGCACCACGCCGCCGGCGCTCTCCAGGCGCACCAGCACTTCGTCCTCCGGCCTGGCCACCTGCAGCAGCGCGCTGATCTCCTGGCGCAGGGCGCCGACCCGGCTGGCGGCAAGGTCGCCGTGGAAATCCAGCACGAACACCCGCGGGCGCGGGCTGGCGCCGTGCTTTTCCGCCTGCCGCCGCGCCTTGTCCTGGCTGCGCAGGCGCTTGCGCTCGGCCTTGCGCTCGCGCCCGTCCAGCAGCTCGCCGTTGAGCAGGTCCGCCAGGTTGCGCAGGCGCCGGTTGACATGCCTGATTTCGAGCCGCTCGTGGCCTTCCTGCCGTGCGCTGCGCACCACGTTGGCGCCGACTGCGCCCAGCGCGGCCAGGATGGCGACCCAGGTCACCGCCTTGGCCAGGAACAGGCCGTACTGCAGGAAAAACTCGTGCAATTGGAGCTCCTCGCGGATTTTTCAACGGAATCAGCGCAATCCGGCAATGCCGCGCAATTCCAATTTGTCATAATTCGTGTTTATACTAAATGGCACGGAATATGTGTAAGGGATTAAGCCTGTCGTCGTTCTAAGGATGGGGTAGAACAATGAAAACATCGAGCAAGCTGCTGACATACTCGTTTCTGACCGCCGCGGCGGCCTTGCCTGCGGGCGCGGCCCTGGCCGACGACGACGTCACCATGTGGCCATACGTCAGCGAGAGCCTGACCTATACGATTTCCGACAGCCATCGGCACTCGGACAACGGCTTCGGCGGCGTCATCACCGGCGGCATTCCCATCAACCGCTACTTCAACGTGGAACTCGGCGGCGGCTACGGCACCTACAATGCCGACAAGAACGTCCCCGGCGCCAATCCCTGGCGCGAGTACCTGGCCTTCGCCGAGGGCCAGTACTTCTACTCGCGCAACCCGAAGTTCGCCCCGTACTTTGCCGTGGACCTGGGCAACGCCCACGAACACCTGCACAACACCACGCAGACCGAAAGCGTGTTCTTCGCCGGCGCCGGCGTGGGCGCGCTGCACTACTTCCGGTTGTTCAACGTCGACCTCGGCGTGCGCGGCGATTTCCGCTATCACTGGATCGACACCAAGGCTTCGCACTTCCCCGGCGCGCCGGGCAACGGCGTGAGCAGCTTCAACGAGCCGGTGATCAGCGTCGGCCTGCTGATCCCGATCGGCAGCCGCACCAAGGCGCCTGCCGGCGAATACGCCAGCGAAAGCCCGCCGGCGGTGACGCCGCCGCCTCCAAGCGCGGACAAGGGGCCCGTGCGCCGGTTCGAGGACGTGCATTTCGCCTTCGACAAGTACAACCTGACCGACTACGCCAAGGCCAGCCTGGACGGCGACGCCACCACCATCAGCAGCCTGGCGACCAAGTACCCGACGCTGAACGTGGACGTCTCCGGCCACACCGACTGGATCGGCACTGACGCCTACAACCAGGCGCTGTCCGAACGGCGCGCCAACGCGGTGAAGGACTACCTGGTGCGCAAGGGCGTGGAGACTTCCCGCATCCGCACCTTCGCGTATGGCGAGAGCCAGCCGGTGGCGCCCAATACCACCGCCGAGGGCCGCGCGCTCAACCGCCGGGCCGAGATCCGCACCAGCGCCGGCCAGTAGCAGCCCGGTAGCAGCTCCGGCGAGCGGTTTTGCCGCAGCAACAACCCCCGCCCCGGCGGGGGTTGTTGTTTGTGCCCCTTGAGGCCGGGCCTCAAGGACGCCGCAGCTCAAGCCTTGGCGCTCGGACGCTCCGATACCGCCTTGTACCAGCGCTGCGTGTGGACGTTCTGCTCCGGCAGCTTCTGCTTGACCCAGCCGGCGAAGTCGACGAAGCACAGCGCGGCGATGTCGGCGATGCTGTAGCGGTCGCCGGCGATGTAGGGGCTGGCGGACAGGTATTGCTCCAGGCGGTCGAAATAGCGGCGGATGCCGGCGTTGCCGCGATCGACGAGCTGCTCGATGGCCGCCACCGGCTCGGCCACGCCCGCCAGGGCGCGCTTTTCGAAGCCGGGCGTGGAATTGCGGAACACGTCCGCCACCTGGGAGAAACCGTCGATCTCCATGTGGCGGGTGCGCGATTCGACGAGCGCCCGGCTGAGCGGGTCGGTGCCCATCAGCGGCGGACCCGGCCGGGTCTCCTCCAGGTAGCGGCAGATCGCGATGACTTCGTCGATGCAGGTGCCGTCGTCCAGCACCAGCGCGGGCACCAGCCCGCGCGGATTGACCTTGAGAAACGCCGGCTTGATGTTCTCGCCGGCCAGCAGGTCCACTTCCACGGTTTCCAGCGCGATGCCCTTTTCCGCCAGGAAAATCCGCACGCGCCGCGTGCTCGGCGCGATCTTCGAGTCGTACAGCTTCATTGGTTCTTGCTCCTCCCCGGACAAAAAGCGCGCCCGCCGGGGCCGGGCGGCCGCCGCGCGGCGTCGCGCATTATGCTCGCTCGCCGCCGAACGCGGGGGCCGCCGCCGCGGCGCGCTGCAGGCGCGCCTGCACCTGCCCGGCGTCTTCTGGCTCCGGCAGCCAGCCCGCCAAGTGGCGGCGCACGATGCCGGCCAGCACGTCGATATGCGCCGGGTCGTCGTTGAGCGCCGGGATATAGCGCAGCGCCGTGCCGCCGGCCCGGGCGAACGCCGCGGCGTAACGCAGCTGCACCTCCTCGAGCGTTTCCAGGCAGTCGGCGGCAAAGCCGGGGCACAGCACGTCCAGCGTCTTCACGCCGGCGCGCGCCAGCCGCTGCACTGTCGCGTCGGTGTAGGGTTGCACCCAGGGCTGGCGGCCGAAGCGGCTCTGGAATGCGACTTCGCACTGCGCCTCCGGAAGCTCCAGCCGCTCGGCCAGCAGCCGGGCGGTCTTGCGGCAGTGGCAGTAGTAGGGATCGCCGTCGAGCACGTACTGCTGCGGCACGCCGTGGAACGACAGCAGCAGCCGCTCGCCGCGGCCGTGGGACTGCCAGTGGCGCCGCACGCTGGCCGCCAGCGCATCGATATAGCCGGGGTCGTCGTGGTAGCTGTTGACGGTGCGCAGCTCGGGCAGCCAGGTGCGGCGGCGCAGGGCGCCGAACAGCGCGTCGAGCGCGGCGGCGGTGGTCGAAGCCGAGTACTGCGGGTACAGCGGCAGCACCAGCAGACGCCGCACCTGCTGCGCGGCGAGCTGGTCCAGCGCGCCGGCGAGGTCCGGCGCGCCATAGGTCATCGCCAGCGCCACCGGGATCGGGCACTCCCGGGCGCTTGCCAGCGTGCGCCGCAGGGCTTCGGCCTGCGCCTGCGAAATCGCCAGCAGCGGCGAGCCCTGCGCGGTCCAGATCTGCGCATAGGCGTGCGCCAGCCGCCGCGGCCGCAGCGGCAGGATGAACAGGTACAGGATCGGCAGCCACAGCGCCCGCGGCAGGTTGACCACGCGCCGGTCCGCCAGGAACTGCGCGAGATAGCGGCGGATGGCCGCCGGCGTCGGCGCCGCCGGCGTGCCGAGGTTGACCAGCAGCACGCCGGCGGCGGGGCTGGCGCGGTGAAATGATTCGGGGTTCATCGGCGGTTCTTGGCGGTTCCTGGCGGCTCAAAGACGCTTGATCAGGCCGCCGCGCAGGCGGCGGAAATAGTCATGGTAAGCGCCCATGGCGACACCGCCGAGGGCCAGCATCAGCGGCAGGTTGACCGCATACATGAAGCCCATGCCGACGGTGCTGAGCGAATCCAGCTGTGCGGAGGTGCGGATGAAGCCGAAGCAGGCCGCCGCCGCCGCCGCGCACCACAGCCAGCGGAACGGCTTCACCGCGGCGGCGCCGAACAGGAAGATCACGCCCTGCTCGCCGTAGTAGCCGTAGCTGATCACGGTGGACAGTGCGAACACCCAGACCACCACCGTCACCAGCCAGCGGCCGAAACCCGCATGCACCGAATCGAACGACTTGGCCACCAGGGTGGCGCCGCGGTAGTCGGCGAACACGCCCGGCTCGAGCATGCGCGGTGCAGCGGCGGCGGCCACCGGCTGCCAGTCGATCTGCGACCGTTGGTTTGTCCAGCGCCAGGTTCCGTAGACGCGGCTGCGCTTGCCGTCGACTTCGGCCACGACAAACAGCGGCGAGTTCTCGCCCCAGCTGGCCTCGTCCCGCGCCGCCGGCAGATTGTTCAGATCGGGTTGCCACAGCCCCGGCGCGGTCTGCACGAAGGCCGGCGGCGCCTCCCAGCGTGCCGCCGGAGCGCGGTTCCACAGCCCGGTGCAGAGGATGACGAGGCCGGTCACGGTGCACACGAACATGGTATCGATGAACGGCTCCAGGCCCGCCACCACGCCTTCGGTGACCGGCTCCGGCGTCTTCACCGCCGAGTGCGCGATCGGTGCCGTGCCCAGGCCCGACTCGCTGGAAAACAGCGCGCGCTTCATGCCCCACATGAAGGCGGTGCCGATGACGCCGCCGGTGAAGGCGCCGGCGGCATCGGTCTTCGAGAACGCGCCGACGAAGATCTGCCGCACCACCGCCGGCAGCGCGTGGGCGTGCAGCAGGATCACGTACAGGCCGCACAGCACGTAGAGGCCGCACTTGAACGGCACCAGCATCTTGGTGACGCGGCCGATGCGGCCGATGCCGCCGACGATCACCGCGCCGGCCAGCACCGCCAGGATCAGGCCGGTGGCCCAGGTCGGCACGCCGAAGTATTCGCGCGTGGTGTCGGCCACGCTCCAGGTCTGGAACATGTTGCCGCCGGTCACCGCGAACAGCAGCAGCGCCGCGGCGAAAAAGCTGCCGACCGGCTTGCCCAGGCCTTGCAGCGCCGGCCAGCGCCGCGCCAGCCCGTCGCGCGCCACGTACATGGCGCCGCCGTGCGGATTGGCCGGGTCCGCGGTGTCGCGGTAGAGCAGCGACAGGGTCACCTCGGTGGTCTTCAGCGCCATGCCGACCAGGCCCACCACCCACATCCAGAACACCGCGCCGGGGCCGCCGAAATCCACCGCGATGGCCATGCCGGCGATGGCGCCCAGGCCGACCGTGCCGGACATCGCCGCGGTCAGCGCCTGGAAATGGGTCAGAGCTCCGGGGCCGTGCGCGGTTTCGATGCCGCGGCCGGCGCACAGCGCCACGCCGTGAGTCCAGGAGCGGTACTGGCAGAAGCGGCTCCACACGGTGAACAGCAGGCCGATGCCGAGCAGCGCCAGCAGCACCGGCACCGACAGCAGGAACGCGTTGACCGCGTCGATCAGCGCGAAGAATTGCGCCATCGGCTAGGAAGATGTGCGCCCGCGCCGCACCTCAGGCCGGCTGCCGCGCCAGCTCGCTGTGGCTGCGCGAGTAGCCGAAGAAGATCGCCAGGCCCACCACCAGCCAGACCACGAAGGCCTTCCAGGTGAACGCTTCCAGGTTGACCATCAGATAGCCGCAGGCCAGCACGCCGACCACCGGCACCAGCGGATAAAGCGGCGCGCGGAACGGCCGGTTCAGTTCCGGACGCGTGCGGCGCAGCACCATCACGCCGATGCACACGATGACGAAGGCACCCAGGGTGCCGATGTTGGCGACTTCGACCAGCTTGCCCAGCGGCACCAGCCCGCCCAGCACCACCATCACCGCACCGGACAGCACGATCGAGCCGAACGGGGTCTTTGTCTTCGGGTGGATGGTGGCGAAGAACTTCGGCAGCAGCCCGTCGCGGGCGATGGCGAACAGCACCCGCGACTGGCCGAAGAACATCACCAGCATCACCGTGGTCAGGCCGGCGATGGCGCCGACCGAGATCAGCCCGGCGGCGGTGTGCGCGCCGACCTGCTCGAGCGCATAGGCGACCGGGTGGGCGACGTTCAGCTCCTTGTAGGAAACGATGCCGGTGAGCAGGCCCGAGACGATGATGTAGAGGATCGTGCACAAGCTCAGCGAGGCCAGGATGCCGATCGGCAGGTCGCGCTGCGGCTTTTTGGTTTCCTCGGCGGCGGTGGAGACCGCGTCGAAGCCGAGGTAGGCGAAAAAGATCGTCGCCGCGCCGGTGGCGATGCCGCCCAGGCCGAACTCGCGGGTGCCGTCGGGGCCGACCGTTTCGGGCGGGATGAACGGATGCCAGTTGGCCGGGTTGACGTGGAACATCGCCACGCCGATGAAGATCGCGATGGCGGTCAGCTTGATCGCCACCATCACCGCGTTGAAACGCGCGCTGCTCTTGGCGCCGGTGGCCAGCAGCACGCCGAGCAGGGCGATGATGGTCGCCGCCGGCAGGTTCATGATGCTGCCGGGATGCGCCGGGTCGAACGGCGCATGCAGCAGGTAATCCGGCAGGCTCGCGCCGAGCAGGTCGGCCAGCGCGCTGTTGAAGTAGCCCGACCAGCCGGACGACACCGCCGCCACCGACACCGTGTATTCCAGCACCAGCATCCAGCCGATGATCCAGGCCGGCAGCTCGCCCAGGCCGGCGTAGCCGTAGCCGTAGGCGCTGCCGGCGCCGCCCACCGAGGCCGCCAGTTCGGCATAGGACAGCGCGGCGCAGGCGCAGGCGGTGCCGGCCAGCACGTAGCTGAGCACGATCGCCGGCCCGGCGTGCGTGGCCGCCGCCACGCCGGTCAGCACGAAGATGCCGGCGCCGATGATGGCGCCGATGCCGAGCATGGTGAGGTCGAAGGCGTTGAGGCTGCGCTTGAGGCCGGTGTCGGCCTCGATGTGGTTCGCGATTTTCTTGGTGCGGAACAGGCTCATGGGGCTCCCTTTCGTATTAGGCGTCTGCGGCTGGCCGCCGCAGTCCTGATGCCGGAAGTATGCCGGGATGGCGGGGTCGGGGTAAGTCCGCCGCCGGTCCGCGCCGCCGGCCGGATCGGCCGCCGCCCGGTTTGGTGGATAATCGGAGCGTGCAGGGGAGCCGCTTTGACGATGCTCAGGACAGGCAGCCGGATACGCCGGGTGAGGGGCCGCAGGCGATGACTCGATGTCATCGCCGGCGGCCCCGAACGCCCGGCCAAGGATGGCCGGGCCGGGCGTTCCGGCAGCTGCATGGTCTCGCCATGGATGGCTACCTTGAACATACAAGGGTTTTCTGGGGGCGCGGCGGCTGGCTGCTGCCGGCGCTGGCGCTGCTGGCCGCCCCCAGCGTGCGCGCCGCCGGCTGGGGCGGTTCGCTGGCCGCGACCAGCGACTACGTCTTCCGCGGGCTGACCTTGAGCGACAACCGGCCGTCGCTGCAGGGCGATCTGCACTATTACGCGGAGGCGGGCTGGTACGCCGGCTTGTGGGCGGCCAGCGTGCGGCGCTCGCCCGAGGCCTCGGCCAGCGCCGAGCTCAACCTGTACGGCGGCCATGCCTGGCGGCTTGCGGATTCCTGGACCGCCAAGCTTGGCTACGTTCACTATGCCTATCCTGGCATTGCGCCGCGCAGCCGTTACGACTACGACGAGTTCAACGGGGCGCTGGCGTACCGCGGGCGGGTATTCGCGGGCCTGGCGGTGTCGCCGGACGCGGCGGCGGAATCCCGCTACGGCAGCGTCACCGGTCGTACCGTGCCGACCTACTGGCTGGCGCTGCACCAGCCCTTGCCGCTGGCGGTGTCGTTCAACGCCGGGGCGGGCTACCGCGACATGCAATGGCTGCTGCACGGCGGCTACTGGTACTGGAACGCCGGCCTGGCCTACGACTTCGGCCACGCCAGCTTCGACCTGTCGTACATCGGCGCGGGCGGGCAGGCGCGCGCGCTGTTCTACGAAGGCGCGGTCGCCGATCGCTGGGTCGGCACCCTGGCCTGGCATTTCTGATTTGCCGTGCCCGCGGCGCATGCAACCTTTTGCCGATCCGCCGGCACTAACGGGCAGGACCAATCATGACGTGCCGGGTCGAGGGAGCCGGTGCAATGAGCCAATCGCCCCCGCCTGCCGCCGACGCGCTCGAACGCGCGCTGCTGCGCCGCGTCGCCGCCGGCGACCGCCGGGCGTTCGAGTCGCTCTATGCGGCCTATTTCACGCGGCTTGCGCGGTTCCTGCGGCGGCTGACGCCGCGCGAGGAGCTCAACGAGGAAGCGATCAACGACACCTTCTGGGTGGTCTGGAGCAAGGGCGGCGAATTCCGCGGCGATTCCACCGTTTCCACCTGGATCATGGGCATCGCCTACCGCTGCGCGCTCAAGGCGCTGCGCCGCTGCGGCGCCGCGGGCGAGGAGCTTTCGGCGGATTGGCCGGATCCGGCGCCGCAACCGCAGCAGGCGCAGGAACTGAGCGACTGGATCGGCGCGGGACTGCGCCACCTGCCGGCGGACCAGCGCATCACCATCGAGCTGGCGTATTTCATGGGGCATTCCTGCGAGGAGATCGCCCGCATCATGGAATGCCCGGTGGGCACGGTGAAGGCGCGCATGTTCCATGCGCGCGTCAAGCTGCGCAACCTGCTGCCGGATCTCGGCGGGAGCAACCAGTGGGGCGGCCATGAATCGGTGGGATGACACGGGGGCCGGCCGCACCGGGTCGGACGAGAACGAGCAGCGCCACCGCCAGGTGTGGGAATTGATTCCCTGGGTGGTCAACGGGCGCGCCTCCGCAGGCGAGCGGCGCATGGTCGAGCAGCACGTCGCGGGCTGTGCCGACTGCACCGAGGAGCTCGGTTTCCAGCGCCAGCTGCAGCGGGCGATGCTGCACGATGGCGGCGCCGCGCCGGACCACGCCCCGGCCTTGCAGCGGCTGTGGCAGCGGATCGACGCCGGCGCGGCGCTGGCGCCGCGTCCGCCGCGCCGGATCTGGCCGCTGGCGCTGGCGGCCGCGCTGGCGCTGCAGACGGTCGGCCTGGGCGTGCTCGCCGCCGCGCTGTGGAGCCGCGATGCGCCTTCGGCGGGGTCCGCCGCCTACCGCACGCTCAGCACGCCGCCGCCGGCCGCGGCACGGGCCACGATCCGCGTGGTCTTTGCCGCCGACCTGACCGAGCGGCAGATGCAGGCGCTGCTGGCGCAATCCGGCCTGCAGATCGTCGGCGGCCCGTCCGACGCCGGCGTGTTCTCGCTGGCGCCGCTGGCGCCGGCCGCCGCGGCGCCGGCCCAACAGGTCCTGCAGCGCTTGCGCGCAAGCCCGGGCGTGCGCTTCGCCGAGTCGCTGCCGCTGGCCGGCGCCGGGCCGTGAAAGCGCTGGCGTCGGCCGCACTGGCGCTATGGCTCGCCGGCTGCGCCGCTGTGCCGCCCGCAGCGCCGCCCGCTGCCCCGGCGGCACCGCGCGAGGCGGCCGGCGACCTCATCGTGCTGGCAGTGGCCGATCCCCTGCAGGAGGCCATGCTGCGGGCCGGCTCCAGCCCGGCGGCCTATGACGCCATGCCGGTGTATGCCGGCGGCGACGCCGCCCAGGCGCGGCTGGCGGCGGTGGCCCGCGACTTCGGCTTGCGCCAGCTGGCCGCCTGGCCGATCCAGCCGCTGCAGCTGCACTGCGCGGTGTTCGCGGTGGCGGCGGCCGGTACGCGCGACGCCGTGCTGCGGCGCCTGGCGGCGGACCCGCGGGTGCGCCTGGCGCAGCCGCTGCAGCAATTCCAGACCTTCGCTGCGGCCTACAACGATCCCTACCTGGATCTGCAGCGCGGCTTTGCCGGCATCGACGCGGGCGGAGCGCAGCAATGGAGCCGTGGCGCCGGCGTGCGCGTGGCGGTGGTGGATACCGGTGCCGATGCCGGCCACCCGGACCTGCGCGGGCGCATCGCCCTGCAGCGCAATTTCGTCGACGACGATACTGCGGGCTTCCTGCAGGATCGCCACGGTACCGAGGTGTCCGGCGTGATTGCCGCCGACGCCAACAATGCGCAGGGCATCGTCGGCGTCGCGCCGGAGTCGCAGCTCGTGCTGCTCAAGGCCTGCTGGCAGCTGCAGCCGCAGGCCGACGCCGCGCAGTGCAATTCGTTCACCCTGGCGCAGGCCCTGGCCGCCGCGATCCAGGCGCATGCGCAGGTCATCAACCTGAGCCTGGGCGGGCCGCCGGACCCGCTGCTGGCGCGGTTGCTGGATTACGCGCTGCACCACGGTGCGCTGGTGGTGGGCGCAGTGCCGCCGGACGGCCGCCTCGATGGCTTCCCGCTGGGAGTGCCCGGGGTGATTGCGGTGGACGGCGCCGAGCGTCCTTCCGCCGCCGCCGGCACCCTGCGCGCACCCGGGCGCGACATCCTGACCCTGACCCCGGGCGGGCGCTACGACTTCGCTTCCGGCTCCTCGCTGGCCGCCGCCCACGTCAGCGGCACGCTGGCGCTGATGCTGGCGCAGCGCCCGCAGCTCGATGCCGCCGCGGCGCTGGCGCTGCTGCGCGAATCCAGCGCCGGGGGTGCCGCCTCCGCCTCGATCAACGCCTGCACCGCCGTGGCGGCCATGCATGGCCGCGCGGACTGCGGGGCCGGCATCGTCGGCGCCGCGGGCCGCTGACCGGGCGGCTCGCCCCGGGCCGCCGAACCTCGACGACTTTTCGCCCGCGCTGCAACCGTGGCGCCGCCCGCCGGCACTCACGGTGGAAAGGTCGCACCTTGCGCACTCGAGGAGAAGCTCCATGCATTCGTCACAAGTCCTGCGGCGCGGTATGGCCGCCGCTTTCGCCGCGTGCGCCATCGCGGCCTGCAGCGACAACCACGGCAGCAGCAAGATGGTCACCGCTTACGCGGTGACCAACCTGGTGATCGACAAGGCCGGCGTCGATCCGCACGACGGCGCGCCGCCGCCCACGACCATCGACCCCAACCTGGTCAATCCCTGGGGGCTGGCGCTGGCCGCGCCCGCGCCGGCCGGGCAGAGCGCGCCGATGTGGATCGCCAACAACGGCACGCAGACTTCCTCGCTTTACGATGGCACCGGCGCGGCGTTCGCGGGCCTGCCGTGGATCACCCTGCCGGCCGGCGCCAACGGCGACGAGGACCCCACCGGCATGGTGTTCAACGGCACCGCGAGCTTCGCGCTCGGCGGCGCCGGCGCGGCGCTGTTCATCTTCGCCGGCGAAGGCGGGGCGATCTCCGGCTGGTCGCCGAACCTGGCCGACCCGACGCACGCGGCGGTGATGTACAGCGACGCCGGCGGCGCGGTGTACAAGGGCCTGGCGCTGGCCGCCAATGGCGGCGCCAACTTCCTCTACGCCACCGACTTCCACAACGCCAAGGTCGACGTGTTCGACAGCAGCTTCGCCAAGGTCTCCGGCGGTGCCGCCTTCCCGTTCACCGATCCGGCGCTGCCGGCCGGCTATGCGCCGTTCGGTATCCAGGCGCTGCAGGTGGGCGGCCAGACCCTGCTCTACGTCAGCTATGCGCAGCAGCAGGGCCCTGCCAACCACGACGAAGTGGACGGCGCCGGCCTGGGCCTGGTGGATGTGTTCATGCCCGACGGCAGCTTCGTCAAGACCCTGGTCGCAACCGGCGGCGCGTTGAACGCGCCCTGGGGCATGGCGCTGGCGCCGGCCGATTTCGGGCCGCTGTCCGGCGCGCTGCTGGTGGGCAATTTCGGCAACGGCTGGATCAACGCCTACGACCCGTCGTCGGGCATGCTCGTGGCGGCGGTGCTCGACATCAACGGCGCGCCGATCGCGATTCCCGGCCTGTGGGGCATCGCCTTCGGCAACGACTCGGCCAGCCAGCCGCACAACACGCTGTTCTTTGCCGCCGGCACCAACGACGAGGCGGACGGCACCTATGGCCGCATCGACCTGAACACCGCCACGGTGCCGGCCAGCGGCACGAGTCCGTACGGCATGAATTGAGCGATGATCGGGACCGCCCTCAGAGGTAGTACTGCAGCAGCAGCGAGAGTTTTTCGTGCAGCCGGCTGGACAGCGGCCGCTGCGACCACTGCGTGCGGTCGATGGGCTGGGCGGCGGCGATGTCGGCACGGAACATCGCCTCCATCGCCGCGCCGAAGCGGCGGCCCAGCACCACCGCGTTGATCTCGTTGTTGAGCGCGGCGCTGCGCCAGTCCAGGTTCGACGAGCCGACCGTCGACCACTCGCCGTCGATGACGGCGGTCTTGGCGTGCAGCACGGCGTCGCGGCACTCGTAGATGCGCACGCCGCTTTCCAGCAGGTCCTCGTAGAAGGAGTGGCCGGCGGCCAGCGTGGCCGGCGAGGTGCTGGTGCCGGGCAGCAGCAGCGCCACGTCCACGCCGCGGCGGGCGGCGGCGCGCAGTGCCCGGTCCAGCTCCGGCGTCGGTGCGAAGAAGCCGGTGGTCAGGTGCACCGAGCGGCGCGCCAGCGAGATCGCCACCAGCAGCGAGCGGTACATGTACTGCTGGTCGTGCTCGGGCGAGCTGCCGATGGCTTCCACCATCAGCTCGCCGGCGCGCTGGGCCGATGTCGGCGCGTCGGCGATGGCGTCGCCGCCGTGCTCGCGCCAGGTGGAGACGAACAGCGCCTCGAACTCGGCAACCGCGGGGCCGCGGATGCGCACGTCGGTGTCGCGCCAGGGGCCGGTGTCCGGTTCCAGCGGCTCGGCCAGCGGGCGCCGCTTGTGCCGGTAGGTCTCGCTGATGTTGATGCCGCCGGTGATCGCCAGCGCGGAGTCCACCACCAGCAGCTTGCGGTGGTCGCGGTGGTTGAGGTCGCCCACCAGCGCGGCGCTGGTCAGCGGATTGAATTCCAGCACGTGCACGCCGCCTTGCCGCAGGCGGTCGAACAGGGCCGCCGGCGTGTCCATCGAGCCCCAGGCGTCGTAAACCAGGTGCACCTCGACGCCCCTGGCGCGGCGCGCCAGCAGGTGGTCGGCGATCACCGGGCCTTCGGCGCCGTCGAACAGGTAGCTCTCCATGTCGATGCGCCGTTGCGCGCTGTCGATCGCCGCTTCCATCGCCCGGTAGGTAGCCGGGCCGTCGCGCAGCAGCTCCACCTCGTTGCCGTTGACGAACGGCACCCCGGTGATGCGCGAGCCCTGCTGGCGCAGCAGCTGCAGCCGCGTTTCGGAGTCTGCGCCGCGCAGCGCGATGCGGATGTCCTGGTCGGCCTGCGGCAGCCCGGCGCAGCCTTGCAGCAGCCAGGCGGGCAAGGCGGCGGCGATCCAGCGCGGGACGGATGCGCGCGATGCGGATGCGCTCGTACGCTGGCGCATGGAGTTCCCGGGTTGTGGGCGGTGCGCGGCCGATGCCGGCCGCTTCCTTATTGACCCGCCCGGCGGCCGGCAGTTCAGGCGCGGCCCGGCGGTTCGGAGCCGTTCAGATGCCCATGTTGCTGAGCGAGGAGATCAGCTGGCCCAGGTAGCCGGTGAAGTTGGGGTGCTCGACTTCGAATCGGCGGATCGACTCGCCCAGCCGCTCCACCAGGGCCTGGCGTTCCGGCACCGCGCCGCTGCTGCCGGAATGCTGCTCGATGTCGTCGATCAGCTGGCGCAGATGTTCCTTGGCGGAGGCATCGCTGAAATCGGTGCGCGCGAGCTCGCCGCGCAGGCGCTCCAGCGCGTCGTGCAGCTCGGTGGTCTTCATGTCGTCTCCTGGTAATCCGGCCATCCTGCCAGCGGGGCGTTGCCGTTCAACGGTAACGCACTTGGAACACAATATGCTTGATCTGCAGCAATGCGGCGCGGCCTGCGGGAGATCGACGGCGATGCGGGATTCGACATGAGCGGCAAGGACCAGGCGGCGGGCGGCGGCGACGGACCCGAGGGCAGCGGGCCGGCGGGCGGCGCAGGCGGCGATTCGCGCGTCAAGGCGCCGCGCCGCAAGACGGCGCCGGCAAAGGCAGCGGCAAAGCGCGCAACGAAAGCCAAGGCTTCGGCCAAGGCCCGATCCAAGGCGCCGGCCAAAACCGGCGCCGGCAAGCCGCCGGCCGCGCCGCGCGCGCGCCAGGCCGCGGCCGCTGTCGATGCGGCCACGGCAGCGCTGCCCCTTGCCCCGGGCGAGCGCCTCGCCATGGTGGCCCGCGCAGCCTACTTCCGCGCGGAAAAGCGCGGCTTCGCGCCGGGCGGCGAATGGCAGGACTGGTTCGAGGCGGAAGTCGAGGTGGAACTGTTCCTGTCCGGCCGATCCAGCGGCAAGACATGACCGCGGTCACGCTTTGCGAAGCGCGGCCATCCTAGGCTAGAGTGGAATTTGTGCCCACGCGGCGGGGAATTGCTGCCGCGGCCCGGGCGCCGCACCCGACCATGTTCATACGGAGATGACGCGATGGAAACTGCAAATGCCGCCAAGGACCAGACCCCCGCGGGAATCGAGGACGTGGTGCGCTCGGTGCGCGAGCTGGCCCGCTCCACGCGCACGGTCGGCCTGGACGCGGCCAACATCGTCGAGCGCGAGCTGGCGATGGTGATCAGCATTTCCGAGCGCATCCGCGATACCACCCTGTCGCCGGAGATCCTCCACAAGTCGCGTTCCAAGCCGCTGCCCGCCGCCCTGCGGCGCGATGCGCACCGCGCGCTGGACCTGGTGGCGGATGTCGCCTCGGTGGCTTTCGTCAGCGCCTCGGACTTCGTCGAGGCGCTGCTCGACGAGCGGCGCCCGGCGCTGTCGGTGACGGCCGCGCCGCATCACCACTAAGAACGCCTAATTCGGGATCCGTAGATACCGTCTCTCCGGTCAAATGATTTTGGTGACGAGCTGGGGGTTGAAGTCGGCCTGGTGCTTGAGCATGCCGAAGGCGATGTGGAGGAGGCGGCGCATTAAGGCGCCCAGGGCCGACATTTTGGTTTTGCCG
>JADHNH010000045.1 GCA_016779605.1 Nevskia sp. | reverse complement strand
ACCGCCATGCGGTTGGCCAGCTCGCCGACGGTGATGCCCTCGGGCACCTCCACCTCGCGCACCACCGGCGCGGTGGGCTTTTCGAACACGTGGACGTTATCCACGCGGATCTGCCCGGTCGGCTTCTTCGACTTCTTCTCGCGGCGGCCGCCGCGGCCCTCGGCCAGGTGCAGCTCGTTGCGGTGCGGCGCCTTGTCGCGCTCCGGCTTCTTGGCCACCGGCGGCGGCGCCGCCGGCTGCGGCTGCGCCGGCATCTCGGTGGCGCGCTTGAGATTCTCCGAGGCGCGGCGGCGCGACGATTCGGCTTCCATGCGGGCGCGGTAGATCGGGTCGCTGCGCATCCGCTCGGCATCCTCGGCCTGCTTGCGCTCGGCCGCCTCGACGGCGGCGCGCGCGCGCGCCTGCTCCTCTTCCTGCAGCTTGCGCTCCTGCTCCTCGCGGTGGCGCCGGGCTTCGGCTTCCGCGGCGGCACGCGCCTCGGCTTCGCGCTGTGCCTGCGCCTGCGCTTCGGCGGCCTCGGCTTCGGCCGCGGTGACCGCGGCGGCGCCGCCCTCGGCGGATTCCTCGAGCACGTCGTGCTTGACGAAGGTGCGGCGCTTGCGCACCTCGATGCTGACCGTCTTGGCCGCGGCGCCGCGGCCGCCGCCGAGCTTGAGCTCGGTGGTCTCCTTGCGCTTCAGGGTGATGCGGCGCGGCTCGGCACCGCCGCCCAGGGCGACGCCGCCACGGGTGTTCTTCTGCAGGTGCGAAAGCAGCGCAACCTTGTCGGCGGGGCTGATCGGCGACTTTTCGCTGTCCACCGGCACACCCGCTTCTTTGAGCTGCGCCAGCATTTCGGCCACCGGCTTATGCAGCTCGGTGGCAAGTTCGGAAACGGTCAAGGTGCTCATGGCTCGATATCTGGGCTCGATTCTGGCAATCAGTCATTCGCCCCGAAACCGCGGGCGTTCATGATCAGCTGGGCGGCACGGCCCTCTTCCATCGGCACTTTTTCCAGCAACTCGTCGGTCGCCAGGTCGGCAAGGTCGGTGCGCGTGACGATGCCCGCGGAGGCCAGCTTGTAGGCCAGCTCCTCGTCCACGCCGTCCACCGCCTGCAGGTCCTCGGCGGGCTGCAGCGAAGCGGCCGCCTCGGCCTTGGCCAGCTCGCGGTTGAGCAGCACGTCGCGCGCGCGGTTGCGCAGCTCCGCCACCACCTGCTCGTCGAACTCGGCGATGCCCAGCAGCTCCTGGTCCGGCACGTAGGCGATCTGCTCCACCGAGTCGAAGCCTTCCTGCACCAGGATGGTGGCGATGTCGGCGTCGACGTCGAGGTTGTCCATGAACATCTGCTGCAGCGACTGGTTTTCCTGCTCTTTCTTGCTCTCGGCCTCGGCCGCGGTCATCACGTTGAGCACCCAGCCGGTCAGCTCCGAGGCCAGGCGCACGTTCTGCCCGCCGCGGCCGATGGCCTGCGCCAGCTTGTCCTCGGCCACGGCGATGGACATGGCGTGGGCTTCCTCGTCGACGATGATCGACTCCACCTCGGCCGGGGCCATGGCGTTGATGACGAACTGGGCGATGTTGTCGTCCCAGGGCACGATGTCGATGCGCTCGCCGGCCAGCTCGTTGGACACGCTCTGCACACGCGAGCCGCGCATGCCCACGCAGGCGCCGACCGGGTCGATGCGCTTGTCCTTGGCCTGCACCGCGATCTTGGCGCGCAGGCCGGGATCGCGCGCGGCACCCTTGATCTCGATCAGGCCCTGGGCGATTTCCGGCACTTCCAGCTTGAACAGCTCCATCAGGAACTTCGGCGCCGTGCGCGACAGGAACAGCTGCGGGCCGCGGGTCTGCGGGCTGACCTCGTAGAGGTAGCCGCGCACGCGGTCGCCCGGCCGCAGCGGCTCGCGCGGAATGACGTGCTCGCGCGGGATGATGGCCTCGGTGGTGCCGCCGAGATCGACGATCACCGCGCCGCGCTCGATGCGCTTGACCAGGCCGGTCATCAGCTCGCCGACGCGGTCCTGGTAGGCGTCCACCACGCGCGCCCGCTCGGCGTCGCGCACCCGCTGGAAGATCACCTGCTTGGCCTTCTGCGCGCCGATGCGGCCGAACTCGATGGACGGCAGCGGCTCTTCGCGCACGTCGCCCGGCT
Organism: Nevskia sp.; assembly: GCA_016779605.1. GTDB lineage: Bacteria > Pseudomonadota > Gammaproteobacteria > Nevskiales > Nevskiaceae > Nevskia. The sequence goes on along the minus strand of JADHNH010000045.1, from coordinate 26,546 downwards.
TGGCCTCCGGATTGGTCTCCAGCGCCCGCGCCAGCAGGATGTGCCGCGCCGGCGACTCGAAGTTCTCGTCCTCGTCATCCATCACGGTCCAGCGGCGGAAGGTCTCGTAGTCGCCGGTGCCGCGGTCGATCGACACGCGGATGTCCCAGTCGGCGCCGTAGTGTTCCTTGCTCGCCGAGGCCAGCGCGGCCTCCAGGGCCTCGAAGATGATTTCCGGCTCGACGTTCTTCTCGTTGGAGACCACGTCCACCATGAGCAGCACGTTCTTGTTCATTGGTCCGTTCCAACCTCGTCGCCAGTCTTGTAATTTCCCGCCTTGCCGGCGCCGGGCCTGGCGGGTTTATCGAAATTCGGCACCAGCCGCGCGCGCTCGATGTCGGCCAGCGGCAGCGTGACCTCGCCCTCGTCCGTCGCCAGCGTGACGCAGCCCTCGCCCGACCCCGCCAGCACCCCCTGGAACCGGCGGCGGCCGCCGACCGGCACCAGCATCTGCACTTTCGCCTTGGCGCCCCGAAAGCGGACAAAATGCTCGGGCTTGACCAGCGGCCGGTCCAGGCCCGGCGACGACACTTCGAGCCGGTAGGCCTGCCGGATCAGGTCTTCAACGTCCAGCACCGCCGCCACCTCGCGGCTGACCCTTTCGCAGTCCTCCAGGGTGATGCCGTCCACGGCGTCGATATAGAGGCGCAGGCTGGCCCCACCCTTGTGCGGACTGAATTCGAGCAACACCAACTCGTAGCCGACGGCATTCACCACCGGCTCCAGCAGCGCGTTGAGGCGCTCAGCGAGCATGGCCACCCTGTCCGGTACCGCGCCGTCCCGGCCGGGAGCGTCCGCATAGGGGCCATCCTTCGCGCATCCGTACAGGCATCCAGTTCCTCTAGCCAGTCATTCAATACAAACAAAAAAGGCCCACGAGGGGCCTGGCACACAAAACCAGCACACAAAACCAGTGTTGGTAGCGGGGGTAGGATTCGAACCTACGACCTTCGGGTTATGAGCCCGACGAGCTGCCAGACTGCTCCACCCCGCACCAGTCAGTCGCGTATTCTAACCTGCGGCCGGCAGTCGATCAACAAAATACTGCACCGCGCCGCTCCAGACCGGAAGCGAACCCACGGCGCAGATGATGGGGTGCGGCCGCGCCGGTCTCAAGTGCCGACGCCGGCCGGCGGGTGTTGGGGTATAGAATCCGGGTGCCGCGCGGCCGCGGTTGCTGCAGCTGCCGGGTTGGCCCCGGTATTGCTCAGATCAGACAAGTACTGGTGAGGAAGCCCTTGCGTGGGCCGTCGAGACCGATCATGGAAGCTCCAAAGGTTCCGCTGAACGAGCCGATGCGCCTGGAAGCGCTGCGCCGCCTCGACATCCTCGACACGGCCAGCGAGGAATCGTTCGACGCCATCGTCGACGTGGCCCGCGCGCTGGCGGACACGCCGGTGGCCGCCTTCAGCATCGTCGACGCCAACCGCCAGTGGTTCAAGGCCATCGAGGGCCTGGGCTTGAAGCAGAGCGGCCGCGACGTCTCGTTCTGCGGCCACGTCGTGTTCAGCGAAAGCGAGCTGATCGTCCCCGACGCGCTGGAAGATCCGCGCTTCGTCGGCAACCCGCTGGTCGCCGGCGATCCCGGCATACGGTTCTATGCCGGCGTGCCGGTGCGTTCGCCGGACGGCTATTGCGTGGGCACCTTGTGCGTGATCGACCACAAGCGGCGCGAGCTGTCGCCGCCCCAGCTCGGCGGCCTGCATCGCCTGGCCCGGCTGATCGAACGCGAGCTGGCCCTGCGCACGGTGTCGGCCACCGACGCCCTCACCGCGGTGTTCAACCGCGGCCATTTCGACATCCGCCTGAACGAGGAATGGAACCGCGCGCGGCGGCAGGGATCGTCGCTGGCGGTGCTACTGATGGACGTCGATTATTTCAAGCGCTACAACGACCGGCTGGGCCACCAGGCCGGCGACGTCGCGCTCAGGCTGGTGGCCGGGGCGATGAAGCAGGCGGCGCGCCGTGCCGGCGACGTGGTGGCGCGCTACGGCGGCGAGGAATTCGTCGCGGTGCTGCCGAACACCGACGCCGAGTCCGCCGCGGTAGTAGCCGAAAAGATCCGCGCCGCGGTGTACGGGCTCGCCCTGGCCCACCCTGCCCGCCCCGACAGCCTCGGCATCGTCACCGTCAGCGTCGGCGCGGCGATCGCCAGCCCGGCGCGCGGCGGCTCCGACGTGGAGCTGCTGCACCGGGCCGACCTGGCGCTGTACCGCGCCAAGCAGGAAGGCCGCAACCGCATCTGCTGCGGGGCGGTCCGCTGAGAACAGCCGCCCTGCCGACGAGGCCGGCGCGAGCCGCCGGGCGGCTTGCCCGCCTGGCGGGTACCGCCAGTCCTTGCACTACAGCGCGCCGGCGGCACGCCAGGGGAATTTCGACTCGGATGCGTACATTTCCTACCGTCATCCTGAGCGCAGCGAAGGATCTGGTTCCGTGCCTGTCATCGAATGATTGAGCCAGATTCTTTGCCGCGCTCGGAACGAAAAGCGCGTTAGGGGCGGCGCTTGCTCGACTTCTCGCCCGATGAGCTGACCGCGGTACGCCTGTCCCTGCGGGTGGCGCTGGTCGCGGTCGCCGCCAGCCTGCCGCTGGCGATCGCCACCGCCTGGCTGCTGGCGCGGCGCCGCTTTCCGGGGGTGGCCCTGCTGGAGGGCCTGGTGCACTTGCCGCTGACCCTGCCGCCGGTCGTCACCGGCTACCTGCTGCTGCGGCTGTTCGGCCATAACGGGGTGGTCGGCGCGTTCCTGGAAAGGCACCTGGGCCTGGTCTTCGCATTCCGCTGGACCGGCGCGGCGCTGGCCGCCGCGGTAATGGGCTTCCCGCTGCTGGTGCGCGCCATCCGGCTAGCCATCGAGCAGGTTGACCGGCGGCTGGAGGAGGCGGCGGCCACGCTCGGCGCAGCGCCGCCCCTGGTATTCGCCACCGTCACCCTGCCGCTGGCCGCCTCCGGCATCGTCTCGGGCGCGGTGCTGGCGTTCGCGCGCTCCATGGGCGAGTTCGGCGCCACCATCACCTTCGTCTCCAACATCCCCGGCGAGACCCAGACCCTGGCCACCGCCATCTATCTGTTCACCCAGGTGCCGGGCGGCGACGCCGCCGCCTTGCGGCTCGCCGGCCTGTCCATCGCCCTGTCGGTGGCGGCGCTGGTGCTGTCGGAGTGGCTGGACCGGCGCGGCCGCCGCAAGGTGACCGGGCGATGACGCTGGCGGTGACGGTCACGCACCGCTTTGGCGATTTCGCGCTCGACGCCAGCTTTGCCAGCCCCGGCGGGCTGACCGCCCTGTTCGGCGCCTCCGGCGCCGGCAAGACATCCCTGCTGCGCATCGTCGCCGGGCTGGTGCGGCCCGCCAGCGGCAGGGTCGAGGTGGACGGCACCGTGCTGCTCGATACCGCGCGGCGGCTGTGCCTGCCGGCGCACCGCCGCGGGGTCGGCTACGTCTTCCAGGAGCCGCGCCTGCTGCCGCACCTGAGCGTGCGCCACAACCTCGGCTACGGCCGCTGGTTCAGCCGCCGGGGCGGCGACCCGGGCGAATTCGGCCGGGTGGTCGAGCTGCTCGACATCGGCCGGCTGCTGGAACGCCGGCCGGCCGCCCTGTCCGGCGGCGAAGCCCAGCGCGTGGCGATCGGCCGCGCCTTGCTCGCGCGCCCGCGCCTGCTGTTGATGGACGAGCCGCTGGCTTCGATCGACGAGCCGCGCAAGGCCGAAATCATCCCCTACATCGAGCGCCTGCGCGACGGATCGCGCGTGCCCATCGTCTACGTCAGCCACGCGCTGGACGAGATCGTGCGCCTGGCCACCACCCTGGTCGTGCTGGAACACGGCCGCGTCGCCGCCGCCGGCGACCTCGCCACGGTACTCGGGCGGGTGGATCTGCCGATCCTGGCGCGGCGTGCCGACGCCGGCGTGGTGCTGGACGTGGAAGTCGCCGCGCACGAGCCGCGCTGGCAGCTCACCGTGCTGCGCTGCCAGGCCGGCTTGCTGCATGTGCCGGCGATCGAGGCCGCTGCCGGCAGCCGGCGCCGCATCTGGGTGCGCGCGCGCGACGTGTCGCTGGCGCTGTCGGCGCCGGCCGATTCCAGCATCCTCAACCAGCTGCCGGCACAGGTGGTGCGCCTGGCCGCCTCCGACGGCGCCAGCGTGGACGTGCAGCTCGACTGCAGCGGCGCAACCCTGCTGGCGCGCGTCACCCGCCTGTCGGCCGAGCGCCTGGCGCTGCGGCCGGGCCTGGCGGTGCAGGCCCTGGTCAAGGGCATCGCGTTCGAGCGTGCGGAGTAGGCAGGCGGATCAATCCATGACGGCATCCGCCGGCCTGGATCAGGGCGACCGGCTCAGCGCGCCGTCGATCACCAGGTTGGTGCCCGTGATACGGCTCGCCAACGGGCTGGCCAGCATGACGATGCCGAAGGCGACTTCCTCGGCGGTGCCCATGCGCCCGGTCGGATTGGAGGCCATCGCCAGATTGAACAGGTCGGGCATGTTCTGCTCGGCACCCTGCCAGAAGCCGCCCTCGAAATAGGTGTTGCCCGGCGAGATGGTATTGACGCGGATGCCCTTGCCGGCGAGCTGGCGCGCCAGCCCCTTGGCGTAATGGATCAGCGCGGCCTTGGTCGCGCCGTATGAGCCGGCGGCGGCGTCGACCTCGAAGCCGGACACGCTGGACACCACCGCCACCGAGGCGATCGGCGACTTCTCCAGGTACGGCAGCGCCGCCGCCACGGCATGCACCGTATGCATCATGTCCACCTGGAAGGACTTCTGCCAGCTCTCGGCGGTATCGCCCAGCGCCAGCGCGCTGACATTGCACACCAGCGCGTCGACTCCGCCCAGCTCCGTCGCGGAGGCCTCCACCCAGGCCTTCAGTGCCTTGGGATCGCCGACATCGAGCGCGCCGCCGATGGCGCGCCCCGCGCCGGCCGCCGCCAGGGAAGTCACCGTTTCGGCCACCAGCGCCGCGTCCCTTGCACACAGCGCCACGTTGGCGCCTTCCTGCGCAAACAGCCGCGCGGCGGCGGCGCCGATGCCCTTGGTGCCGCCGGTGATCAACACGTTCGCGCCTGTCAGGCCGAGGTCCATGATGTGCTCCTTTGGGAAAAATCTAAGGTCTGCCGGTGTGGGCGCACCTTAGCGCTTGCGCACGCGCAAATAAACCCGCCGGAAGCCCGCGCCGTCCCGTGTGCACCGGCGGCGGAATTCGGCGAAGATGCGGGCGACGGCCGTCGCGCCCGCCGCGTAACGCCGGATGGTTCAAATCCTGCCAGTCAATTCCGCCGGCCCGTGCATCAGCCGGGGCGGCCATGCAAGCCTTTTCATTCGACGGAGACCCAGGCCGTGCCCGATCTGTTCAGCGAGTTCACCCTCAAGGACGCCACACTGAAAAACCGCATCGCGGTGTCGCCGATGTGCCAATACTCGGCGGTGGACGGCGTCGTCGACGAATGGCACCTGGTCAACCTCGCCTCGCGCGCGGTCGGCGGTGCCGGGCTGGTGATCGCCGAGGCCTCGGCGGTGTCGCCGGAAGGCCGCATCACCCCGGGCGACGCCGGCCTGTGGAACGACACGCAGGCGCAGGCCTACCAGCCGATCGTGCGCGCCATCGAAAAGCACGGCGCGGTGGCGGGCATCCAGATCGCCCACGCCGGCCGCAAGGCCAGCGCCAACCGTCCCTGGGAAGGCGACGACCACATGGCCGCGGACGACCCGCGTGCCTGGCAGCCGATCGCACCCTCGGACAACCCGTTCGGCGCCAACCTGCCGCGCGCGCCGCGCGCCATGACCCTGGACGACATTGCCCGCGTGCGCGACGCGTTCGCCGGCGCCGCCCGGCGCGCGCTGCAGGCCGGCTTCAAATGGCTGGAGCTGCACTTCGCCCACGGCTACCTGGGCCAGAGCTTCTTTTCGCCGCTGGCCAACCGGCGCACCGACGCCTATGGCGGCAGCTTCGAAAACCGTGCGCGCTTCCTGCTGGAGACGCTGGCGGCGGTGCGCGCGGTGTGGCCGGAGCGCCTGCCGCTGACCGCGCGCCTGGGCGTGCTCGACTACGTGCCGGGGGAGCAGCCGCTGGAGGAGTCGATCGAGCTGATCCGGCGCATGCGCGCCGGCGGGATGGACCTGATCGACGTCAGCATGGGATTCAACACGCCGGACATCAGCCGCGTGCCCTGGGGCGAGCCGGGCTTCCTGGGGCCCGTCGCCAAGCGCATCCGCGACGAGGCCGGCCTGCCGACGGCAACCTCGTGGAACATCAGGGAGGCGCAGACCGCCGACGCAATGGTGCGCTCCGGCCAGGTGGACCTGGTGATGCTCGGCAAGGGCATCCTGGCGGACCCGTACTGGCCCTACCATGCCGCCCAGGCGCTGGGCCGCAAGGCGCCGCAGAATGTGCTGCCGGTGCAGTACGCCGCCTGGCTCAAGCGCGGCTGAGCCGCGGCAAGAAGGGGGCCGGGGGAACCGGTTGGCGCAAACCGCCCGGCCCCTGCACGCAGCGGACACGGTGGCCCTGCCGCCGGGGCTTGGCGCCGCTGGCGGCGCCCCTGGTGTTTAGGGAAGCTCTGGTCAATCAAAGCTTCCCGTTTGGGCCACGGCTGGCCCAACCACTTTCAATGGTGCAAGCCATTGAGATGGAAGGCCGTTGAAAATCACGCTTTTCGACGGCCGTCACCCGAATAAGTCCGGGACGGACTTGTGCAGAGATTCCTTAGTGGCGCCGGGCGCCGCGCGCGCCGCCGCGGGTGTCCTTGCGTTCCTCGTTGACGCGCAGCACGTTGCCGCGCAGTTCCTTGCCGTTCAGACCGGCGATGGCGGCCCGCGCCTCGTGGCCTTCCATCTCGAGGAATCCGAAGCCGCGGCACTTGCCGGAGAAAACGTCGTGCGCCAGCTTGATCGAGCGGACGCGGCCGTGGGCCGAAAACAACTCGATCAGTTCCTTTTCGGTCGTGTCAGCGGGCAGGTTGCCCGCATAGATTTTTAGCATGATGGTTCCTGGCAAATGAAGTGGGCTTGGCAGGCCGGACCGGGGGTCCTGAACGAAACGGCGCTGCCGGCCAGTGGGAGGCCGCAGCGGTCGGCCAATCGATGGGCCCGTCGGGGGCATTCAGGCACCTGCATACCGAAAAGAAGCAGGCGAAGACGGGTCCGCAGACAGCGCGCTGGCGGCTGCCTGAAATCGGGCAAGCCCGGCAAAGCCGGTGGCTCGCCGGGCGCTGGTCCGCGCCGCGAACGGCTGGCCCGCGAATCGGGGCCGGCGGACTGGAAGCTTCGGGGAGCCCGGCTCGGCGCCGGGTCTCCCCGAGAATCACTGCCGAAGCAGGATCAGAGCGGGCGGATCTGCGTCGCCTGCATGCCCTTGGGGCCGCGCACGGCCTTGTATTCCACGCGCTGGCCTTCCTTCAAGGTCTTGAAGCCGGTGCCCTGGATTTCCTTGAAGTGCGCGAAGAGGTCTTCGCCGCCGTCGGACGGGGTGATGAAACCGAAGCCCTTGGCGTCGTTGAACCACTTCACGGTACCGGTTGATGCGTCAGCCATTGTTACTTTCCTTTGAAATTTCGAAAAACAGATTTGTGTTGGATGCCGGCCAATACCGGCGGGGTGCAAGCGATCAAGAAGAGTAACCTTGAGATGGCGTGACGCTGCCGTCGCCGGCGCGGCACGAAGCTGCGAGGAACGTGCTTGAAGCGGATGCGGATCGCACACTACAACAATCCGCGCATCCTGTCGAACATCGCCGCAACCGCTGTTGCCGGCGGCGGCGGCGGCCGGCGGCATCCCGCCGGCGCGCTGCGCTGCAGCATGGCGAATGTCTTGCGAAAGCGGAAATCGAGCCCCCTTTGCCGGTAGAGTACCGGACTAGGGAGAAACACCGCGATGCCAGGGCCTGTTCAACATCCATACCGCCGCGATGTCCTGCACGACGCGGCACGACGCGCTGCGGACGGCCGGACGCCGCCGCCGTTCCGAATACCGGCGGCTTTGCCGCCGACCAACGTCCCGCTCCTGCCCCGCGGGAGAGGGGGGAACCACCCGCGGAGCGGGTGGTGGGGTGAGGGAAGAGACCGCCGCGTTCCAGGGCCGCAAGGCGGCACAAGGCGGGTGCGGCGGTCTTGCCCATGACCGGCAAACCGTCGTTCTTCGCCGAGCTGCAGCGCCGCCACGTCTACAAGGTCGGCGCCGCTTACGCCGTGGCCGGCTGGCTGCTGGTGCAGGTGGTGACGCAAGTGCTGCCGGTGTTCGACGTCTCCGCCGTCGGCCAGCGCGTGCTGGTGCTGATCGTCGCCGCCGGGTTTCCCGTCGCGCTAGTGCTGGCCTGGGTGTTCGACCTCACCCCGCAGGGCATCGTGCGCACCGAAAGCCTGCCGGCAAGCGGCGAGCCGCCGGCCGCGGCCCGCGAGCGCCGCGGCATCGACCGCCGGCTCAACTACCTGCTCGGCGCGTTGCTGCTGCTGTCGCTGGGCTTCCTTGCCGCCGAGCACCTGATGCCGCCTCGCGGCACCGCGGCGGCGGAGCGGGCCGCGGCAGCCGAGGCCGAAAAATCGATCGCGGTGCTGCCATTCGCCAACCTGTCCGACGACAAGTCCAATGCCTACTTCGCCGAGGGCATGCAGGACGAAATCCTCACCCGGCTGGCCAAGATCGGCACGCTGCGGGTGATCTCGCGCACCTCCACGCAGCGCTACGCCAGCTCGCCGGACAACATCGGCGAAATCGCCGTGCAGCTCGGCGTTTCGAACATCCTCGAAGGCAGCGTGCAGAAGGCCGGCAACCGCGTGCGCGTCAACGTGCAGTTGATCCGCGCCGCCGGCGACAGCCACCTGTGGGCGGAAACCTACGACCGCAGCCTGGACGACATCTTCGGCGTGCAGGGCGAGGTGGCCGGCGCCATCGCCGACGCGCTCGGCGCGCGCCTCAGCGGCGGCGAGCGCGACGAGCTGGCGCGCGTGCCGACGCGCAACCCGGCCGCGTACGACGCTTACCTGCGCGGGCTGGCCCTGTACCAGCGCGGCTTCGAAACCGCATCCTTCGTCGAGTCGACGCAGGCGTTCGAGGCGGCGGTGGCGGCCGACCCCGGCTTCGCCCAGGCCTGGGCGCTGCTCGCGCGCGGCGAGGCGCTGATGATCTTCTTCGGCGTCGACACCTCCGCCGCGCAGCACAGCAGGACCTTGCAGGCGCTGCAGACCGCCGAGCGCCTGCGGCCGGACCTGCTCGAGACGCAGAAGGCGCGCGCCTACTACGTCTATCGCGTCGAGCGGAACTACGCCGAGGCGCTGCAGCGCTACGAAGCGCTGCACCAAAGCTGGCCGAACGACGCGGAAGTGCTGTCGGTGCTGAGCTACATCCTCAGCCGCATGGACCGCGTGGCCGAAGCCGACCGGCGCGCCGCCGAAGCCTTGCAGCTCGATCCGCGCAACCTGCAACTGCTCAAGCTGCAGGCCCTCCAGGCGCTCGCCGAGCGGCGCATCGGCGACGCCTTCAAGGCCCTGGAGCGCGTGCAGGAGCTGGCGCCGGGCGAGAGCGAATCGCTGCAGTTGAAAGCCATCCTCTACCAGATGCTGGGAGACCTGCCGAAGGCCGCCGCCCTGCTCGACCCCGCCGCCATGCCGGACAGCGACTTCGAGCGCTTCGTCGCCCAGGCGCGCCTGGAGCGGCGCTATGATCCGCTGATGGCGAAGCTGCAGGCGATCGCCGACCGCGGCGGCACAGGCTACCAGGCACAGCCGGCGGTCGATGCGCACCTGTGCGTCGCCGATTTCGAGCGGCTCGCCGGCCGGGTGGACGCCGCCAAGGCGGACTACGGCCGGGCGCGCGCTGCGCTCCAGGCGATGCTCGCGCAGCAGCCGGACAACGCCGAGCTGACGCTGTCCATGGCCCAGGCGCAGGCCGGGCTCGGCAACCAGGCCGCCGCGCTGGCCCTGGTCGACGGCGTCGCCGCAGAGGTCCCGGAATCGAAGGACGCGCAGTTCGGCCGTGACATCCTGGACCAGCGTGCGCGCCTGCTGGCGCGGTTCGGCCGCCGCGACGAAGCCATTGCCGGCCTGCGCCACCTGATCACCGCGCCCTACACCGGCGGCGCCTACTCCGGCCCGCTGACGCCCGCCCTGCTGCGGCTGGACCCGGATTTCGACGCCCTGCGCGACGACCCGCGCCTGGCGCAGGTGGCGGCCGAGGGCGAAGCCTACCTGCGCCGGCAGGCCGGCCCATGAACCCGCGGCCGTCGTTCTTCGCCGAGTTGCAGCGCCGGCATGTGTACAAGGTCGGGGCGATGTACGCGGTGGCCGGCTGGCTGCTGGTGCAGGTGGTGACGCAGGTGCTGCCGGTGTTCGACGTCTCCGCCGTCGGCCAGCGCGTGCTGGTGCTGGTGGTGGCGGCGGGCTTCCCGGTGGCGCTGGTGCTGGCCTGGATATTCGACCTCACCCCGCAGGGCATCGTGCGCACCGACGCGCCGGCCGGCGCGGACACGCCGGCGCCGGCGGCAAGCCGCCGCGGCATGGAGCGCCGGCTGAACGTTGTCCTGGGCCTGTTGCTGCTGCTGGCCGCCGGCTACTTCGCCACCGAACGGATGGGCTATTTCGCCCGGCCGGGGTCGTCCGCAGGCGCCGCGGTCGGGGACAAGTCGATCGCCGTGCTGCCGTTCGAAAACCTCAGCCGCGATCCGGACAACGCCTACTTCGCCGACGGCATCCAGGACGAGATCCTGACCCGGCTGGCCAAGATCGGCGCGCTCAAGGTGATCTCGCGCACCTCCACCCAGCAATACGCCGCCAAGCCGGGCAACCTGTCGGAAATCGCGCGCCAGCTCGGAGTCGCCAACATTCTGGAAGGCAGCGTGCAGAAAATCGGCGATGCGGTGCACATCAACGTGCAGCTGATCCGCGCCGCCACCGACGACCACCTGTGGGCCGAGAGCTACAACCGCAAGCTCGACGACGTGTTCGGCGTGGAAGGCGAAGTGGCGCAGACCATCGCCGAGACGCTCAAGGCGCGCCTCACCGGCGCCGAGGCGCAGCAGATCGCCGCGCGCCCCACCGCCAACCCGGCGGCCTACGACGCCTACCTGCGCGGGCTGGCGTTCAACCGCCGCGCCGACGCGCTGGGCCCCAACATCCTCAACGCGATCGCCGCTTACCAGCAGGCGGTGCAGCTGGATCCGGGCTTTGCCCTGGCCTGGGCCGGCCTCTCCAAGGGTCACAGCTTCGCCTATATCTACGAGGATCCCTCGGAGGCCCACCACCGTGCCGCGCGCGAAGCCGCCGAGACCGCGGCACGACTGGCGCCCGAGACCGCGGAGACGCGCATCGCGCAGGGTTTCTACCGCTACTGGGTGGAACGCGACTACGAGGGTGCCAAGACCATCTTCGAAGCGGTGCGCCAGCAGGCGCCGAACGATTCCTGGGCCACCTATGCGCTCGCCGCCATCGCCCGCCGCCAGGGCCGCTGGAGCGACTGCCGCAGCCTGTTCGACCTGGCCGTCGCGCTGGACCCGCAGAACATCCTGCTGCTGGTCGACTCGGCCGGCACGGACCTCGCCATGCGCGACGTGGCCGCCGCGCAGCAATTGATGGGCCGCGCGCTGGTGGTCGCTCCCGACAATCCCGGGGTGCTGGCCACCCAGGCCGGCGCGCTGCAGGAGATCGGCGCGATCGACCAGGCCCAGGCCGTGCTGGACCGCGCGCGCACCGCGCTAGGCGACGACAACCTGGTGTTCACCGCGGCCACCAATGCCGCGCTGAGCCGGCACTTCGCCCCGGCCATCGCCCTGCTCCAGTCGCAGCTGGCGCATCCCGAGAGCCTCGGCAACAGCCTGGCGCCCTACGAGACCGCGCTGGCCGACCTGCAGCGCCTGGCCGGCGACGATGCCGCCGCCAAGGCCAGCTACATGCGCGCCCTGGCCGACGTGCAGGCCGCGCTGAAGGCAGAGCCGGACAACGCGCGGTTCGTCTCCACCCTGTCCACCATCGAGGCGGGCCTCGGCCACCGCGACGCGGCGTTGGCGCAGGCGCGCCAGGCCATCGCCCTGCTGCCGGCCGCCAAGGATGCGTTCGTCGGCCCCGGCTACGAAGAGAACCTGGCGCGCCTGCAAGCCCGCTTCGGCGAGCGCGACGCCGCGCTGGCCGCCCTGCGGCACCTGCTCGCCATTGCCTACGGCTGGCCGCCGGTCACCCCGGCGATGCTGCGGCTGGACCCCGATTGGGACAATCTGCGCGGCGACCCGCGCTTCGGCCAGCTGCTCGCCGATGCGACCGGCCTGATGGAAGCGCAGTCCCGCCGCTGAGGCTCGCGGTGCGCGGGCGGCAGCGCGCATGGCGTAGCGTCGGCCGGCCCGAAGTTTCGCCTTTTCGCGAACTGCTCGGCCACTTTCGGCTCATGCATCCAGGTTTCTTGCTGTCATCCTGAGATAGCGAAGAATCCGGCCCTTCTTACCGCCATCCCGAACACCTTCAACTCAGGTGCCCACGTTTTTTCCTGTCATCCTGAGCGAAGCGAAGGATCCGGCCCCACGCCCCTCCATCGGTCGATAGAACCCGACTCTTCGCCACGAATAACGGCGCAAAGAGCGTACGCACCCGAACGAAAAACGTCCTACGGCAAAATATCGAACTCGCTGGTGGATTCGATGACGCCGTCGACCACCGTCTCCACGCGGAAATGCCCGGTGCCCAGGCTGGAAGCCTGCCGCGAGGAAGTCAGGGTGAAGGGCGTGGTCTTGAACTCCACGCTCTTCTCCGAGCGCGATACGATGTCGTTGCCCTGGTACCAGTTCCATTCGACGCTGTGCTGGCCCGCGCTCTTCTTCACCGCATCCCACTCGAACACCACCTGCGCCACCACCAGGTCCGAGGTCGAAAAGGTCTGCACCGGGCTCTTGTCGCCGTGCGCGATGTTGTCGCCGCTGGTCAGCACCGAGTCCGTAACGCGCAGCACCTTTTCGGTGGACGGCTCGTGGACGCAGCCCGCCAGTACCGCCAGGCCGCAGGCGGACAACAACAACAGGTACCGAGCCAATGACATGCTTCTCATCCACGCCTCCGAGTAGCGGGCCGGACCTGCCGGCCACCTGTCCCCGATGGACTTACAAGAATTGCGCCGCCGTCCCCACGGCGGACCTCCATGCTACCGGAGGCGGCGCCGCGGCGATGGCCAGCAAGCCCATCCGGGCAGGAACAGCGAGTACCGGCACCGCTCCCCCACAGCAACGAAGCCCGGCGATGTCTAGTCGCGGACACCGTCGATGGCCTGCCCAGCGTCTTTCTAGCTGCCCTGTACCAGGCCGAGCGGTCCATCGCCGCACACATCCACCGCCTCAAGGTCGGTACGCCGCCCTGGGACACCGTTGACGCCGACAAGGCTATTCCCCGGGTCGCGCAGAAGCTGTAAATCCAGCTGGCCGATAGCCAGAAGCATGCGGTCCGCCTGGCCCTGGCCTCCAAGTTGCTGGTCATCACCGGCGGACCAGGGGTTGGCAAGACCACCCTGGTCAACTCGATCTTGTCAATTCTGCGTGCCAAGAAGGTCAAAGCCCTTCTTTGCGCTCCTATCGAAGATCGTCTCGGCCGGCCGTCCCAGAGTTGCTGTTGAAGCTCGCCCTGCAAAATGCGTGGAACGATTGCGAGATTTGCCGCGACCGGCAGCGGCGCCGCATGCGACTGGCAAAAGCTGCCGGCGACAGGGCCGCGGCTTTACCAGGCCCAACCGCCCCAACCTTGTGGCTCCGGACCGCGCATCATTGCCCGAATCATGCCGGCCAGATCGATAAGCCGCAGTAGCGGCAATACCACCGCCACCGTGGCAGTGTGCAGGCCGGAAAGCCGCAGATCGCGACGAACGAGCCGCAATCGCCGCCAGTCTTCCGCCAGATTGGCCGCATAAAAACGCAGTGGCGCCAGCGCGCCGCACCGCAGCCAGCGTGCTTCCCGCGCTGCCGGGTCGGCCCAGCATGCGGCGATCAGATCGTAGCCGCGACGCGAGCGTTCGCGGATAAGCGGCTGCACTTCATGCAGCGCAAACGCTTCCGGTACCAGCATCATTGGCGTTCCGCGCCGCATGAACATCTGCGCGTGGAGGTAACAAGCACAGCGGATCTCGGTTTGGGGCATGGGCACTTGCTGCAGTGCTTCGCGACGGAAGCCGCAGTTGTTTGACACATAACATCCGACCGGATGGCGGGTGCGCGGATAGATAAATCCCCAGTCCATCACGTCCATCGCCTTGGACCAGAATCCGCCCTCGTACATGGTGAAGCCGCAACAGGCGATCACGCCGTCCTGCCGCAGGGCGGCGAGCATATGCTGCTCCCAGCCGGGCCCAGGGAGGCAATCGCTATCGATATATAGGATGTAGCGGCCCGAAGAGGCGGCAAAGGCACGCATCTTGGCAGTATCGTAGGGCAGCCCCACTGCATCGATGCGCTGCGAGGCTGGAAAGGCCCGTAGAATCTCAGCCAATTCCTCCGTGCCGACCACGTCCGCCACCAGCAGCTCCCCGTGCGCGGAGCCGCCGACGATTGCGCTCGCACGTTCCAGCAGCTTGCAAAAACGGGAGCGGCTGCCGCCTTCGAGGAAGGTGAATGTCTCGATGATCAGGCTGAATTGCACGTCAGAATTCATGGTGTCACCAGAAACGTCGGTCAAACCACCCCCGGCCGACTCGTCAAGAGTTTTGACTGATTTAGGATAGCGGAACGGCGCGCGCCTTGGTCATGCGTCGTTTCGCGTCGGCGGCGATCCTACCCCACCAGCCTGACGTGCGATCATCGCAGGGGTTCCAACAGCAGGGATAACTCGATGCAAACAATTGGACCACGCTTTTCGGTGTTGGTCACAAGTTACAACTATCGGCGATATTTGGTTGAAGCTCTCGAAAGTGTCCTGGCGCAAAGCTCTCCGCCCCTCGAGCTGGTGATTGTCGACGACGGCTCTACCGACGGTTCGCGAGAACTGCTGCAAGATGAATTCGCCAGACGAGCTACGGTGCGCTTGGTGTTTAAGGAAAACGGCGGCCAGCTTTCGGCATTAGCCGCTGGGGTCGCCGAATGCCGCGGCGATATCATCTGCTTTCTCGATGCGGACGACTTCTGGGAGCCGGATTATCTGGCCCAGCTGGCCGCAACTTACCGTGAACACCCCGAGGCCGATCTTGTCTTTGCCAACTTGCGCTATTTCGGCGCGCGCGAAGGCTACTGGAGCACGGATACCTGCGACCGCGACTGCGGGCTCACCGCGCTAGCGGCGGTGTTCGGCCGCCAGTGGCTGGGTTCGCCGACCTCGGCCCTGTCCATGCGCAGCACGCTTGCGCGCCGCGTGGTGGATCTTCCGCCGGATTTTCACGCGGACTGGCGTACGCGCGCCGACGACTGCCTGGTGTTTGGCGCCGCGGCGCTCGGCGGCCGCAAGCACTATCGCTCCATTATTGCAGGCGGTTACCGGAGTCACGACGCGAACCACTGGCTCAGCGTTCCCGAGAGCCGGACGGACGCGCTGGCATATATCTACCGGGTGCAGAGGCTGCTGGCCCACTATCGCCTCAAGTGCGGATTCGACGCGAAGAGTCTTTGCTACTGCAAGCTGGAATTCAAAACTCAACCCACGCCGAACCGCGAAAGCCTGCACCTGTATTTGAAGCTCTTGCGCCAGGCGCCCATGCCCTGGATCACGCGCGTGGAGCACAACCTATCGATGCGGCGGCACTATTTGCGCAAACAAAACGGCGCGAAGCAGCGCAACTGAACCGGCGCATTTATATTTGCCGATGGCCTCTGGCCTGGTGTTGGCGGCCAGCTTAAGGCCGGCACGCGGTACGTTTTTGATCCGCAGACAATGGCCTTCGTGCCGGCACCGCCACTGTCACCGCAGGAATTGGCGGAGCGCCCAAAATTCGTCAATTCAGGGTGTAACCCTGGTCACTGATGGTATAAGTCGCGGCTTGCACCCACCGCACAAAAACTTGCACTTACAAGGCGTTAAGGTTTCCTCCAGGACATCTCTGGACATACCTGGAAGCTGTGAGTGGTGCCGACGCCGAGACTCGAACTCGGACGGGTTTCCCCGCTACCACCTCAAGGTAGTGCGTCTACCAATTCCGCCACGTCGGCAAATTTTCGCGAAGTTTACTGCCGCCGGTGTTGCTTGTCGCTGCCCGGCGGTGCCGCCTTTGCGGCCGGCCTATTTCGGCGGAGCCGCCGGAGCCGGCTTCGACGCCGGCGCAGTGGCGGCGGGACTCGCAGCGACGGGCGCCGCGTCGGTCTTAGGTTCGGTTTTGGGTTCGATCTTCGGTTCGGTCTTGGGTTCGGCCGGCGCCGCCGCGGCCGGCACGGCGGCCGCATCGGTCTTCGGAACCACCGGCGCGGGTGCGGCGGGCGCCGGTGCGGCGGGAACCTCCGGCAGCTCGACCTTGGCGGCCGGGGGCGCGGTATCCACCACGCTGTGCGCGGTGGCGCTCTGCTGGCCGCGCACCAGGTAAGCCAGGCCCAGGCTCAAGGCGAAGAACACCACCGCCAGCCAGGCGGTGGTGCGGCTCAGGAAGTTGGCCGAGCCGCGCGCGCCGAACACCGTGCCCGAGGCGCCGCTGCCGAACGCCGCGCCGGCATCCGCGCCCTTGCCGTGCTGGATCAGCACCAGGCCGACCAGGCCCACCGAAACCAGCACATAGACGACGATCAAAACCGTATACATGAAACTCCAGACCCTGCCTGAAAAGGGGATTTGCCGGCGCCGTCCCTGCCTAGCCCGCGGCGCGCGCCTGCGCCGCCACGCAGATCGCCAGGAAGTCCGCGGCCTTCAGGGATGCCCCCCCGATCAGGCCGCCGTCCACATCCTCGCCGGCGAACAGCACCGCCGCGTTGTCGGCTTTCACGCTGCCGCCGTACAGCACGCGCGTCGAATCGGCGATTTTAGCATCGTGCCCGCGCAATTGCCCGCGCAGGAAGGCATGCGCCTCGTGGGCCTGCGCGGGCGTCGCGGCGTGCCCGGTGCCGATCGCCCAGACCGGCTCGTAGGCGATCACGGCCCTGGCAAAGGCCTGGATGCCGGCCGCGAGTATCACCTTGCCGAGTTGCAGTTCGAGCACGTCCTCGGTCTGGCCGGACTGGCGCTGCTCCAGCGTCTCGCCCACGCACAGGATCGGCGTGAGGCCGCAGGCCTGCGCCGCCAGGAACTTCTGCGCAACGCGGCTATCGTCCTCGCCGTACAAGGCGCGGCGTTCGGAGTGGCCCACGATCACGTAGCGGCAGCCGACCTCGGCCAGCATGGCGCCATGCAGCTCGCCTGTGAACGCCCCCGGTGCGGCCTGCTCGCACAGGTTCTGCGCGCCCAGCGCGACCGCCGCATTGCCGATATGCCGGCCCACCGATTCCAGGTACACCGCCGGCGGGCAAACCAGGATCTCGACAAGGCCGAGTTCCGGCGCGCGGGCGGCGATGGCGGCCACCAGCTCGGCGTTGGCCTTGTGGGAGCCGTTCATTTTCCAGTTGCCCGCGATTAATTTACGGCGTTTCATTTAATTTCAATTAGTTATAAAATTTATTTAAAGCAGAATATTTAATCCGGATGCTACGGATTCAGGCGGCCGCGGCACGCACCGCCTCGGCCAGGTGCTCGGCGGAGCGGCGGGTCTCCAGCGGGTCCTGCGCCTCGACCATCACCCGGATCAGGGGCTCGGTGCCGGACGGGCGCAGCAGCACGCGGCCGCGGCCGGCCAGGCTGCGCTCGGTGGCGGCGACCAGCGTGCCGATCTGCGGGCGCTGCAGCACCTCGCGGGCATTGCCGCTCACCGGCACGTTGATCAGCACCTGCGGGTATTTTTCCAGGCCTTGGGTCAGCTTCGCCAGCGGCGCGTCCCGGTCCTGCATCGCTCCCAGCACCTGCAGCGCGGTGACGATGCCGTCGCCGGTCACCGTGCGGTCCAGGCAGATGGTATGGCCCGAGGTCTCCCCGCCGAGGATGCCGCCGGCGGCGCGCAGCCGCTCCAGCACGTAGCGGTCGCCCACGGCGGCGCGCTCGAAGGCAACGCCCAGCGCGCCGAAGGCCCGCTCCAGGCCGAAATTGCTCATCAGGGTGCCGACCACCGGTCCACGCAGGCTGCCGGCCGCCAGGCGCCGGCGCGCAATGATGAACAGGATGTCGTCGCCGTCGATCTCGCGGCCGTCGGCGGTCACCATCAGGCAACGGTCGCCGTCGCCGTCCAGGGCGATGCCCAGGTCGGCCCCGTGCGCCACCACCGCCGCCTTGAGCCCGTCGAGGTGGGTGGAACCGCAGTTGAGGTTGATGTTGAGGCCGTCGGGACGGTCGCCGATGGCGATCACCTGCGCGCCCAGCTCGGAAAACACCGCCGGCCCGACACGGTAGCCGGCGCCGTTGGCGCAGTCGATGACGATGCGGAAGCCGGCCAGCGAACCGCCGCCGTAAGTGCCCTTGCAGAACTCGATGTAGCGGCCCTGGGCGTCGTCGATGCGGCGCGCCCGACCGAGCTGCTCGGGCGGCACGCAGACCAGCTCGTGCTCGAGCTGCGCCTCGATGCGGGCCTCCACCTCGTCGCTGAGCTTGTCGCCGTCGGCGGAAAAGAATTTCACGCCGTTGTCGAAATGCGGGTTGTGCGAGGCCGAGATGACCACGCCAGCCTCCGCGCGCAGGGCGCGGGTCAGGTAGGACACCGCCGGCGTCGGCAGGGGTCCGAGCAGGTGGGTCTCCACGCCGGCGGCGGCGAAGCCGGCCTCCAGGGCCGACTCGAACAGGTAGCCGGAGCGCCGCGTGTCCTTGCCCACCACCACGTGGGTGCCGGAATTGCGCGCCAGCACGCGGCCGGCCGCCCACGCCAGCTTCAAGGCGAACTCCGGCGTCATCGGCGCCACGCCGACGCGGCCGCGCACGCCGTCGGTTCCGAAATACTTGCGGCTCATCGTGCCTGCGCTCTCCGTTCCTGCCGAATTGCTGCCACCAGCTTCACCGCCTCCACCGTCGGGCCCACGTCGTGCGTGCGCACGATCGCCGCGCCCTGCCACACCGCCAGCGCCGCCGCGGCGATCCCCGCGTGCAGGCGCCGATCCACCGGCAGGCCCAGGGCCGCGCCCAGCATCGACTTGCGCGAAACGCCCACCAGCAATGGCCGGCCCAACGAAGCAAAGACCTCCAGGGCCGCCATCAGTTGCAGATTATGCTGCAGCGTCTTGCCGAAGCCGAAGCCGGGATCCAGCGCCAGCGCCAGCGCCGGAATGCCGGCCTCGACGCAGGCGCGCAGGCGCTGGGCCAGGAAATCCCGCACCTCGCCGACCAGGTCGGCATATGCCGGGGCCTGCTGCATGCCGCGCGGCTCGCCGCGCATGTGCATCAGCACCGCGGCGGCGCGGTGCCGCAGCACCGCATCCACCGCGCCCGGCGCGCGCAAGGCGTTGACGTCGTTGACGATCTCCGCACCCGCCGCGCAGGCCGCGCGCATCACCGCCGGCTTCCTGGTGTCGATCGACACCACGCAGTCCAGCTCGCGCACCAGCCGCTCCACCACCGGGATGGTGCGGTCCAGCTCCTCCTGCTCGGCTACCGGCTCCGCCCCCGGCCGGGTCGACTCGCCGCCGACGTCGACGATCGCCGCGCCTTCGGCCACCATCTGCTGCGCATGCGCCAGCGCGGCCCCGGCGCCGGCATGGCGGCCGCCGTCGGAAAACGAGTCCGGGGTCAGGTTGAGGATGCCCATGACCACGGGCGCGGACAGGTCGAGCGCCCGATTTGGAAGCTGGAGGATCACGAACTGCTGCCAGCGCGCCCGGCCAAACGGAGATCGGCGATTAGCTCTCGTCGAAGCCGCCCGGTGCCGCGACGGGCCTTTACGATTCCCGACTCCCCATTCCCGATTCCCTTCTGTTCAGCTCTGGTTCGCCGGCTTCGGTGTCGCCGGCGGTGCCAGGCCGCTCGGCGCCGCGGGACGGAACGACGAGGACGGCGGCCGCGGGGTGTCGGTCCAGTTGCTCGGCGCGCCCGGCTCCTTGCCCAGCATGATGCGGCCGATCTGATCCGAGTCCAGCGTCTCGTACTTGATCAGCGCCGCCGCCATCGCGTGCAGCTTGTCGACGTTCTCTTCCAGGATGCTCTTGGCGCGGGCGTAGTTGCGGTCGATGATCTCGCGGATTTCGCGGTCGATGGTGTTGGCCGTGTTGTCCGACATGTTCTTGTGCTGGGTCACGCTGCGCCCCAGGAACACCTCGTCCTCGTCCTGGCTGTACGACAGCGGCCCGAGCTTGTCGGACAGGCCCCACTTGGTGACCATCTTGCGCGCGGTCTCGGTGGCGCGCTCGATGTCGTTGGAGGCGCCGGTGGTGACGCTGTCCGGCCCGAAGATCAGCTCCTCGGCGATGCGGCCGCCGAACAGCGAGCAGATCAGGCTGTTGAGGCGCTGCTTGCTGAAGCTGTAGCGGTCATCCTCGGGCAGGAACTGGGTCAGGCCCAGGGCGCGGCCGCGCGGGATGATGGTGACCTTGTACACCGGGTCGTGCTCGGGCACGCTGAGGCCGACGATGGCATGGCCGGCCTCGTGGTAGGCGGTGTTCTTCTTCTCGTCCTCGCTCATCACCATCGAGCGCCGCTCGGCGCCCATGATGATCTTGTCGCGCGCCTTCTCGAAGTCGGTCTGGTCCACCAGGCGCTTGTTGGAGCGCGCGGCGAACAGCGCCGCCTCGTTGACCAGGTTGGCCAGGTCCGCGCCAGAAAAGCCGGGCGTGGCGCGGGCGATGATCTCGGGCTTGACGTCGTCCGCCAGCGGCACCGCGCGCATGTGCACGCGCACGATCTGCTCGCGGCCGCGCACGTCCGGCAACGGCACCACCACCTGGCGGTCGAAGCGGCCCGGCCGCAGCAACGCCGGGTCCAGCACGTCCGGCCGGTTGGTGGCGGCGATGACGATGACGCCCTCGTTGCCCTCGAAGCCGTCCATCTCCACCAGCAGCTGGTTCAGCGTCTGCTCGCGCTCGTCGTGGCCGCCGCCCAGGCCAGCGCCGCGATGGCGGCCCACAGCGTCGATCTCGTCGATGAAGATGATGCAGGGCGCGTGCTTCTTGGCCTGCTCGAACATGTCGCGCACGCGCGAAGCGCCCA
Organism: Nevskia sp.; assembly: GCA_016779605.1. Classification (GTDB taxonomy): domain Bacteria; phylum Pseudomonadota; class Gammaproteobacteria; order Nevskiales; family Nevskiaceae; genus Nevskia. The sequence continues at coordinate 5,441 of JADHNH010000045.1, read as the reverse complement.
CGCCGACGAACATTTCCACGAAATCCGAGCCGGAAATGGTGAAGAACGGCACCCCCGCCTCGCCGGCGATGGCCTTGGCCAGCAGGGTCTTGCCGGTGCCGGGGGAGCCGACCATCAGCACGCCGCGGGGAATCTTGCCGCCGAGCTTCTGGAACTTGCCCGGATCGCGCAGGAAATCGACCAGCTCGGCCACCTCCTGCTTGGCCTCCTCGACGCCGGCGACGTCGTTGAAGGTGATCTTCACCTGGTCGGCGTTGAGCATGCGCGCGCGCGACTTGCCGAAGCTCATGGCGCCACGGCCGCCCGCCCCGCCCTGCATCTGCCGCATGAAGTACACCCATACGCCGATCAGCAGCAGGATCGGGAAGGCGTTGATCAGCAAGGTGACCAGCAGCGGCGTTTCCTTGGGCGGCTCGCCGTCGAACTTCACATGATTTTCGATCAGATCCTTGATCATGCCGCTGTTGACGGTTTCAGGGCTGATCGTGGTGAAGTGCGTGCCGCTCTTGAGCTGGCCGGCGATGTTCTGGCCGTCGATCTTGACCTCTTCGACGTTGCCTTGCTTGACCTGGTCGAGGAACTCCGAATAGATCAGCGGCGACTGGCTGCCGCCGCGGTTGGAAAAGCTCTGGAACACCAGCATCAGGGCGACGAACACCGCGCCCCACAGCAACAGATTCTTGGTCAAATCGTTCAATGCAAGTTCCTCAGGCCGCGGATTGCCGGCGCTAGTGGATAAGACACTACATCACGCCATGGTTCCGCGCCAGTAAATATACCTCCCGGCTGCGCGGCCGGGACGCTTTGGGCTTGCGCACCTGCATCGTCCGGAAGCTGCCGCGCAAGCGCTTCACCAACGTCTCGTAGCCGTCGCCCTGGAAAGCCTTGACCAGCAGGCTGCCGCCCGGCTTGAGCCGGGCGTCGGCGAATTCCAGTGCCAATTCAGCCAGATACATCGCCGCCGCCTGGTCCGCAACGTCTATCCCGGAAATATTGGGGGCCATATCCGACAAGACAAGGTCCAGCGACGCCGGCGGCACCAGGGCCTCCAGCCGGCCCAGTACCTCCGCTTCGCGGAAATCGCCCTGGATGAACTCGACGCCCGGCACCGGCTCCATCGGCAGGATATCCAGCGCCACCAGCTGGCCGGCCGGCCCGAGCAGCGGCCGCGCGTACTGGCACCAGCCGCCCGGCGCGGCGCCCAGGTCCACCACCCGCATGCCCGGCTTGAGGATGTGGTCGCGCTCCTGGATTTCCCTGAGCTTGAACACCGCCCGCGAGCGGTAGCCCAGCTTGCGCGCCTGCTGGACGTAGGGGTCGGATTCGTGCTCGGCGAGCCAGCGTGCGCTGCTGGGGGTGCGCTTCTTACCCACGGGAATCGGGATTCGGGATTCGGGATTCGTAACGGCGCACACGCCTGTCCGATTCTGCGATTGCCGAATCCCGAATCCCGATTCCCGGCTTCAAAGGTATCGCACCTTCACGATCTCCAGCTCGCGCGTGCCGCCGGGGGTCTTGACCTGCACCACGTCGCCCTCGTTCTTGGCGATCAGGGCGCGGGCGATGGGCGAATTCACCGAGATGCGGCCCTGCTTGGAATCGGCCTCGTCCTCGCCGACGATCTGGTAGCTGAGCTCCTCGCCGCTGTCGGCGTCGGCGAGGTCGATGGTGGTGCCGAACACCACCCGGCCGTTGCGCGGCAGGCTGGCCACGTCCACCACCTGGGCATTGGACAGCTTGCCCTCGATCTCGGCGATGCGCCCCTCGTTGAAGCCGTGCTGCTCGCGCGCGGCGTGGTACTCGGCGTTTTCGCGCAGGTCGCCGTGCGAGCGGGCCTCGTCGATCGCCGCGATGATCTTGGGCCGCAGTTCGCTCTTGCGGTGGCGGAGCTCTTCGCGCAGCGCCTCGGCGCCGCGCAGGGTCATGGGGGTTTTCATGGCCGGTCTTTCGATGGGCGTGATCTCGCCGCGCCGCCGTTGGCCGGCGCGCGGCGTGCGGGTGGAAGCCGCCGCCACCGGCGTTCCCGGAGGTGCGGCAAGCGATTCTGCGGCGTGCCCGGCATGGTCAGGCGCCCATCTGGCGATGCAGGTCCTGGAGGCGGTTCACTTCGACCCGGTCCAGGTGATCCATCGCGATGGCGGCGGCGTAGGCGCCGGCGATGGTGGTGAAGTAGCACAGCTTCTGCTGGATCGCCGCGGCGCGGATCGAATGCGACTCCTCGATCGACTTCTTGCCCTCGGTGGTGTTGGCGATGAACTGCACGGCGCCGTTCTTGATCAGGTCCACGCAGTGCGGCCGGCCCTCCTTGACCTTGTTCACGCCCTCGCAGGCCACGCCGGCGGCCTTCAGCGCGGCGGCGGTGCCGTGGGTGGCGTAGATGCGGAAGCCCTTGGCCGCCAGCAGGCGCCCGAGCTGCACCGCCTTGGGCTTGTCGCCGTCGCGCACGCTGATGAAGGCGCCGCCGCTGCGCGGCACCTCCATGCCGGCGGCCAGCAGCGCCTTGTTGAAGGCCTCGCCGAAATGGCGGCCGACGCCCATCACCTCGCCGGTGGAGCGCATTTCCGGGCCCAGGAGCGGGTCCACAGCCGGGAACTTGGCGAACGGGAACACGGATTCCTTCACCGAAAAGTAAGGCGGCACGATCTCGTGCGCCACCTGCTGGGACGCAAGGCTCTTGCCAACCATGCAGCGTGCCGCGATCTTGGCCAGCGGCCGGCCGGTCGCCTTGGATACGAACGGGCTGGTGCGCGAGGCGCGCGGGTTGACCTCCAGCAGGTACAGCGTGTCGCCCTGCAGGGCCAGCTGCGCGTTCATCAGGCCGACCACGTTGAGCGCGCGCGCCAGCTTGTCGATCCAGCCGCGGATCTCGTCCTGCATCTGCGGCTTCAGGCTGTAGGCCGGCAGCGAGCAGGCCGAGTCGCCGGAATGCACGCCGGCCTGCTCGATGTGCTCCATGATGCCGCCGATGACCACGTCGGTGCCGTCGGCCAGGGCGTCCACGTCGATCTCGATGGCGTCGGACAGGAAGCGGTCCAGCAGCACCGGCGAGTCGTTGGAGACTTTCACCGCCTCGGTCATGTAGCGCGTGAGGTCCTCGTCGTCGTAGACGATTTCCATGGCGCGCCCGCCCAGCACGTAAGACGGCCGCACCACCAGCGGGTAGCCCACCGCCTTGGCCGCGGCCAGGGCCTGCTTGAGCGAGGTGGCGGTGGCGTTGGGCGGCTGCCGCAGGCCGAGCCGGTCCACCAGGTGCTGGAAGCGCTCGCGATCTTCGGCCAGGTCGATGGAATCGGGGCTGGTGCCTATGATCGGCGCGCCGGCGGCTTCCAGGTCCTGCGCCAGCTTGAGCGGGGTCTGCCCGCCGAACTGCACGATCACGCCCCTGGGCTTTTCCAGGTCGATGATCTCCATCACGTCCTCGAACGTCAGCGGTTCGAAGTACAACCGGTCCGAGGTGTCGTAGTCGGTCGACACCGTCTCCGGGTTGCAGTTGACCATGATGGTCTCGTAGCCGTCCTCGCGCAGGGCCATCGCCGCGTGCACGCAGCAGTAGTCGAACTCGATGCCCTGGCCGATGCGGTTGGGCCCGCCGCCGAGCACCACGATCTTGTCGCGGGTGCTCGGCGCGGCCTCGCATTCCTCGTCGTAGGTGGAATACAGGTAGGCGGTGGCGGACGGGAACTCGGCGGCGCAGGTGTCCACGCGCTTGTACACCGGCCGCAGCCCGAGCTTTTGGCGCCGGCCGCGCACCGACGCCTCCTTGGTGCGCAGCAGCGCGGCCAGGCGCCGGTCGGAAAAGCCCAGGCGCTTGTAGCGCAGCAGCTCGGCGCGGCCGACGGCGGAGACCTTTTGCGCCGCGATCTCGCCTTCGACCCGGATCAGCTCCTCGATCTGCTCCAGGAACCAGGGGTCGATGCGCGACTGCGCGTACACCTCGGCCACGCTGAAGCCGGCGCGGAACGCGTCGCCCACGTACCACAGCCGGCGCGCCCGCGGGATCGCCAGCTCCTGGCGGATGCGCGTGAGGCTCGCCTCCGAATACACGCCGTCGGCCGCAGACTCCTGCGGCTCGAAACCGTCCGAGCCGATTTCCAGGCCGCGCATGGCCTTGTGCAGCGACTCCTGGAAGTTGCGGCCGATCGCCATCACCTCGCCGACCGACTTCATCTGCGTGGTCAGGCGCGAGTCGGCCTGCGGGAATTTCTCGAAGGTGAAGCGCGGGATCTTGGTGACGACGTAGTCGATCGACGGCTCGAACGAAGCCGGCGTGACGCCGCCGGTGATCTCGTTGCGCAGCTCGTCCAGGGTGTAGCCGACCGCCAGCTTGGCGGCCACCTTGGCGATGGGGAAGCCGGTGGCCTTGGACGCCAGCGCCGACGAGCGCGACACGCGCGGGTTCATCTCGATCACGATCATGCGGCCGTCGGCCGGGTTGATCGCGAACTGCACGTTGGAGCCGCCGGTGTCCACCCCGATCTTGCGCAGCACCGCGATCGAGGCGTTGCGCATGATCTGGTATTCCTTGTCGGTCAGCGTCTGCGCCGGCGCCACCGTGATCGAGTCGCCCGTGTGCACCCCCATCGGGTCGAAGTTCTCGATCGAGCAGACGATGATGCAGTTGTCCTTGCGGTCGCGCACCACCTCCATCTCGAACTCTTTCCAGCCGAGCAGCGATTCCTCGATCAGCACCTCGGTGGCCGGCGACAGGTCCAGGCCGCGCGCCGCGATCTCCTCGAACTCCTGCACGTTGTAGGCGACGCCGCCGCCGCTGCCGCCGAGCGTGAAGCTGGGCCTGATGATCACCGGAAAGCCGATGCCGGCCTGGATGACGCGCGCCTCCTCGATGGTGTGCGCCACGCCCGAGCGCGCCGAGCCCAGGCCGATCTGGGTCATGGCGTCGCGGAACTTGAGGCGGTCCTCGGCCAGGTCGATGGCCTTCTCGCTGGCGCCGATCAGCTCCACGCCGAAGCGCGACAGCACGCCGTTGCGCGCCAGGTCCAGCGCGCAGTTCAGCGCGGTCTGGCCGCCCATGGTGGGCAGCACCGCGTCGGGCCGCTCCTTCTCGATGATGCGCGCCACCGTCTGCCACTGGATCGGCTCGATGTAGGTGGCGTCGGCCATCTCCGGGTCGGTCATGATGGTGGCCGGATTGGAGTTGACCAGCACCACCTTGTAGCCTTCCTGGCGCAGCGCCTTGCAGGCCTGCGCGCCCGAATAGTCGAACTCGCAGGCCTGCCCGATCACGATCGGGCCGGCACCGATGATCAGGATGCTCTTGATGTCTGTGCGCTTCGGCATTGTTTAACCCACGCTCGCCGTGGCCAGCTTCACGCCGAAGCCGACGAACAGCGCCCCGGCGGCGCCGGACAGCGCGCTGCGCGCGCGCCGGCGGCGGCGGAATGCAGCGGCCAGGTGCGCGCCGCCGAGCACGAGCGTGCTCA
>JADHNH010000044.1 GCA_016779605.1 Nevskia sp. | reverse complement strand
CATCGGGGGAGGCGGCGCTGCCGCCAGGCCGGCGGCCGGCGGCACGAGCGCCGCGCCGGGCGGCACCTGCCCCGGCGGCGCAGCGGGTGCGGCGGCCGCTTCCAGCCGCTTGAGCCGTGCGTCGGTATCGGAATACTGCTGCTGGCTTTGCTGCTGCAGCGTGTCGACGTCGTGGCGCAGCTGCTCCACCTGGCCGCGCAGGCTGCGCAGGTCGTCGCCCATGGAGGAGCCGGACTGGTTGCTGGACGCCATCGCATCCAGGCGCCGGCTCAGGTCGACGGTTTTGTTTTCCACCGCCTGGAGCCGCTGCTCCTCCGGGCTCAAGGCGCGTTCGCCGTTGATCGGCGCCCCGTAACTGCCGGCGCACCCGGTCAGGGCCAGCGCCGCCAACAGCGGCGCCAGCCCCGGGGCCTTCGACCGGGTTACGTGCATCTCAGGGCCCGCCAGCGATTACTGCTGGACCAGGTCGGCGCGGCGGTTCTGCTTCCAGGAGTCCTCGTCATGGCCCAGCGCCACCGGGCGCTCCTTGCCATAGCTGACCACCGAAAGCTGCGCAGCGGCCACGCCCTGCGCTTCCAGCGCGGAGGCGACGGCGTTGGCGCGGCGCTCGCCCAGGCCGATGTTGTACTCGCGCGTGCCGCGCTCGTCGCAGTTGCCTTCGATGCGGACGTGGACGCCCTTGTTGGCGTTCAGGTAGGTCGCCCAGCCGCTGACCACCGGCTGGCCTTCCGGCTTGATGTCGCTCTTGTCGAAGTCGAAGTAGACCGAGTGGTCGGCCGGGATGCCCGACGTGGTGCCGGCGGCGCCGCCGGTGTTGTCGCCGCCGCTGGTGGTCATGCCGGCGCTGGGGTTCGCCGTGCTGGCCTCACCGCCAGACTTGGTTTCGCCGGAGCCGGAGCAGCCGGCCAGTACGAGCGCGAACGCGAAGGCGCCGCACGCCAGCAACTTGTTTTTATGCAACATTTTGGAAACTCCTTTGGGGGGTGGGGGCGTTTGAGTATTGAGCAGCCTCAGGCGGCACGTATTTTACAGCGGTTTTCACGCGAAGAAGAGGGATTCTTCAATTTTGCGCCTCAGTTCGGTGAAGAAAACGGCGACCATGCCGGATTGCGTACGTTGCTTTCGTCGCCCACCGAGGTCTGGACGTTGCCGTCCACGGATATCGTGGCCATCTGTTCGCCCTGCGGGCCGCGCGTGGTGTACATCAGCATCTTGCCGTTGGGCGCGAAACTGGGATCCTCGTCCAGCGGCCCGGGCGTCAGCACGCGCACCGAGTGCGACTGCAAGTCCATGATTGCAATGTGAAAATCCTGCACCTCGACGAGGCTCTTGCCGTCCGGCGCATAGCGCGGCTGCTCGTTGCGCTTGCCTTCGAAGGTCAGCCGCGTCTGCGGGCCGCCGTCGGCGCTCACCGTATAGATCTGCGGCTGCCCGCCACGGTCGGAAACGAAGGCCAAGGTGCGGCCGTCGGGTGACCAGTTGGCGTCGGTGTCGATGCCGAAGTCGGTGGTGATGCGCCGCCGCGACTTGGTGCCAAGGTCGATGATGTAGATGTCCGGATTGTGCTCGAACGACAGCGTGACGGCGAGCCGCGAACCGTCGGGCGACCAGGACGGCGCGCCGTTGATGCCCTTCTCGCCGACGAACTTGAGCAGCTCGCCGGTCGCCAGCGTCTGGATGTAAATCGCCGAGTTGCCGCGCTCGAACCCCACGAAGGCCAGCTTGCGCCCGTCCGGCGACCAGGCCGGCGACATCAGCGGCTCCTTGTTGCGCGCGATCACGTGCTTGTCGTCGCCGTCGGCGTCGGCGTAGTTCAGCTCGTAGTGGCGGCTCTGCCCCAGCCCGGAGGAGGTGACGTAGGCGATGCGCGTGTCGAACACGCCGCGCACCCCGGTCAGCCGCTCGTAGATGCGGTTGGCCACCTGATGCGCCAGGTGGCGCCAGGCTTCGCGCGGCTTGGCATGCTGCCAGTCCGCGTCGGACAGGGTGAAGTTGTCCTGCGACAGCAGCAGGTTCTGCTGCGGGCTGTCGCTGCCGTAGACGTTGATCAGGCGAAAGCCGACCAGCACCTTGTTCGGCACCACCGGGTCCAGCGTCACCGTGCCGATCACCAGGTCGTTCTGGCTGAGCATGCGCCAGTTGCGCAGGTTCACCTGCGACAGGTCGGTGGGCTTCTCCAGCGTCATGTCGCTGCGCGGCAGGGTCTTGAACACGCCGCTGCGGTCCAGGTCCGCGGCCACCACCTGGGCAATGTCCACGCCCACGTTCGGCGGCTGCGCGAACGGCACCACTGCGATCGGCGTGGGCGCGGTGGCGCCCCGCGTGACCGTGAAGGAGATGTCGGCCTGCGCGGCAAACGCCGCCAGCAGGAAAACCAGGGGTGCGCAGCGGGCGAATTTCATTGCGGTGCCACCTTGTCCGGATCGAATGTGATGTTGATGCTCGGGTCGAAAGCCGACTTGTCCTCCGGCAGCGGCAGCGGGCTGGCGGCGTAAACGGCGGCCCTCGCCGACTGGTCGAACAGCGAATTGCCGCTGGACGTCTTGATCGCGACGCCCAGGACTTCGCCGGTGGGCGCCAGGTCGATATGCAGCGTGCAATACAGCCCCTGCAGGCCCGCCGGCCGCGACCACACCCGCTCGATCGCCGCCGCCAGGATCTGCACCCAGGACATCTGCTCCTGCTGCCGCCGCTGTGCATCCTCCACGCCGAGCTGGTCCTGCAGCTCCGCCATCGCCTGCTTGCGCTCCGCGTCGGCCTTGGCGCGGCGCTTGGACTCGGCGGCCGCCTCGCGCTTCCTGACATCGGCGTCGAGCTGCTTCTGCAGCTCCTCCTGCGCGTGCTGCGCGTCGGCCTTGCGCTTTTCCTCGGCCGCCTGCTGCTGCTTCTGTTCGTCGGCCTTGTGCTGCGCCTCTTCCTGCTGCTTCTTCAGCTCGGCCTGCTTCTGCGCCTCGGCGGCGATCTGCTGCTGCTTCAGCGCGTCGGCCTTGCGCTGCTGCTCCGCCGCCGCCTCCTGCTGCCGCTTCTGCTCGGCTTCCTGCGCGGCCTGCTGCTGCGCCTTCAGGCGTTGCGCTTCGGCCTGCGCCTGCTGGTCTTTGACCGTGGTATCCACCGGAGGTTGCGCCGGCGGCTGGTCCGGCTTGGGCGGCTGCTGCGGCACCGGCTGCGGGTTCGGGTGGGGAATCTTCGACGGGTTGATCAGCACGCCCTGCACCATCGGCGGCGGCACCATCTTCTGGCTGCACTGCACGCCGGTGAACAGCAGGGTCAGCAGCACCGCATGCAGCAGTACCGCCAGCCCGAAGTGGCGCGGCTGCAGCGTCATCCAGGCTTGCGGGCCGGCGCGGGAGCGGCGGCCGGCTCGGTGACGAAGCCGATCTTGCTGGCTCCGGCGGCCTGCAGCAGCGACATACCCTTGACCACCTGGCCGTAATCCACGCCCTGGTCCGCCCGCACCAGGATCATCGTCTGCGGCTTGTTGCGCAGCACCGCCGCCACCCGGTTGACCACGTCGGCGTCGGACAGCGGGTCGCTGGTGTTCTGGCCGATGTCCAGGAAGAAGCGTCCGCGGCGGTCCACCGAAAACGTCACCGGCTCCTCTTCCTGCGGCATCGCCTCGGAATTGGTCTGCGGCAGCTGCACGTCGATGCCCTGGGTCAGCAGCGGCGCGGTGACCATGAAGATCACCAGCAGCACCAGCATCACGTCGATGTACGGCACGACGTTGATCTCGGCGTTGAGCCGGCGCTTGTTGCGCACGTGCACCGCAGGCATCAGCCGGCCCTCGAGGCGGTGCCGCCGCGCAGGCCGCGCTCGAGGATGCCGATCATCTCCTCCGAGAACGTGCTGAAGCGCGATTCGATGCGCTCCACGCGCGAGGTGAAGAAGTTGTAGGCCACCACCGCCGGGATCGCCGCGAACAGGCCCACGGCGGTGGCGATCAGCGCCTCAGCGATGCCCGGCGCCACCGAGGCCAGCGTGGCCTGCTTGACGTTGCCGATGGCGATGAACGCCGTCATGATGCCCCAGACCGTGCCGAACAGGCCCACGTAAGGGCTGGTGGAGCCGATCGTCGCCAGCATCGACAGGCCGCCCTCCAGCCGCTCCAGCTCGCGCGCCTGCGCCACCCGCATCTGCCGCTGCACCGCCGCCAGGGCGTCGTCGGGGTTGGTGCGGCTGCCCTGCTGGCGGGTGAACTCCTCGTAGCCGGCGCAGAAGATCTGCCCCAGGCCCTCGTCGCCCTCGCGCCCGCGGCGCTGCGACTCGTAGAGGTCGGACAGCGTGCCGCCGGACCAGAAGCGGTTCTCGAAGTTGACCGAGGCCTTCTGCACCCGCGCCAGCAGCCCGCGCTTGGCCAGGATCACCGCCCAGGACAGCACCGAGGCCACGATCAGCAGGAACAGGATGCACTGCACCAGCGCGTGGGCCTGCAGCACCAGCTGGAAAAAAGAGATATTGCCGTTGTTCATGCGCGGGGCGAGCCGTCCTTGTCCGTTATTCTTGCGGGGCGATGCTTCAGGTTGATGTTGCGGTCGATGTCGCCTGGCGCGGCTGCAGCAGGCGGCCCGGCAGCGCGCAGGGCTTGAAGCGGTGCGCGTCCACGCAGGCGACGCGCACCCGTGCGGTGGTCAGCACCTGGCCGGGATCGCCGGCGAAACGCAGGCTCTGCTCGAACTCCAGGCTGGCACGGCCGCGGCCGGACACGGTGACGGTGGCTTCCAGCGCATCGTCCAGCCGCGCCGGCTTGCGGAAGCGGATCTCCAGCTCCGAGACGGTGAAGGCCACGCCCAGCTCGGTGCGCAGCTGTTCCTGCGAATAGCCCTGGGCGCGCAGCCACTCGGTGCGCGCGCGCTCCAGGTAACACAGGTAGGCCGCGTGGTAGACCACGCCGCTGACATCCGTGTCCTCGTAGTAGACGCGGATCGGCCAGATGAAGTCGGGAGCGCTCACGGTGTGCTTGGGGATCTGGAACCGGCCGGCGGCGGCCGGCGAGCCTTGTCATTTTACCGGATGCGAAGACGCAGCAAAGACCGCGCCGCGGCCGGCAGGTTCAATAGTGGCGCCGTTCAGCGGAGGTTCAGCTTGGGTTCAGGCACTGAACAGGTCCGCTTCGCCCTGGCGCGGAGGCGCCAGCCCGTAATGCAGGTAGGCCAGCCGGCCGGCGACGCGGCCGCGCGGCGTGCGCAGCAGGTAGCCCTGCTGGATCAGGTAAGGCTCGATGACGTCCTCGATCGTGTCGCGCGCTTCGCCGATGGCTGCGGCGAGGTTGTCCAGGCCGGCGGGGCCGCCGTCGAAGCGCTCGATCAGCGCCATCAGCAGCTTGCGGTCCATCAGGTCGAAGCCGTTGGTGTCGACGTCGAGCATCTTCATCGCGTCGGCCGCGATCGGCTGCGTCACCGCGCCCTGCCCGCGCACCTCGGCGTAGTCGCGCACCCGGCGCAGCAGGCGGTTGGCGATGCGCGGCGTGCCGCGCGAACGCTTGGCGATCTCCGCGGCACCGGCCGCGTCCACCGGCACCTTCAGGATCCTGGCCGAGCGCTGCACGATCGACATCAGGTCTTCCACCGAGTAGAACTCCAGCCGCTGCACGATACCGAAGCGGTCGCGCAGCGGGCCGGTCAGCGCGCCGGCGCGGGTGGTGGCGCCGACCAGGGTGAACGGCGGCAGGTCCAGCCGGATCGAGCGCGCCGCCGGCCCCTCGCCGATCATGATGTCGAGCTGGTAGTCCTCCATCGCCGGGTACAGCACTTCCTCCACCACCGGCGACAGGCGGTGGATCTCGTCGACGAACAGGATGTCGCGCGGCTCCAGGTTGGTGAGCAGCGCGGCGAGGTCGCCGGCGCGCTCCAGCACCGGCCCGGAGGTCTGCCGCAGGTTCACGCCCATTTCCGCCGCCAGGATGTGTGCCAGGGTGGTCTTGCCCAGGCCCGGCGGCCCGAAGATCAGCACGTGATCCAGCGCCTCGCCGCGCCGGCGGGCGGCGTCCACGAAAATCCCCATCTGCTCGCGCACCGCCGGCTGGCCCACGTAGTCGGCCAGCTTGCGCGGGCGCAGGGCGCGCTCGAAGCGCTCCTCCTCGCCGTTGCCGGTGGCTGAGATGACGCGGTTTTCCGAAGGAGCCGTCATTGCGGACTCTGCGGCCGGGGCGGACCGGACCTGGCTAAGCGGCGGGCCAAATCTCGCTCAACGGCAGTTCGGCCATCGCAATCTGGCCCGGCGCAACCCGGTCCTCCGGGCCGCGCCGCAACAGCGTGCGGAAGCCGGCGGGATGCGGCTCCCGGTAGATTTCCAGTTGCCGGGCGGCAAGGTCGATCAGCCAGACTTCGGCAACGCCGTGGCGCGCATAGAGCGGCACCTTGATCTTGCGGTCGTAGTCCGCGGTGGTGTCCGCGACTTCGATCAGCAGCAATACATCCCCGGCGATTGGCAACGCGTTACGGTAACGGTCCGCGCGGGGCTTCAGCACCATGAGATCGGGCTGCGGTTCGCTATCGGGCTGGAGATTCAGAGAGTTTTGAACTGAAACGATTCCATGGATCCCAACTTGGCGCACGAAAAAATCGTTCAGCGTATTGACCACGCTGGCATGCACGCTGCCGATCGGCGCCATGTTGATGAGATCCCCGTCGATCAGCTCCACCCGGTCGTTTTCGGCCAAAATGCCGGCTTTCCCCATCTGGTGATAAGCCTCGACGGAGATCTTGTGACGCTGTAGTGGAACGGCCGCACCCATGCCAAAACTCTATCAAAATACGCGCCGGCCCGTAGCACGGGCGAAGTCGAAAAACTAGCGCAATGCGCGCTTGAGCGCCTCCTGGATGATCGCCTCGGTGCTCATGCCATCGGCCTTCATCGTCTCGGTCAGGCGCTGCACCTCGGCGGGCTTGTAGCCCAGCGCGGCGAGCGCGGCCCGCGCCTCGGCCAGCGGGCTGGCCGGCACCGCCGAGGGAGCGGAGGGGAAATCGGCGGTGCCGCCGTCGGCCTTGTCGCGCATCTCCACCAGCAGGCGCTCGGCGGTTTTCTTGCCGATGCCGGGCAGCTTGACCAGCCGGCCGGTTTCGCCGGAGCGCACCGCGCCCCAGAAATCTTCCACGCTGATGCCGGACAGCACCGCCAGGGCCACCTTCGGCCCGACGCCGGACACCTTGATGAGCTGGCGGAACAGCGCTTTCTCGGCAACCGTGGCGAAACCGAACAAGAGCTGCGCATCCTCCCGCACCACCAGGTGGGTGTGCAGGGTCACGGCCTGGCCGGCGGCCGGCAGGCGGAAGAAGGTCGACAGTGGGGCCTCCACCTCGTAGCCCACGCCGTTGACGTCGAGCAGCAGCTGCGGCGGCTGCTTGAGCAGCAGCAGCCCGCTGAGCCGGCCGATCACGATTTGGGCCCGCGTTGCAGCGCGGCGACCTGCGCCAACGTCCAGCGTCCACCGGACACCTTGCCGCCCCGCGCCGGCAGGGCCGTGCGCAGATGCGCGTGGCACAGCGCCACCGCCAGCGCGTCGGCGGCGTCGGCGGGCGGCGATTCCTGCAAGCCAAGCAGGGCCTTGACCATGTGCTGCACCTGGGATTTTCCCGCCCGCCCCTGGCCGACGATGGCGGACTTGACCTGCGCCGGCGCGTATTCGACCACGCACAGCCGCGCGCTGGCCAGGGCGCAGATGGCGGCACCGCGCGCCTGCCCCAGCACGATGGCGCTGGAGACGTTGCGGTTGACGAACACCGATTCCACCGCCGATTCCTGCGGGGCGTAGGCGCGGATCACGCCGCCGAGCTCGGCAAAGATGCGCAGCAGCCGTTCCGGCAGCGGCCCGTCCTCGCAGCGGATGCGTCCGTGCGCCAGCCAGCGCTGGCGCGGACCGTCCGCCTCGATCACGCCGTAGCCGGTGATGCGCGAGCCGGGGTCGACGCCGAGGATGCGGACGGCCGCCATGGTCAGGTGGCGCCAGCCTGGCGGCGCCGCGGGCGCGGAGGCTCGGCGCTCACGCGGGCACGGGCAGGTCGGCGTTGTGGTGCACGTCCTGCACGTCGTCGAGCTCCTCGAGCTTCTCCAGCAGGCGGCGCAGCTGCTCGGCGTTGTCGCCTTCCACCGCGATGCGGTTGGCCGGCCGCATCACCACGTCCGCCTCGATCGGCTTCAGGCCCGCGGCCTCGAGCTTGCCTTTCACCGTCGCGAAGTTCGCCGGTGTGGTCAGCACGTCGGTGAATCCGTCGGCGGTCTGCACGTCGTCTGCGCCGGCGTCGAGCGCCGCCTCCAGGATTTTCTCCTCCAGCGCCGGCTGGCCGCGGATGTCGAAAATGATCTCGCCGGTCTCGGCGAACTGGAACGCCACCGAGCCGCTGGTGCCGAGGTTGCCGCCGTGCTTGCCGAACGCGTGGCGCACGTCAGCCACCGTGCGGGTGGGGTTGTCGGTCATGCAGTCGACCATGATCGCCACGCCGCCCGGGCCGTAACCTTCGTAGCGGATCTCCTCCATCTGGTCCGCGCCCAACTCGCCGGCGCCGCGCTTGACCGCGCGCTCGACGGTGTCCTTGGTCATGTTGGCGCCGAGCGCCTTGTCGATCGCCACCCGCAGCCGCGGATTGCCCGCCGGATCGCCGCCGCCCGCGCGCGCGGCCATGGTGATCTCGCGGATGAACTTGGTAAAAACCTTCGCGCGCTTCGCATCCTCGGCGTTCTTGCGGTGTTCGATGCTAGGACCACGTCCCATGGTGTTTGCCGTGCCTCTGAGTTGCGCGCCGTTGTCGTCCTGACAAGCACCGCGCCATCCGTGGCGCGGACTGTTGAGAAAAGCGACTGCCTTAAAATCCTGTCATCCTGAGCGCAGCGAAGGATCTGGCCGGATTCCTCGCTGCGCTCGGAATGACAAGATTCATCATTCCAGGAGCATTCTATATTCCGCTCTTGCGCTTGTTCGCCGAGTGGATCGCATGCCCATCCACCGCCAGCGCCGCTTCATGCACGGTTTCGGACAGGGTCGGGTGGGCGTGCATGGTGAGCTGGATGTCGGCGGTGGTGGCGCCGTATTCCATCGCGGTGACCGCTTCGCCGATCAATTCGGACACGTAGGGGCCGATCATGTGCACGCCGAGCACGCGGTCGGTCTTGGCGTCGCTGATGAACTTGACCAGGCCCGCGGTGGATTCGATCGCGCGCGCGCGGCCGTTGGCGGCGAACGGGCTGGAGCCGGTCTTCACCTCGATGCCGGCGGCCTTGGCCTGCTCCTCGGACATGCCGACCCAGGCGATCTCCGGGTTGGTGTAGATCACCGCCGGCACCGTGCGGTAGTTGACCTCGCTCTTCTCGCCGGCGAGCTGCTCGGCCAGCACCACCCCTTCCTCGATGCCCTTGTGCGCCAGCATGGCGCCGCCGATGACGTCGCCCACCGCGTACACGCCCGCCGCGCTGGTGCGGTAATTGGCGTCCACCTTGACGAAGCCGCGCTCGTCGAGCTGCACGCCCGCCACCTCGCAGCCCAGGTCCTTGGTGTACGGACGGCGGCCGACGGCGACGATCAGCTTGTCGAAAACTTCGGTCGCGGTCTTGCCGCCCTGCTCGAACTCCACGGTCACGCCGTCCTTGCCGGACTTGGCACCCATCACCTTGGCGCCCAGGCGGATGTCCAGGCCCTGCTTGGTGAGCTGGCGCAGGCCCTCCTTGGCGACCTGCTGGTCAACCATCGGCAGGAAGGTCGGCAGCGCCTCCAGGATCACGGTCTTGGCGCCCAGGCGCGACCACACGCTGCCCAGCTCCACGCCGATCACCCCGGCGCCGATGATGCCGAGGCGCCCGGGCACCTCGGCGAACTCCAGCGCGCCCCAGGAATCGACGATGCGCTCGCCGTCGAACGGTGCCACCTTGGCCAGGTTCACCGGCTCCGAGCCGGTGGCGACGACGATGTGCTTGGCGCTGTAGGTCTGCTCCTGTCCATCGTGCGACTTGTAGCCGACCTTGCCCTGCCCCAGCAGCTTGCCGGTGCCGAACACGCCGGTCACCTTGTTGGCCTGGAACAGCAGCTTCACGCCGCCGGAGTTGGCCTTGCTCACCGCCTGCTTGCGGTCGAGCATCTTCTTCAGGTCCAGCCCCACTTCGCCCACGCCGATGCCGTGCACGGCCAGCTCGTGCTGCGCGCGGTGGTACAGCTCGGAGGATTCCAGCAGCGCCTTGGACGGGATGCAGCCGGCGTTCAGGCAGGTGCCGCCGAAGGAATAGCTGCCGTCATGGTTGACCCAGCCGTCGATGCACAGCACCTTCATGCCCAGCTGGGCCGCGCGGATGGCGGCGGGATAACCGGCGGGGCCGCCGCCGATCACGATCATGTCGTAGCTTTCGTTCATGCCCTTGCGATCCGTTCGAATGGCTGATGAATTGCTGCGGCGGCGGGCTCGCACCGAGCCGGCCGGTGGCGCGCACTTTAGCGCAAAAGACACCCGAAGGAAGTTAATCGGAGCAGCAGCTTTTCTCAACAGTCCGCGCCATGGATGGCGCGGTTCTTGTCAGGACGACACTACTGGTAGCCCCGGATCTCCTTGAACACCGGGATCAGGCCGGCCTCCTTGGCGTCGAACACCCGCCCTCCGGTCAGCTCCGCCAGGGCGTTCATTTCGGCCGCATCGGCCTCGCCGAAGCGGATGGTGAATACCGGAATGTCATGGGCGCTTTCCGGCAGCGCCTGGTACCAGTCGCGGAACGCCTCGAAGCTGGCCCCGCTGCTGCTCTGGCCGTCGGTCATCAGGACGATGCTGCGATAGTAGTCCGGCCACTGCTTGCGATCCTGCAGCGCCTGCTCGTAGGTGGCTCGCACCGCGTCGTAGATCGCGGTGCCGCCGCGCGGCTGCAGGGCGTCGACGAAGTCCCGGAACCTGCCCAGCGCCTGGGTGTACCCGGCCGGGTTGCCGAAGTCCACGTCCAGGTGGCCGACGACGGCGCTGTTGAACGTGGTCAGCGCGGTGCGCTCGCGCGGCTGGAACGCGGCATAGTGCCCGGACAGGCTGTTGTGGTCCGAGCCGGCCAGCACCATCAGTGCGCTCTTGAGCTCGTCCATGCGGTGCTCCTCGGCCATCGACCCGGAGATGTCGAGCACGAAGTAGGAGTGCGAGGGAACGCGCAGCTGGCTCTGGTAAGTGCCCAGCATCGCGTCGACGAAGGCGGCGCGCGGCTCCTCGGTCACCGCCCGCGGCGGCTTACCGGCGAATTGGGGCGGCAGCTTCACGCCGCCGATTACCGGGCGCCGCCACGAACGGGCGACGATCTGCTGCTGCACCTGCGGGCTGCGCAGGTAGGCCACCACGCGGTCGTATTCGGCGCGCCGCGCCGGGTTGACCAGCATCAGCGGCCAGTCGGCGAACACGGTGCCGTCGCGCGGCCCGATCACTGCCAGCGGCGCGACCAGGCTGTTGGCGGCGTTCAGGGCCATCACGTGCGACTCGTAATTGATCATGCCGTCCAGGCGCTGCTCCTGGCGCAGGTACGAATCCGACAGCCAGCCGGCGCTGCCGCCGATCAGCGCCGAGCCGGAATACAGCGACTTGAGCTTGGCCAGGTCCATGCCGGCCGCCTCCAGCGCCGCGCCGCGCGTGGTGGCCACCGTCGCCGCCAGCAGCGCGGCCAGGCCCAGGTCCGAGGCGATCGGATTGGTCATGCCCAGCGACAGATTCTCGCGCCGCACCGTCTGCGCGATCTCGTCCCAGCTCGGCGCCTGCCGGTCCCAGCCGAGGTCGTGGGCGCGCGCGCGTTTCAGGCCCAGCACCACCGGCGAGCGGGCGATTTCGGCTTCGGCCAGGATTTTCTGCGGCACGTTGATGCGGACGAAAAAGCCGCTCGCCGGCCAGGCGAAGTCGGTGTCCACCGCACCGCTTTCGCGCAGCCGGTCCACCAGTTCCAGCGTGCCGGCGTACTGGAAGCGGATCGGCCGGCCGGCGGCGGCCTCCATCGGACCTTTGAGGAACTCCAGGTCCTTGAGCCCGTTGCTCGCCAGGATCACCAGTTCGGCGTTGCCGGACTGGATGCTGGTGCCGCGGTTGGCATGGCCGCAGGCGGACAGCGCCAGCGCGGCCAGCAGTGCGGCCAGCCAGCCGCAGCGGCGCAATGCGGCGCCGGGGCGGGACCAGGAGCGGAGAACGGGCTTGGGTTTCATCCGGCGGACGCGGCAGGCTGACCGAAAGTCTACACGCCCGCGCGGCCGGCGCGGCCGCTGCCAGCGCCGGCAGGCCCCCGAAAGCCCCAATCTTCAGTAACCTGCCCTTGGCACAGGGAGGTGCCAACGAAGATCGGGCACGCAAGTGCCCGATCTTCGGGAGCGTAGAAAAGTCACGCCTTTTCGAAGCGACCTGAAAAACGCCACGGATGGCGTTTTTCAGCAATCGACTACACGCCGTAGGCGTGCAGCGCGTTGCCGGCGGCGATCGGATCGCCGGTAGCGTCGTAGGTTTCCCGCCAGCGCTGGTAGCTGCCCATCTGCCCGGCCTCCCAGGGGTGGTAGCCCGGCTTGAAGTAGGCCAGGTAATGGCCGATCACCGGTGCGTACAGCCCGCCGGGCTTGTACAGCCACCACAGGCCGCGCAGCCACAGACCGGCGCGCTGGCGCAAGCTGAAGCCGTCCACCTTGAACATGTGCCGCATGATCATGAAGACGTGCAGCGGGAACGACCAGGACACCTGCAGCATGGCCAGGATGCGGGTGAAATAGCCGGCCCCGGCGACCTTCTGCAGCACGTCGAACGCCACCGCCTTGTGCTCGATCTCCTCGATCGCGTGCCAGGCGTACATGGCGCGGATGCGCGGGTCGGCCGTCTCCAGGGTTTCGCGCCGCGCGAAGAAGCCGTGCGCCATGATCGCCGTCATGTGCTCGGCCGCGGCGGTCTGCGCCAGCGTGAAGGCGCGCGGAAAATGCTTGCGGAAGAAGCCGAACATCAGGTCGACCTGGAACTTGAGGATGCGGTCCACGTCGATGCCCTGCTGGCGCAGGCGATCGTTGAAGCGCGTGTGGACCATGCCATGTTGCCCTTCCTGGCGGGTGAAGTCCCTGACCTGCTGCTGCAGCTCGGGATCGCTGATGCGGTCGCGGTAGTCGCGCACGCAGGCGATGAAGAATTTCTCGCCCTCCGGGAACAGGGTCGACAGCGCATCGAAGAAGCGCGTCTTGAACGGGTCGCCGCCGAACCAATACTTGGGAATGTCGCCGCCCAGACCGAAGTCCAGGTCCTGCCGCGGCACGATCTCGTGCGCCTGCGGCGGGTGGTGCAGGTCGTCAGCCATGGCTCCTCCGCCAGCTTTGCCTATATTTCACTTTAGGCCGCGCGGCCAGTGCCGGCTATGACATCCGGCGACCTCAGGGAACATTTCGCGACAAGCAAAATATTTTTATTTTCAGTGAATTAGGCCTTAACCACCGTGGCTAGGGCGCGCCCGCGCGCGGAACGCGCTCGGCGCGCTGCCGGCCCAGCGCGTGAAGGCGCGCGTGAAGCTGCGCCGGTCGGAGAATCCCAGGCGCTCGCTGATGCTTTCGATGTCGAGCTGCCGCTCCTGCAGCCATTGCGCCGCCAGGCTGAAGCGCGCGGCCGACTGCAGGTCGGCGAAGCTGCGCCCCTCGGCGCGCAGCCGGCGCTGCAGGGTGCGCGGGTGCACGCCCAGCGCCGCGGCCGTGCTGCCGATGCCCTGCCCGAGCAGCTCCGGGTGCGCGGCAAAGCAGCGCTCGATGCGCGCGATGAAGCCCTGCGTGCCGGGCAGCTGCTGCAGCTGCTGGCGCACGCGGAATTCGGCCTGGCGGTGCAGTGCCGGAAACGCGCCTTCCAGCGGCAGGTCCAGCAGCGCGCGCGGCAGAACCAGGGCATGCAGCGGCTGGCCGAACCGCACCTCGGTGGCGAAGTGGCGCCGGTATTCGCCGGCGTAAGCCGGCGCCGGGTATTGCAGGCACAGCCGCCCGAAGCGCGCGCGGTCGCCCAGCAGCATGCGGGCGAACTTCACGATCGAGGCGAAGGTGGTTTCCGCGAAGTACGGTGTCGGCTCCGGCGCGCCGGCGAACTCCAGCACCAGCCAGGCCTCGGCGCCGCGCTCCTGCAGCGCGACCGTCAGCGCCGGGTTGATCAGCGCGCGCACCCAGTCGAACACGCGCAGGGTTTCGCGCAGCGTGGAGCTGGTGGCCAGGAAGGTGCCGATGTCCGGCATGTAATCGAAGGCGAAGGTCTCGCCGAGCACGAACGGGAAATGATGATTTCTCGCCTGTGCGACGCAGGCCTCCATCGCCGCCTGCAGCTGCGCCGGCTGCACGGTGGCGCTTTCCAGGTGGATCAGGTCGGTGGGGATGCCGAGCCGGCGGAACACCGGTTCGATGTTGAACCCGCATTGCGCCGCCGCCTTGAGCCAGTTCGGCAAGGTCAGGAAGGGAATCGGCGAAGCGCCGGCTGCGGCGCGGTCGGGCTGGTCCATACCGCTACAGTATGCCGCCGCCGGCGGCGCCGCTGGAGGCCCCGCGGTAACCCCGCGTACCGGCCGATCTTGGTATAAGAAGCCGCATGCAGAGTTCCATCCAGCGTGAGGCCGGAACCACGGCTCCCGCGGCGGGCGCCGACGGCTGGACCCCGCGCGTCAGCCGCGTTCCCGGCGCCGAGTTCCTGCGGCGCCGCATGGAGGCCGCGGTGATCGGGCTGAGCTCGGGCTTCGGCAGCCCGCGGCTGAACTACCTGGAGCCGCCGGGCGATCCCGGCCTGTTCGGCCCGCAATCGGTGTGCTGGCGCGTCCACGGCGACTTCACCCTGATGATGGCGGGCGGCGTCTGCGCGCTGCTGCTGCAGGCGCTGCACCCGCTGGCGCTGGCCGGCGTGTGGGACCATTCCAGCTTCCGCCAGGACATCCTCGGCCGGCTGCGGCGCACCGCGGCGTTCGTCGGCGGCACCACCTACGGCAGCCGCCGCGATGCGCTGATGCTGGTGGAGCGGGTGAAGCGGATCCACCAGGGCGTGGTGGGCACCGCACCGGATGGGCGCTCCTACGCGGCGGGCGATCCGCGCCTGCTGACCTGGGTACACGTTGCCGAGGTGTCGAGCTTCCTGGCGGCCCACCAGCGCTACGCGCGCCGGCCGCTGACGGCGGCCGAGCAGGACCGCTATTTCGAGGAAACCGCCCTGGTGGCCGAGCTGCTGGGCGCCGAAGGGGTGCCGAAATCGCGCGCCGCCTTGAACGATTACTTCGCGCGCATGCTGCCGCAGCTGGAATACGGCGAACGCGCCAAGGAGGTGCGCCGCCTGCTGCTGCGGGCGCCTGCCGTGGGCCTGGCGGTGAAGCCGTTCGGCCTGCTGCTGGCCCAGGCCGGCGTGGACCTGCTGCCCGGCTGGGCGCAGGACCTGATGGGCACGCGCCGCCGCGGCGCACGCCGGGCGATCACTACACCCGGCGTGCGCGCGCTGGCGCCAGCCTTGCGCTGGGCGCTGCGCAACGGCGCACGCGCACGCGCCACGCAGCGGGCCGCCGGCGCGGCGCAGACATAAGCATCGTTCAGTCGCACATTCAGGGGGAAAACCATGTCCGCATCGGCCCAGACGCTCGCCACCATCCGCCCGCCGCGCAATGCCGATCTGCGCCACCTGCCCGGCCATGCCGGCTGGCCCGTCGTCGGCCACACGCTGGAATTCCTGGCCGACCCGCTCGCCTATAGCCGCCGCATCCACGCGCGCTACGGCCCGGTGTCGCGCAGCCATGCGATGTTCGAGCCGCAGGTCAACCTGATGAGCGCCGACGCCAACGAACTCGTCCTGTTGGACCGCAACCGCATCTTCTCGGCCAAGCTCGGCTGGGAGCCGGTGCTGGGCCGGCTGTTCCCGCGCGGCCTGATGCTGCGCGACGGCGACGACCACCGCTACCACCGGCGCCTGATGCAGCCGGCGTTCCGCAAGGAAGCGCTGGCGCTGTACCTGGAGCGCATGAATCCCGGCATCGCGCAGGCGGTGCAAGCCTGGGGCCGCGCCGGCGGCCTGCGGCTGTACCCGGCGCTCAAGCACCTGACGCTGAAGCTGGCCGCCGAGGTCTTCCTCGGCCTGTCGCTGCAGCAGGAAATCGACCAGGTCAGCGGCGATTTCGCCGCCGTGGTGGAAGCCTCGCTGGCCATCGTCCGCGTGCCGGTGGTCGGCCGGCTGTATGCGCGCGGCCTGCGCTCGCGCGCCGCGCTGGCGCGGTTCCTGCGCGAGCGCCTGCCCGCGCGGCGCGGCGGCACCGGCGAGGACCTGTTCAGCCAGATGTGCCGCGCGCAGGACGAGCGCGGCGAGCGCTACGACGGCGAGGAGATCGTCGACCACCTGATCTTCCTGATGATGGCCGCGCACGACACCACCACCAGCGCTCTCACCACCATCGCCTACGCGCTGGCGCGCTACCCGCAGTGGCAGGAACAGTTGCGGCAGGAGATGCAGGGCCTGGGCGAGCGGCCGCTGGCATACGAAGACCTGGAGCGCCTGGAGCGGACCGGCTGGGTGCTGCGCGAGGCCCTGCGCCTGTACCCGCCGCTCACCTCGGTGACACGCCGCGCCATGCAGGAGTTCGAGATCCACGGCCACCGCATTCCCGCGCACACCAAGGTGAACCTGTTCCCGGTGCTGACCCAGCGCCAGCCGCAATGGTGGAGCGAGCCGGACCGCTTCGACCCCGAGCGCTTCTCGCCACAGCGCGCCGAGCACAAGCGCCACGCCTTCGCCTGGGCGCCGTTCGGCGGCGGCGCGCACATGTGCCTGGGCCTGCACTTCGCCGAGATGCAGGTCAAGGCGGTGCTGCACGCGCTGCTGCGCCGCTGCCGCCTGACCGTGCCGGCCGGCTACGAGATGCCGTACCAGCTGGCGCCAATCGCGCGGCCGCGCGACGGTCTGCCGATCCGCATCGAGCCACTCTGATCGGCCGCGGCATGGCCTGGCTGGCCGCACTGCCGGACCTGCTCACCGCCGCCGGCATGCTGCTGGTGTGGCTGCGGCCGGACCTGGTGGGCGCGGACTGGGTCGCCCGCGGCGTCACCACCATGCTGCTGGAGTTCTTCGTGGTGCATGCCAGCGGGTTCTTCGCCGTGGTGATGTACAGCGACGTCTCGCGCCTCAAGCGCAGCCTGGCGCTCGGCGGACTGGCCGCGATCTACCTGGCGATGCTGGCCGCCTTTGCCTGGGGCCTGCATGCCTGGTGGATGGTCAGCGCGTTCTTCTGGCTCACTTTCGGCAAGATCCAGGCGGTATGGACCGGGCCGCGGCGCCGCGAGGGCTCGCGCGAGCAGAACGCCGCGATCGTCGCCTGGGCGGCCGGCACCGCCTGCTACCTTGCGGCGGTATCCGCCACTGCCCTGCTGCAATGGCCGGTGCTGGGGGTGACGCCGCAGGTGGCGGCGGCGGCGGGCTTCCAGGGCACGGGCTTGTGGGAGCAGCAGCCGCATACCGCGCTGGCCGCCGGCGTGCTGTATTTCGGTGCCATGGCGCTGGTGCGGGTGCTGGTCCGGCGGTGGCTGCTGGCTGGCCGCAGCACGGCGCCCGCGGCGGCGGGATAGCCGCATTGGGGCGACGCCGTGTGGCGTTCGCGCTAGGCTAGCCGGAACGAAGGCTGGAGGCCGCCATGAAAATCGATTTCGTTTCCGACGTGTCCTGCCCCTGGTGCCTGATCGGGCTCAAGTCCCTGGAAACCGCGCTGCAGCGGCTGGGCGACGAGGTGCCGGTGGAGCTGCATTTCCAGCCGTTCGAGCTGAACCCGGCGATGCCTGCGCAAGGGCAGGACATCGGCGAGCACATCGCGCAGAAGTACGGCGCCACGCCGGAGCAGACCGCGCGCACGCGCGAGATGATCCGCGCGCGCGGCGCCGAGCTGGGCTTCGAATTCCGCATGGACAAGCGCGACCGCATCTACAACACCTTCGACGCGCACCGGCTGCTGCACTGGGCCGGGCTGGAAGGCCGCCAGCTCGCGCTCAAGCACGCCCTGTTCAAGGCTTATTTCACCGACGGCGAGAGCCCCGGCGACCACGCCGTGCTGGCGCGCGTGGCCGGCGAGGTGGGGCTCGATCCGGTGCGCGCGCGCCAGATCCTGGAAGGCGACGAGTACGCGCGCGAGGTGCGCGAGCTCGAAGAGTATTACCTCGACCAGGGCATCCACGCGGTGCCCTCGGTGATCGTCGACGGCCGCCACCTGATCCAGGGCGGCCAGCCGCCGGAGGTGTTCGAGCAGGCCCTGCGCAAGCTCGCCGCGGCGGCTTAGAGCTTGTCCACGTGATCCGCATCAAGCGCATGGTGCACGCCAACCTGTGCGTGGCGGACCTGGACCGCACAGTGGCGTTCTACGAGGCGATCGGCTTCGAGCGCTTCGCCGGGCACCACGTGGAGGCCGGCGCCGACACCTGGCGCGGCCTGGGCCTGGCGGACGGCCGGCGCTTCCGCACCGCCTTCCTCAAGCTGCGCGGCGCCGGATTCCTGGACGGCCCGTTCCTGGACGTCATCCAGTTCCTGGAGCCGCCGACCACCGGCACGCCCTACCCCTGCCTGAACCACGCCGGCATCTGCCGCCTGGCCTTCGAGGTGGAAGACCTTGCGGCGGCCGTTGCCGAGTTGTCCGCGATGGGCGCGGAGCTGCTCGGCCCCGTCGTCCGCAACGAGATCGCGCCGGGCGTCGCCCCCAGGGGCGGCGACGTGTCGTTCGTCTGCTTCAAGGATCCGGACGGCAACGTCCTGGAATTCATGCAGCCGAACCGGCGCACCAGCGACAAGGCCCGGTAGGGCCGACCGCCGCGACCTGCGGCAAGCTCACTGGATGCCGCGCATCGAGGCGATCAGTCGTGACCGTGGCCGTGATCGTGACCATGTCCATGGTCGTGCCCGTGGTCTTCCCAGTGGTCGTCGCCGTGGCCGTGGTGCTCGCGGTAGTGCGGCACGTAGACGTTGTTGTACCAGTTGTCCTGCACGAAGTAGACCGGCCGGCCGCAGGCGTTGTACTCGTGGCAGTGCTTGCGCCAGTGCCTGGCGTGCCCGGGCGGCACACGCAGGTAGATCGGCGGCGGCGGCGGCACGCCGACCGGCACCGGCTCGACGAACTGCGGCTGGGCGTACACCAGCGCCGGCGGCGGCGCGTCGCCGATGTCGATCTGGCCGTAAAAGCCGGGCTGCCCGACGCTGATCGACACGCCGACCTGGGCCGATGCCGGCAGCACGACGGCGGCCAACGCGATGGCAAACAAGGTGGTTTTCATTGGCGTAATTCCTTCTGGAGGTTTGTTTTTCGTTGGCCCGTGGCGCAAGAGGTGCCGCGTGGCGGGGCGCAATATTAAACCGCGCGAATCGCAATAAGTTCACCGGCGGGCGCCCGGCGGTGCCTGCGCGGCGCGATCACTTCGCCTGCGCCGCCGCCAGGGCGGCATCCCTGGCCTTCACCGCAGCGACCGCCGGGCGGGCGTTGACGCGCGCGGTGTAGGCCTGGATCACCGGCAGCGGCTCGACCAGCTTGAACGCCGTCATCCAGGTCAGCGCCGTGCCCCACAGGATGTCCAGTGCGCTGAAGCGCGCGCCCAGCAGGTAGTCGCCGCGGCCGAGCTGGTCGGTCAGGGTCTTGAACATGGTGTCGAAATCGCCGTAGGGCGACATCGCCAGCGGCGCGGGCGCGCGCTTCTGCGCGCGGTCCACCACCGCCGGCTCGAAGCAGGAGCCGTAAAACGCCATCCAGCGCAGGTAAGGCCCGCGCAGGGGATCGCCGATCGGCGGCGCCAGGCCGGCCTCGGGGTAGAGGTCCGCCAGGTAGATGAAGATCGCCACCTGCTCGGTGACCAGCGCATCGCCGTGGAGCAGCGCCGGCACCTTGCCCATCGGGTTGACCGCCAGGTAATCCGTGCCGCGCTGCGCGCCGGTCTTCATGTTGACCACGTGCAAGCCGTAGTCGGCCTTGAGCTCCTCGAGCAGGAGCAGCGTGGCGCTGGACCGGGTGTTGGGCGAATGGAACAGCGTGAGCTTGGAACTGGTGCCCATGGATCCGCTCCTTGGCCGCGGGGCCCCGCTTAGCCGGGCGGCTTGGCCGGGAACCAGGCTTCCGGCTCGGGCAGCGGCCAGTCGGCGGGAATGATGAAGGTCTCGAAGGTGGTCGTGGTCAGGCCTTCGGTCTCGTAGTAGGCCCATGGCACCTTGCCCTTCCACAGGCCCGACTGGATCTTCCTGGCGCCGCGGCGGGCGAATTCCTTCTCGCGCTCGTCCCACGGCAGGTTGGAACAGTTGGTGGCGACGTGGTGGATGCCCTCGCCGTGCGCCTCCAGGAACTCCTTGTAGATGCTCGGGCCGTCCAGCGGCTGGATGATCTCCCACAGCATGTTGCCGGAGTTGGCCAGCGCCAGGCGCATCGAGAAGCGCTCCGGCTTGCCGCGGTAGGTCAGCTCGGTGCAGGTGTCCGGCCCGAAGGTGTAGATGCGCCAGGGCCCCATGCCCAGCTTGACGTAGCCGTCCAGGGTGCGCTGCATGTCGCGCGTCACCACGCAGACCTGGATGGTATCGCCGACGAAGCTGTTGGACAGCGTGTTCTCGCCGGTCACCGTGATCTTGTCAGCCATTGCCCGCTTCTCCTGTCAGGCCGCTTTCGCAAAATGCCGCTTGAGCAGCGCCACCACCTTGTCGGCCGCTTCCACCTGCGGCATGTGGCCGCTGCGCTCCAGCCACTCGACCTGCACGTTCGCCGGCAGGCCCTGCCCCTGCGCCGGCGGGACGATGCGATCCTCGCGCCCCCAGATCACCAGCACCGGCGCCTGGACTTCGGCGAGCCGCTCGCGCAGCACGGTGGCCTGCTGCTCGCCGGACAGGAAGGCGCCTTCCAGCGCCTCCAGCGACTGGCGCACGCCGTCGAGCCGCTTGTAGCGGATCACGTCTTCCGCCAACGCCCGGTTGACCAGGTCCGGGTTGCAGAACAGCTGGCGCAGGTTGGCTTCCACGTCCTTGCGCCGCTCGGCGCGGATGAAGTTCCTGATGTAGCCCGCGTTGATCTCCCGGCCCAACCCGGCCGGCGCCAGCAGCGACAGGCTGGCCGCGCGCTGCGGATGAGCCAGCGCGAAGGCCAGCGCCACCGCCCCGCCAAGCGAGTGGCCGACCAGGTGCGCGCGCTGCACGCCGATGGCGTCGAGGAACGCCGCCAGCTCGCCGGCCAGGCCGGCCACGTCCGCGTGCGGCACGCGCTTGCTGGACTTGCCGTGACCCGGCAGGTCCAGCGCGATCGTGTCGAAAGCGGAGGCTAGCGGCGTCTGCACCAGGGCCCAGCCGCTGAGGTCGCCGCCGAAGCCGTGGATGAACACCACCGCAGCGCCCGCGCCCGCCCGCAGGTAGTTCAGCGTGAGATCGCCCACCGCCGCCGTCTTCGGCTCCACCTCGGCCGCGCCGCCGGCGTCGGCCACCTCGGTGATGACGAAGCTGCCGACGTAGGCGTCGATCTCGGCGTCGGGCGTTTCCGGCGGCGCCATCACCGCGATCAGTGCGCCGCACGGCAGGGTCTGGCCGACCTCGGCCACGTGCCGGCGCAGCACGCCGGCTTCGGCGGCCTCCAGCGTGTTGGTGATCTTGGTGGTCTCGATGTCCAGCAGCATCTGGCCGGCGCCGACGCTGGCGCCCGGCTGCACGTGCCATTCCACGACCGTGCCCTCGGTCATGGTCAGGCCCCAGCGCGGCATCGTGATGGGAACGATCATGCGGTATTCGCTTCCTCGACTGTGGGGGCGGCGCCGCGCTACGCGGTGGCCAGCTCGCGCGCCGCCAGGGTGGCACGCACCGCGGCCTCCACCTTGGCGGCATTGGGGATGTAGGCGTCCTCCAGGTTCGGCGCGAACGGCACCGGCGAGTGCGGCGCGGTGACCAGCTTGATCGGCCCCTTCAGCGCGCCGAAGGCGCGGTCGGCCACCAGCGCCGCCACGTCGGTGGCGAAGCTGCAGCGCGGGTTGGCTTCGTCCACCACCACCAGGTGGCCGGTCTCCTCGACGCTCTCCAGGATGCTGTCCTCGTCCAGCGGCGAGGTGGTGCGCGGGTCGATCACGGTGGCCTGGATGCCGGCCGCCGCCAGGCGCTTGGCCGCGTCCATCGCCACGTGCACCATGCGCGAGATCGCCACGATGGTGACGTCGTCGCCTTCGCGCAGGATGTTGGCCTCGCCGAAGGGAATGGTGTAGGCCTCGTCCGGCACCTCGTCCTCGAGGTCGTAGATCGCCTTGTGCTCGAGGAAGATCACCGGGTCGTCGTCGCGGATCGCCTGGATCAGCAGGCCCTTGGCGTCGTAGGCGTTGGACGGCATCACCACCTTCAGGCCCGGGATGTGGGTGAACAGCGCGTGCAGCGACTGCGAATGCTGCGCGGCGGCGCGGAAGCCCGCGCCCATCATGCTGCGGATCACCATCGGCGTGCGCGCCTTGCCGCCGAACATGTAGCGGAACTTGGCGGCTTGGTTGAAGATCTGGTCGAAGCACACGCCCATGAAGTCGACGAACATCAGCTCCGCCACCGGGCGCAGGCCCGACACCGCCGCGCCCGCGGCGACGCCGATGATGGCGCTCTCGGTGATCGGCGTGTCGATCACGCGGCCGGGGCCGAACTCCTTGTAGAGGCCCTTGGTGACGCCCAGCACGCCGCCCCACGCGTCCTGCACGCCGCTGCCGCCGGCGCCGCCGGCGACGTCCTCGCCGATCAGGATCACCGTCGGGTCGCGCCGCATTTCCAGCTTCAGCGCATCGTTGACTGCCGCCCGGATGGATTTCTTGGCCATGGCTGTTCGCTCCTCAATAAGAAACGTAGACGTCGGTGGTGAGCTCCTCGACCGCCGGCAGCGGTGCCGCCGCCGCCTTCTGCACCGCGCGCTCGATCAGCGCCGCCACTTCGCGGTCGACCTGGTCGAGGTCCGCCGCGCTTACCAGCCCTTCGCCGGTGACGCGCTTGCGAAAGCGCACCAGCGGGTCGTTCTTCTTGACCTGCTCGAGTTCGTCCTTGGAACGGTACGGCTGCGGGTCGCCGGTGTAATGGCCGCCCTGGCGCGCACAGACGATTTCCACCGCCGCGGGCATGCCCTCTTCGCGCGCGTGCCGCAGTGCCCGGCCGGCGGCTTCGTAGACGGCGAAGAAGTCGGTGCCGTCCTCGACCTTTTCCGCCGGCATGCCGAATGCCGCGGTGCGCGCCGAGATGTCGCCCGCGCCGCAGTGGTAGCCCACCGCCGTGGCCTCGCCGTAGCCGTTGTTCTCGATCACGAACACCGCCGGCACCTTGAGCACCACCGCCATGTTCATGGCCTCGGCGGTGGTGCCCTGGTTGGAAGCGCCGTCGCCCAGGAACGCCACCGACACCGCGCCGGTCTTGAGCGTCTTGGCGCTGAGCGCCGCGCCCACCGCCAGCGGCGGGCCGCCGCCGACGATGCCGTTGGCGCCGAGCATGCCCATGTGCAGGTCGGCGATGTGCATCGAGCCGCCCTTGCCGCCGCACAGGCCGCCGGCCTTCCCGTAGATTTCGACCATCATCGCCTCGACGCTGCAGCCCTTGGCGATGCAATGGCCGTGGCCGCGATGGGTGGAGCCGATCCAGTCCTTGTCGCCGAGGTGCATGCAGACGCCGACCGCGGCGGCTTCCTCGCCGGCGTACAGGTGCACGAACCCGGGAATGGCGCCCTTGACCGATTCGGCCCCGACGCGTTCCTCGAACGCGCGGATGGTCGCCATCTTGCGATAGGCCTCGACGAGTTTGTCGCGTGAAAGTTGCATGGCGTTGCGCCCTCCTCCTTCAGCACGTGAATCTTATGACCGCGTTATGACCCCCGTCCGGGGAATCCGGGCGCGCTGCCCGGCGGCAATGTTATGGGCCAGACTTTACACCCAAACGCGCGGCTCAAGCCAAGCACGGCACCGCGCCGCACCGCGCGCGGGGCCATTTGACTGGCTCGCGCGGCGCGTAGTATCACTGCCGCCCATCCGGTTCAGGCACGGCGCGCACGCGCCGCAGCGCCGCCCCGGGCCACCCCCATCTGGAGGACGTTTCGAATGTCCCTGCTTTCAGGAAAAGTCGCGGTCGTCACCGGTGGCGGCCGCGGCATCGGCTTGAGCCTGGTGCGCCTGCTCGCCGCGCAAGGCGCCCGCCTGGTGATCAACGACCTCGACGCCGAGCCGGCCGAAGCCGCCGCGCAGGCGGTGCGCGAGGCCGGCGGCGAGGCGGCGGCCTGTGTCGGCAACGTCACCCATGCGGACTTTCCCAAGCGGCTGCTCGACACCGCGCTGCAGCAGTTCGGCGACGTCCACATCCTGGTCAACAACGCCGGTTACGTCTGGAACAGCCCGCTGCACAAGACCACCGACGAGCAGTGGGACGCGATGCAGGACGTGCACCTGAAGGCGCAGTTCCGCATCCTGCGCGAGTTGCACCCGTTCCTGCGCGAGCGCGTGCGGCAGGAAACGGCCGCCGGCGTGCGCGTGATGCGCAAGGTCGTCAACATCTCCTCGGTGGCCGGCACCCAGGGCATGGTCGGCGCGGCCAGCTACTGCGCGGCCAAGGCCGGCGTGCTGGGCATGACGCGGGCCCTGGCCAAGGAATGGGGCAAGCTCAACGTCAACGTCAACGCCGTGGCCTTCGGCTTCATCGACACCCGCCTGACCCAGGAGATCAAGGGCGAGACCGCGGTGCCGGTCGAGGGCAAGATGTACCGCGTCGGCCTGCTGCGCGAGCAGCGCGACGAGATGCTGCACCTGATCGCCCTGGGGCGCATCGGCCGGCCGGAAGAAGCCGCCGGCGGGGTGATGCTGTTCTGCCTGCCCTACTCGGACTACGTCAGCGGCCAGACCCTGGAAGTCGACGGCGGCCTGATGCACTGAGCGGACCTCAGGCGCGGCGCGGCCCGAACATGATGATGGCCATGCCGAGCAGGGCCACGGCGGAGCCCAGCAGGTCCCAGGCGGTCGGCCGCACCGAATCCACCAGCCACAGCCACAGGATCGCCACCGCGA
The DNA here is from genome assembly GCA_016779605.1 of Nevskia sp. Classification (GTDB taxonomy): domain Bacteria; phylum Pseudomonadota; class Gammaproteobacteria; order Nevskiales; family Nevskiaceae; genus Nevskia. The sequence continues at coordinate 3,976 of JADHNH010000044.1, read as the reverse complement.
TGTATACGCCGCCGTAGGCGGCGTATACGCGGCCCGCCGCGGTCGGGTGCAATGACAGCAGCCAGGCGAACAGCGCCAGGCTCGCCGCCGCCGGCAGCAGCAGCCATACCGGGCCGTCCTTCTTCAGCCACAGGTACGGCAAGTAGCAGCCGGTGATCTCGGCCAGGGCGGTGAGGACGAACAGGCCGAGTGTCTTGGCTTCGATCATGCTGGGTGCCCGGTTGGAACGGCCCGACACGACCAGCGCGGTTCGTGCCAGGCGGCCGCGGCGCCTTCAGCGCACCGGCCGGTGCAGGCGCACGACCTTGGGCACCACCGTCGGCAGCGAGGAGTACGCGCTCCAGACGTCGCCGGTTTCCGGGTCGATCGCCAGGTGCCGCATGTAGGCCGGCTCGCTCGGCAGCGGATAGCGCTCGAACCTGCGCGATTTCGGATCGAAGCGCACCAGCGCGCTGCCCAGGGCCTCGGCGATCCACACCGCGCCGCTCTGCTGGTCCACGCCGACGTCGTAGGGGCCGCAGTCGCCGTCGCCGATGTCGAAGGTCTCGAAGCGTTCCGTATCCGGGTCGAACACGGCCAGGCGGCCGGTGTCGAACTCGGGAATCCAGATGCGGCCGTCCGGCCCCACCGCGGTGCGCCGCGGGCCGGCGTTGGCCTGCGGCATGCGGTAAAGCTTCGAGCGGCCGCTGCGGATGTCGTAGCGCACCAGCGTGTTGCCGGCGAGCTGGGTGCTCCACAGCCGGTCCTTGCGGTCCACCACCAGGCCGTACGGCAGCGGCACGCCGTCGCGCGGCTCGAGCCCGGCCGACGGCAGCGGGAAATCCGTCACCTTGCCATCGGTGTGCGACAGGTGCGCAATGCGCTCGGCCTTGGCGAAATAGTCGTTCACCCAGATGTCGCCGGTGGAATCCAGCACCAGGTCATGGGCGTACATGCCGACCGGATAGGTGTCGAAGCGGCGCGTCTTCACGTCCAGCCGCACCACCGACTTGGTGCCGCCGTTGACCATCCAAAGCGCGCCCGAGGGATCGAACTGCAGCGCGCGCACCTGCGCAACCGCCTTGGGGTCGTTGTTCACCTCGTAGATGTCGAAGGCCCCGGTGGCGGGATCCATCGCCCACATCTGGCTGTTCCAGAATGCGGTGATCCAGATGCGCCGGTCCGGCCCCACCGCCACGTCGTGCGGCAGTTCGTTGGCCTTGGGCACCGGGTATTCGGTGATGGTGGCACCCTGCGTCGTCGCCGTATCCGCCGGCGCCGGCGGCTTGAGCCGGGCGATGCCGGCGGCATCCAGGTGCTGCGCCAGCCAGCCCGCGTAACGCATGGTTTCCAGCTTCGGCGGAATGACGGCGTAGACGTCGATCGCCTTCATCGTCCTGATCGCCTGCACCCAGCCGGCGTGGTCGCGCGGCTTGCCCTGCGGCATCACGCGCGAACGGCTCATTTCGTGGCAGGTGCCGCAGTCGAGCAGGAACTGCTTCTTCATCGCGCCGTCCGGCAGCCCGGCCAGCCAAGTGGATGAAGGGGCATTGGCCAGCGGATCGGCCGCCGGCCGCACCTGCAACGTGAGAGGCTTTGTCGCAGGCCCCACCGCCACGTCCTGGGCGACGGTTTCCGCGCGCGCGTGGTGTACCGTGAGGGTGTACGCGCCGGCGGCAAGGCCGCCGATGTCGAAGTGCCCGTCGGGCCCGCTGTAGACCGTCGTCTCGATGCCGCTGCCCTGCGCCTTGGCAGTAACGAACAGCCCGGCGACCGGTGCGCCGGACACCCCGGCCAGCTGCCCGCTCAAGTGGCCTGCCGCCGCTGCCGCTGCCGGCTCCTGCGCCTGCGCGGCGGCGCCGGCACCGACCAGCGCAAGCGCTGCAGCCAACAGGATCACCTTGCAAGGATTCCCCATCGCGCCGCCGCCGGCGGCACGCTCAACCGTTCCGGAATTCATTATGTTCCTCCCCACTCCCGGCCAGTTTAGCAAAGGGAGGCTCCGCCCAAGGCGCAGCCGGCGCCGACGTGTTTCCTGGCTAGCGGCGGTCGTCCGGCGGCTCGCGCCGGGACGGCGGCTGTGGGTGTGGCGGCGCCTGCGGCCTGAACTGCGGCGGCGCCTGCTGCGGCTGCGGGGCTTGCTGGAACGGCGCGGGCTGGGCAGGCCGCTGGAACTGCGGCGGCGGCGGCTCCTGCCGCAGGAACGGCTGCGGCTGCACCTGGAACGGCTCCGGCTGCGGCGGCCGCTGGTATTGCGGCTGCGGGTTGGCCTGCGGCGGCTGCGGCTGATCCGGCCGCTGGAACTGCGGTTGCGGATGCGCCTGGAACGGTTCGGGCTGGGGCGGCCGCTGGTATTGCGGCTGCGGACGGGCCTGCGGCGGCTGCTCCGGCGGCACCTGGTAACGCTGCGCCGGCGGCTCGCGCAGCCGCTGCTGGTCACGCGGCGGCGGCCGGAACTGCGGCGAGGCCGGCGTGCCGAACGAACGCTCGGGCGGCGAGTAGGTGTTGAGCGGCTGGTGCTGGAACGGCTGCTGCTCCGGCCTGGAAGGCGGTGCCTGCAGCGGCCGCTGCCCGCCCTCCGCGGGCCCGGCGCCGGGCTGGCGCGGCCCGCCCTTCAGGTAGGGCTGTTGCAGATCCAGCGGTGCGGCCCTGGGCCGCGGCGGCTCGCCCACCACGTTCACGCGGGGATCGCCGGGCGCGGCCGCGCCGAGGCTGCGCAGTTGCGACATCGGCAGCGGCGCACCGCCGCTGCGCTGGATCAAGGGCGCGCGCGCCGCGAACGAGGGCGGCGCCGGCGGCGGCGTCGAACGTGCGATCACCGGCCGCTGGAACACCGCCGCCGGCGCCCGCCGGAACGCACCGCCGGGGCGGGCCGCCAGGCTCTGCGCCGTGGGCATCGCCGGCGAACGCAGGCTGATCGGCGCCCGCGCCAGCTTGTCCGGATCCAGCCTCTCGCGCGATGCGCCGACCGGCCGCGCACCGACGAAGGCGTCGCGCGAGACCACCGTGGCCGCCTGCGGTGAATTTCGGTACATGTACTGCGCCCGGCCCGGGTTCTGCCGCACGACGACGTTGTTGTAGTAGTTGTTGATCACCGTCTTGTTGACGTAGACGTTGTTGACGTTGGTAACGTTGACGTTCTCGAAATAGCGGCGCGAGGTGCGGTAAGGCGGGCAATACACGTCGCGCGGCCCGAGCGGGAACCAGCCCACCGGCCCGGTGCCGATGCCGATCGAAACGCCGCCGCCGAGGCCGACGAAGGCCACCAGGGCGGGCGAATAGACCGGGCGCAGCATCCGCCCGCCGGGCACCCAGCCCCAGCGCGTGCCGACGTACACCCAGCGCCCGTAGTGGAACGGGGCAAAGCCCCAGGGCGCCTGGTCCACCCAGGTCCAGCCCCAGGGGTCGATCCAGGCCCAGTGGCCGTAGCGGTACGGCGCCCAGTCCGCTTCGACGGCCTGCGGATACCACACCGGGCCATAGTCGGGCGTGGACTGCCAGGCGCCGTAGTCGTCGAGGTCCTCCGCCCCGACCACGGCGGGCGATACGTAGCCTTCCGAAGCCACGCGGCTGTAGCGCGCGTCGCGCTGGAAGCACCACTGGTCGAAATCGTCCGCGGGCGGCAGCGGGCCGGAGGCCACCCCGCTCAGCTGCGGGTTGTAGAAGCGGAAGAACTGGTGGCCGCCGACCGGATAGCGCACGCCGCCTTCGCCGTAGACGGTGCCGGCGCCGTTGAACACGTCGACGTTGGTGGCGATACCGTCCGGCTCCACGTCGATGCGGTACTCGCCGGGCTGGCTGACCACGAAGGCGACCGTCGGCGTATCCACCTCGTAGTTCTGCCCGCTCGAAAGGTTCCGCACGGTGAGGTTGAGGGTGCCGCTGCTGAGCTGGATCTGCGCGGTGTTGTCGTCGAGGTTCAGGAAGCTGAAGCCGGTCTGCGGGGCCAGCCGCATGGTGGCCTCGCCGAGTTCCACTTCGGCGCGGGCATCGTTGC
>JADHNH010000043.1 GCA_016779605.1 Nevskia sp. | reverse complement strand
AGGAGCACGCCGCATGACCCGCCAATGGAACCACTACATCAACGGCGCCTCCGTGCCGCCGGCTTCCGGCGAGTACCTGGAGGAGTTCGACCCGCGCACCGCGCAGCCCTCGTTCCGCATCGCGCGCGGCGACGGCCGCGACATCGACGCGGCGGTGACCGCCGCCCAGGCCGCCTGGGCCGCCTGGCGCGACCGCAAGCCGGTGGAGCGAGCGCGCGTGCTGATCGAGATCGCGCGCAAGGTGCGCGAGCAGATCCAGGCGCTGTCGGCCATCGAGCGCGCCGAAACCGGCAAGCCGGCCCGGCAGGACCTGGCCGAGATCGAGGTGTGCGCGCAGTACTTCGAGTTCTACGCCACCGTCGCCAACGCCCTGCACGGCGACGTGCTGGACCTCGGCAGCGGCTACCACTCCTACACCCGGCGCGAGCCCTACGGCGTGGTCGGCGTGATCCTGCCGTGGAACGCGCCGCTCAACCAGGCCGGCCGCAGCATCGCGCCGGCGCTGGCGGCCGGCAACGTGGTGGTGGCCAAGCCTTCGGAGCAGACCTCGGCCGGCTTGCTGGAGCTGGCGCGCATCGCCACCGAGCAGTGCGGTCTGCCGCCCGGCGTGCTCAACGTCGTCACCGGCATCGGCGCGGAAGCCGGCACCAAGCTGGTGGAGCACCCGCGGGTGCGCAAGGTGGCGTTCACCGGCTCGGTGCGCGCCGGCCGCGCCATCGGCCACATCGCCGCCGAGCGCATCATCCCGCTGACCCTGGAGCTGGGCGGCAAGTCGCCCAACATCGTCTTCGCCGACGCCGACCTCGACAAGGCGGTGGCCGGCAGCATCGGCGCGTTCACGCTCAACGCCGGGCAGGTCTGCCTGGCCGGCTCGCGCTGCCTGGTGGAGCGCCCGATCCACGACCGCTTCGTCGAGGCCATGACCGCGGCGCTGGGCAAGCTCACGCTCGGCCCCGCCGACGATGCGCAGATCAGCGCCATCATCACGCGGCAGCAGTACGAAAAGGTGCAAGGGTATTTCGATTCCGCGCGCGAAGAGGGCGCCCGCCTGCGCATCGGCGGCACGCTGCCGCAAGACCCGGCGCTGCGCGAGGGCTGGTTCGTGCCGCCGACGCTCTATACCGACGTGACGGGCGACATGCGCATCATGCGCGAGGAAATCTTCGGCCCGGTGGTGGCGGTGGTGCCGTTCGAGGGCGAGCAGCAGGCCGTCGAGATCGCCAACCAGACCGACTACGGCCTGTCGGCCGGAATCTGGACCCGGGACCTGGGGCGTGCCCACCGCGTCGCCGCGCGCCTGGAGGCCGGCCAGATCTACGTCAACGAATACTACGCCGGCGGCGTGGAAACCCCGCTGGGCGGCTACAAGCAGAGCGGCTACGGCCGGGAGAAAGGCCTGGAGGCGCTGAAGTACTACACCCAGCTCAAGTGCATCACCATCAAGCTTTGAACGCGCCGCCGGGGGTGCTTGACAGGCGCGCCCGGAATGCCTGAAACTTAACCCAATGGTTGAGCATCAGCAAGCCGCGCTGAACCGCGTGTTCGCGGCCTTGTCCGATCCCACGCGGCGTGCCTTGCTGGAACAATTGTCCGGTCAGCCGGGCGTGTCGGTCAGCGAGCTGGCGAGCGCCTACCCGATCTCGCTGCCGGCGGTGATGAAGCACCTCGACGTGCTGTCGGGCGCCGGCCTGATCACGCGCGCCAAGTCCGGCCGCACCGTGGCCTGCCGGCTCAACGCCGCGCCGATGGAGCAGGCGATGAAATGGCTGGGCCGCTACGAGCGCTTCTGGTCCGAACAGCTTGATCGCCTGGCCGCCTTCGTGGAGGAAGTCCCGTGTCCGCCAAACCCAGCCTCACCATCCAGCGCCGCATCAACGCCCCGCCGTCGAAAGTCTTCGCGGCCTGGATCGAGCCGGAAAAAGTAGCCCGCTGGTGGGGCCCCGGCGGCGCGGAAGTGGTGAGCGCGCAATCCGACCCGCGCGTCGGCGGGCGCTTCCGCTTCGTCAGCCAGGCGCCGGGCGGCGAGCGCCACGACGTCGGCGGCGAATACCGCGAGGTGGTGCCCGACCGCAAGCTGGTCTTCACCTGGGCCTGGCACAGCACGCCGGAGCGCGAGTCGCTGGTGACGCTCAGCCTGAGCGGCGACGGCGCCGGCACCTTGCTGACGCTGACCCACGAGCAGTTCTTCGACGAGCCCGCGCGCGACGGTCACCGCAAGGGTTGGGACGCCGCCCTGGACCGGCTGGAACGCCAATTCGCCTGATTGCCTGATTGCCTAATCGTCCCGTCGAATCCAATTGAGGAGAAGGGCATGGAAGCACATAAAGTCGTTTCGGCGGAGGAATGGCTGGTCGCACGCAAGGCGCTATTGGCCGGCGAGAAGGCCCTGACCCGCGCACGCGACGAAGTGAGCCGGCAGCGGCGCGCGCTGCCCTGGTTGCGGGTGGAAAAGCCGTACCTGTTCGACGGGCCCGGCGGCCGGCAGACATTGGCCGAGCTGTTCGACGGGCGCAGCCAGCTCATCGTCAAGCACTTCATGTTCGGCCCCGGCTGGCAGGAAGGCTGCGTAGGCTGCTCGTTCGAGGTGGACCATGTCGAGGGCGCGCTGCCGCACCTGGAGCATCACGACGTCAGCTACGTCGCGGTGTCGCGCGCGCCGCTGGCGGAGATCGAAGCGTTCCGCCGGCGCATGGGCTGGCGCTTCCGCTGGGTGTCGTCCTACGGCAGCGATTTCAACTACGACTTCGGCGTGTCGTTCACGCCCGAAGCCCTGGCCGCCGGCGAGGTGACCTACAACTACGCGCCGTGCAGGCCCGGCATCGAGGAACTGTCGGGCCGCAGCGTGTTCTACCGCGACGCCGACGGCGGCATCTTCCACACCTACTCCGCCTACGGCCGCGGCAACGAGGAGCTGCTGGGCACCTACGTGTTGCTGGACCTCACGCCCAAGGGTCGCAACGAGACCGGCCCGCGGCACGACCTGACCGACTGGGTGCGCCACCACGACCGCTACGGCGCCGGCGGCTTCGTTGCGCCGACCGGACGCTACGTGGCGGCGGCAGCGGAGGATTCCTGCTGCGCGCGGCAACCGCCCGCGCGCTGAGCGGCGCCCTCAGTCGGCCAGTTCGGCGCGGTTCAGCCGGCGCGCCGCGTCGAATGCCAGCCGCACGCGCCGCCCGACCCGGTTCTCGCCGGTGAAACCCTCCAGCACCGCCGCGTCGTCCCGCGTGTTGGCAACGAAGCGCTGGCCGGCGTCGGTGCGGCCGTAGACGATGCCGCGCTGCGGCGCGCGGTTGCGGCCGTACACCACCGTGTAGGTGTCGATCGTGCCTTCGCCCTCGGCCGCGTCGGCGGCGGCTACCGGCGGATCGCCGACATCCGGCTGCTCCTGGTCCTCCTGCGCCTCGCGGGCGAAGTCGGTGTTGCCGGGACGGTCGGCGTAAATGCCGATGGCGCCCTTGTGCATGAACCAGCCCGGCGCGGTGGCCAGGCCGCTGCGGTAGCGGCCGGCGGCGATCGCCTCGGCGATGCTGGCGATGCCGTGCAGGGCGTAATTGCTGCCGGGGCCGCCGAAGAACGCCAGGCCGCCGGTCAGCGTCTGCGGGCGCGCATCGCCGGGCGCGATGCCGAGCTCGCGCTGCGCCAGGGTCACGGCGCAGGGGAAGCAGCTGTACAGGTCGAAGCACTCGATGTCGGCCGCGCGCAGTCCGGCGCGCGCCTGCGCCTTGGCCGCCGCCGCGGCGAGCGCCGGGCTACGCGTGTAGTCGGCCTTGTCGATCATGAAGCGCTGGCGGTCCCTGGCGTAGCCGCCGCCGCGGAAGTACACCGGCCGTCCGGCGCCGCCGTGCAGCTGCGCCGCTTCGCGCTCGGTGGTGAGGATGATCGCCGCGCCCAGGTCCGCCATCACCTGCGACACCATGCGCTTGGTGTAAGGCCAGGCGATCGGCCGGTTGGTGGCCGACGGCGTGACGATCTCGGCCGGCGTCAGCGGCTCGCGCGACCAGGCGTTCGGGTGCTGCGCCGCGGCCAGGCTGAAGCCCGACCACAGCGCGCCCATGCGCTCCAGCCAGGCGTCGCGGCCGAGCCCGGACTGCGCCCACAGCGCCACCTCGAACAGCGGAAAGCCGTGGATCGGCAGCAGCAGGCCGTGGCGCTGCTCCAGCGCGTTGCTGCCCACCGCGTCGTCTTCCTGGTAGTCGGCGCCGATGCCCTGGATCAGCGCCATCTCGCCGGTGGTGGCGTCGGCCGAGCGCGGATAATAGGTCTCGGCGCCGCAGATCAGGATGGCCTGCGCCTCGCCGCGCGCCAGCATGCCCGCGGCCTGGTTGACCAGGTACTGCGGCGTGTGGCCGCCGATGCCGGAGGTGCGCGCGAATTTCGGCCGCAGCCCGAGCCGCGCGGCCACGTCCTGCGCCGCGTTGGGCAGGTTGCGGCTGAGCGGGCGCACCGCCAGCACGCCGTCCACCTCGCGCCAGATGCCGCTGCCGGCGTGGGCGCCGGCTTCGCGCGCGGCGCACTCCATCATGTCCACCGGGTCGAGGTAGGGCGGCAGCGCGTTCTTGCGCTGCGTGACCTGGCCCCAGCCGCTGATGACGACGCGTGCTTGCATGTGCCGTACCTTGGTTTGTGTGAATGTGGGAGAACGCGAAGACGCTGCCTGGTCTAATTGCCGCGGTAAGATATTGTCGAGGCCGACCTGCGAACACGAGACGGATGCCGGCGCGGAATGCGCCGCGCGAATGCGAGGTGCGGACCGTCGCAATCCTGCAGGCACCTGGCCGGCCAGCTTCGATCAATAACCGAGTGCATACGCTGCTTTTGAGTCTTGTACGAAGCGTGATTTATCGTTGGCCGGAATTGGATGTCGAGGTCAATGCCCGACCTCCCGCAGCATCGCCTCCCGCAAAATGGCATTGATGCGGGTTTGGTAGCCCTTGCCCTTGGACTTGAGCCATATCAGCACATCGGAATCCACCCGAACCGTCGTGGAGGTCTTGACCGGCTTGTAGAACGGGTTACGCACTGCGTTTTTCCAGAAATCGTCCGTCAAGGGTGGGATGTCGCTGGTGTCGATCGCGCCGTCCGGCATGGCCCTGAGCGCATCAACCTCGGCCTTCTGGCGTTTGGTCAGCGGCGGCAAATTCTTCAGATCCACTTCGTATTTAACGGACTTCCTGCTCATAGCGCTTCCTTTCCTTCGGCCCGGCCCGCCGGGCCGAAATAATTCGAATCACTTCCGCTTCGTCATCGTCCTGCACGGTGTGGGCGACCAGCAGCAGGAGGACGCCGTCCACCATGCCCAAGGTCTGCCAACGGTACTCTCCGGCCTCGATGCGGTCCTGCGCTGCAACGGCAAACGGATCCGCGAACGCCCTGACGGCCGTTTCGAAGCTCACATGATGCTTTTGCAGGTTGCTTGCCGCCTTTTCTGCATCCCACTCGAATCGAGTTGTCATGGTCACTCGATGTACGCAAATGTTACTACAAATATGTTAATTTTCAATCCTGCCGATCATAAAATGGCGAGCATCCACAGGAATGACGACCGTCGAAAAGTGTGATTTTCAACGGCCTTCCATTTCAATGGCTTGCGCCAATGAAATTCCCATTGAAAGACTGGGGCCATCCATAGCCCAAGCGGGAAGCTCTGATTAATCGGAGCTTCCCTGGGTGATGACGCCGGAGGCCCTGAGCCCGGCGATGCGCTCGCGCGGCAGGTTCCAGCCGGCCAGGGCTTCTTCGGCGTTGTGGCCGCCGTCGGCCGGCGGCGGCGTGGGCACGGCCGGCGGGGTGCGGCTGAACTGCGGCTGCGGCGCCGGCTGCACCAGGCCGTCGATTTCCACGAAGGCCTTGCGCGCCTTGAAGTGCGGATGCTCCGGCGCCTCGTTCAGGTTCAGCACCGGCGCGAAGCAGGCATCGCTGCCTTCCAGCAGCGCGCACCACTGCGCGCTGCTGCGCGTGCGGAAATGCTCGGCCAGCCGCTGCTTGCCTTCCTCCCAGCGGGCGCGGTCGCCCTGCGGCGGCAGCACGGAGCGGTCGATGCCGATGCGCTCCAGCAGTTCCTCGTAGAACTTCTCCTCGACCGCCGCCACCGAGATCCAGCGGCCGTCGCTGCACTGGTAGGTTTCGTAGAAGAACGCGCCGGTGTCGGCGATGTTGGTGCCGCGCTCGTGGGTCCACACGCCGGCCGCGAGCAGGCCGTAATAGCTGGTCATCAGGTGCGCGGCGCAATCCGCCATAGCGGCGTCGACCACCTGGCCCTTGCCCGAGCGGCGCGCCTCCAGCAGGGCGGCGAGCATGCCCAGCGCCAGGTAGAGCGCGCCGACGTAGTCGCCGGCGATGTTGGTCGGCGGGGTCGGCGGCTGGCCCTTGCGGCCGTATGCGTGCAGCGCGCCGGACAGCGCGATGTAGTTGAGGTCGTGGCCGGCGGCATGCGCCAGCGGCCCGGTCTGGCCCCAGCCGGTCATGCGCCCGTAGACCAGGCGCGGGTTGCGCTGCAGGCACACCTGCGGGCCGAGCCCGAGGCGCTCCATCACCTGCGGCCGGTACGGCTCCAGCAGGCCGTCGGCGCCTTCCACCAATTCCAGGATCACTTCCGTGGCGCGCGGGTCCTTGAGGTCGAGCGCCAGGGACTTGCGCCCGCGCCGCGGCAGGTTGAAGCGCGCCGGACGCTGGATGCCCATGCCGCTGGGCTGGCGCCGCTCGATGCGCAGCACGGTGGCGCCGAGGTCCGCCAGCAGCATGCCGCAGAACGGGCCGGGGCCGATGCCGTCCATTTCGATGATGCGGATTCCGTGCAGCGGCCCCACTGTCGTTCTCCTCGGCGGCGGCCCGCGCGTGCCTGCGCGGCGGTGCTCTCGTGGCCGCTATCTTCCCACTGCGGTTCGCGCAGCGTCCACCGGCCGCGCCTCAGGCCAGCGCCTGGGCGAGGCTGCGGTGGAAGTGGATCAGCGCCGGCTCGTTGCGGCCGAACACCAGGAACGGCGGCGGCTGCCCGCGCAGGTTGGCGTGGATCTGCTCGCAGGCGGCGAAATCCTCGGTGGTGGTCACCTTGTACACCAGCTCCAGGTTCGCCGCCCAGTAGCGCAGCGCCGACTCGGTTTCCGCCGCCTGCGGCGCGTACAGGGTCACGCGCATGGCGCAGCGGTTGGGGTCCTGCGGGTCCGGCAGCGCTTCGTAGAACTCCATGTGATCCTGCTGGTGGATCAGCACCGCGTTGGGGAACAGCTGGTAGACCACCGTAAGGTGCGGCAGCAGGCTGTCGCCGGTGCGGTGCTGCTCGAACGAGCGGCGCACGCCGGTGATGCGACTGTTGCGGCCGAAGGCGTCGAACACCGCGATGTCGTCGAGGAACAGCGTGCGCAGGGTGTTGCGGTGCAGCTTGTGCAGGTGGTAGGCCTCGAGGAACGAATCGATGCCGAGCTTCCAGTTCATCCGCGCCTGGAACACGCGATGGTCGATGCGGTGGTAGCCGGCCAGGCCGAACGGCGCCAGCTCGGCCTCGGCGCCGCCGAGCAGCGGCGCTTGCGGCCACTGCGCCGGCGCCAGCCCGACGTAAACCACGCCGGCTTCCTCGCGCACCGGCAGCGGCTGCAGGCCGAGCTCGCTGCGTGGCGCGTCGGCAAAGCTGTCCTCGCCCGGCCGCGCGCGCAGGCAGCCTTCAAAATCGTAGGCCCAGGCGTGGTACGGGCAGACGAAGTTGCCGCCGCCGGTGCCGCAGCCCTGCGCCAGCCGCATGCCGCGGTGGCGGCAGGTGTTGCGGTAGGCGCGCAGGCTGCCGTCGGCGTGCCGGCAGACCAGCACCGAGCGGCCGAGCGCTTCGTAGACGAACCAGTCGCCGGGCGCGCGGGCGTCGCAGGACAGGCCGGCCGGCAGCGGCGCGCCTTCCTGGAACAGGCGCTGCATCTCCAGCGCCAGCACCGCCGGGTCGGTGTAGTCCCGCGGCGGCTGGCGGTAGCTGGCGGGCGCCAGGTCGGTGCTGCGGGCGCGCTGCAGCGCGGCGATCCTTCCTGCGATCGATTCCTGCGTCTGGGCGAGCATTGCGCATTGTCCTCCTGCGTTGCGATAGGCCGGGCGCCGCCTTCAGGCCAGCATGCCGCCGTCCACCATCAGCACCTGGCCGCTGATGTAGCCGGCCTTGGCCGAGGCCAGGAACACCACCGTCTCGGCGACCTCTTCGGCCCTGCCGAAGCGCCGCAGCGGCGTCATGCCGATGGCCAGGTCCATGGTCTTGCGCGACGGGCCCTGGCGCAAGGGAATCACCATGCCGGCATCGATCACGCCGGGGCCGACCGCGTTGGCGCGAATGCCGTTGACGCCTTCCTCGGTGGCCAGGTGCTTGATCATCGTCGCCACCGCCGCCTTCGGCGCCGCCGACAGGGCGGTGCGCGGCACCACGTGCGCCAGGGCGGTGGTGACGATCGCCACGATCGCCCCGCCGCCGCCCTCGCGCAGCGCCGGCACCGCCGCCTGGCTGATGTTGAAGAAGCCGATCACGTCGGTCTCCACCACGCCGCGGAACGAGGATTCACGCAGCTCGGCCAGCCGGCCGGTGTCGTAGACCAGCCCGCCGGCCGATACCACGGTATGCACGCGCCCGTATTCGGCCTGGGCGGCGCGCACCACCGACTCCACCGCGGCACGATCGGACAGCTCGCAGGGCAGGGCGCTGGCCTTGCGGCCGATGGCGCGGATTTCGGCGGCGACCGCCTGCGCCGGCTGCGGCCGCGTGCGATAGGTCAGCACCACGTCGGCGCCGCGCTCGGCGAGCAGCCCGGCGATGGCGCGGCCGAGGCCGCCGGAGCCGCCGAACACGATCGCGCAGCCCGCGGGGAAATCCGGTGCCGCCACTGCAAATCCCACGCTCAGCTCCTCCATTCCATATTGTTGCGCGCCATCATGCCGCGGCGCGGCTGCGCCGGCGCGTCGCCACACCTTCCATCGCCATCCGCACCAGCAGGTCGCACAGCTGCCCGGGGCTCGAGCGGCCGTTCGGCCGGAACCATTCCGGCACCCAGTTGGCGGCGCCGATCACCAGCATGCGGAAGGCGCTGCGGTCGATCGCCGGGTCGATTTCGCCGGCCGCCGCCGCTGCTGCGATCAGCCGGTCCAGATAGGCGCCGTAGGCGCGCATCACGGCATTGACGCGCTGCCACATCTCCGGCGGGATCTGGCCGGTCAGGCGCGAGGTGGCGCGCGCGTTGCCGCTTTCCGCCAGCATCATTTCCAGGTGCGCGCGGATCGCCGTTTCCAGCCGCGTGCGCGGCGAGGCGCTGCGCGGCAGCCGCTCCACGCAGGCGCGCGTATGCGCAAAGCTGAGGCCGACGCCATGGCGCATCACCTCCTCGATCAGCGCCTCGCGCGACTCGAAGTGGTAGTAGATGCTGCCGGCCTGGGTGCCGGCCTCGGCCGCAATTTCGGCCAGGGTGGCGCCGGCGTAGCCGCGGCGGGCCACCACCTCGGCGGCGGCGTCGAGGATGCGCAGCTTCTTGCGTTCCGCGCGCGGCGTGCGGCTGTGCGGCACCGCCGGTTCCGGCACCCGCGCCAGCGGACGGGGGTTCAGCCGGGCGCTCATGGGGATGGGGGCCGTGGCGCGCACCGCAGCTTGGGGGCGAAGTGCATGGACGGTCCTCGGCGGCGTCGCGGCGGCAGGAAGTGACGGATGGACATAATTCTAATTCAAATTACAATTAGAAATACGCCGGAGTCAATCCACGCACTGCGCCCATGGCTGCGTGTCTGCGGCGGACCTGTCCGGGGGCGGACCAAGCGGCCCCGCCCGCCCTTACATATTTTTGCCGTACCAATGGAGGAGCTGGCTGCATGAAAAGATGGAATCGGCGGACATGCCGGATATCGGCGGCGCTGCTCGCGCTGGTTCTCGCCGCATGCGGCGGCGGTTCGAGCGGCGGCAATGCGGTGCCCGCGGCGCCGCAGCCCGCAGCGACGCCCGCTGCAGGCGCCACTGCGCCGGACCTCGGCGGCGCCAACAGCTCGGCCGGCCTGCACGCCCATGCCGACGCCGCGCTGCGCGGCAAGACCATCGCCTGGGTGCCGATTGCCACGGGGGTGCCGATCACCGACATCTGGACCCGCGTGATGCGCGAGGAAGCACAAGCGCGCGGCATGAAGTTCGTGGTGCGCGATCCGAATTTCAGCACCACCGCCGGGCTGCAGGCGGTGTCCTCGCTGGTCGACCAGAAGCCGGACGTGTTGGTGGTGCACAACCCCAACGTGCAGCTTTATGCCAAGGAACTGAAACGCGCCGAGGAAGCCGGCATCCCGGTGATCCAGGTCAACATGATCTCCAACTACAAGACCGCGGCCTACGTCGGCGCCGACTGGCACGAGGTGGGGCGCATGCTCGGCGAGGAGGTGGTGAGGCAATGCGGCAGCGGCAGCGGCAAGTCGGGCAAGGTGGCGATCGTGCAGGGCGAGCTGACCTCGGCCAACTCGATCGAGCAGATGGAGGGCATCACCGCGACGTTTGCGCGCGACCCGGCGATCAAGGTCGTGTCCAGCCAGGCCGGCAACTGGGACGCCACCAGGGCCCACGACATCACCACCACCGTGCTGCAGCAGCACCCGGACCTGTGCGCCAGCGTCGGCTTCTGGAGCGGCATGGAGGCGGGCGCGGCGCAGGCGGTCAAGGCCGCCGGCAAGCTCGGCGAGGTGAAGGTGTATTCGTCGGGCGGCGACGGCAAGGTGGATTGCGACTACGTCGACAGCGGCCTGATCACCAGGCTGCTCAGCTACGACGCGCCGGACCAGGCCAAGGCGATCATCCAGCTGGCCAGCTTCATCCTGCAGACGGGCGCCAGGCCGGACGCCTTCCGCGTCGCGAATTATTCCACCCTGCACTGGATGGAAAAGGGCAAGTACGATCCCGCGCTGTGCTACGACCCGGCCAACCGCTGGAACGAAGGCACGTCCTAGGCGGCGCCCGACCGGGGCGGCCCGGCACTGCGGCCGGCCGCCGCCGTGCTGCGCTGCGCGGGCCGCCGCGTTCGACAGCACGGCTGCCGGCAGGGTAGGCTGCAACATGGCTTGTCCGTACAAATTACGGGCCATGACCGATTTCAAGCCCTCCTCCCGCTTGCGGGAAAAGGGCAGGTGAGAGGCGCTTTCCCGGCCCCGGGCCGGCCCTCTCCAGGCGCCTGCGCGCCGTCCCCTCCCGCACGCGGGAGCCGGGAACCACCCGAACCAAGGCACCGCAAAAAACGTAAGGAGGAATGCATGAAACAGCAGCAGCAGCGCAAGGACCAGGCTCAGCCGGGCGAGCGCTTCCGCATCGTCATCGCCGGCGCGGGTCCCGGCGGCATCTGCACCGCGATCAAGCTCAAGCAGGCCGGCATCGAGGATTTCGTGATCCTGGAGCGCTCCGGCGCCGCCGGCGGCACCTGGCACAACAACCGCTACCCTGGGCTGGCCTGCGACGTGCCTTCGCACCTGTATTCGTTCAGCTTCGAGCCCAAGCCGGACTGGAGCCGGGCCTTTGCCACGCAGCCCGAGATCAAGGAATACATGCTGCACTGCGTGGAAAAGTACGGCGTGGCGCCGCATATCCGCTACGGCTCCGCCGTGACCCAGGCGCAGTGGGACGAGCCGCGCAGCCAGTGGCGCATCACCACCGCCGCCGGCGCCACCCTGGTGGCCGACTGTTTCATCAGCGCGTTGGGCATGTTCAACGAGATCCAGTGGCCGGACATCGCCGGCCTGAAGGATTTCAAGGGCGAGCTGATCCACACCGCGGCCTGGCCCGAGGGCGCCGACCTGCGCGGCAAGCGCGTGGCGGTGATCGGCAGCGCGGCCAGCGCCACGCAGATGATCCCGGAGATCGCCCCCGAGGTGAAGCAGCTTTACGTCTACCAGCGCACCGCCAACTGGGTGCTGCCCAAGGACGACAAGACCTACACCGCGCAGGAGCTGGAGCAGATGCGCCGGCAGCCGGAGCTGGGGCTGGAAATCCGCAAGATGTACTGGGGCGTGTTCGAGCAGCTCGTCACCTTCAGCGAGCCGGTGATGATGGAGGACCTGCGCCGCCGCGGCCTGGAAAACCTCAACACGGTGCAAGACCCGGAGACGCGCCGCAAGCTGTACCCGCAGCTGCCGCTGGGCGCGCAGCGGCCGCTGTTCTCCAACGAGTTCTATCCCACCTTCAACCGGCCCAACGTCGAGCTGATCACCGACGCGATCGATTCGATCGGCGCCCATTGCGTGCGCAGCGGCGGCGCCGAGCGCGAAGTCGACACCGTCATCCTGGCCACCGGCTACGCCGCCAACAAGTACCTGTCGGTGATCGACGTCACCGGCCGCGGCGGCGTGCGCCTGAAGGACGCCTGGAGCGACGGCCCGCAGGCCTACCTGGGAATGACCACCACCGGCTTCCCCAACCTGTTCATGCTCTACGGGCCGAACACCAACAACGGCTCCATCCTCTACATGCTCGAGCTGCAGGTGGACTACATCCTGCGCAAGCTGCGCCACATGCGGCAGAACGGCATCGACTGGATCGACGTGCGGCCGGAGGTGCAGGCCGAATACAACCGCAAGGTGCAGGAAGAGATCTACGCGGTGGAGGCCTGGCGCACGCTCGGCAGCAAGTACTACCGCACCGGCTCGGGTCGCATCGTCACCCAGTGGCCGCACAACATGGCGGTGTTCGAGGAGCGCACCAAGGCCCCCGACAACGCCAATTTCGAGATGCACAAGGCCAGCCGCAGCATGGCCGAGGAGCAGGTTGCCGCCGGCTGAATACCGGGGTATCCCGTTCTGAACCCCTACCGGGGACCGGCGGCTCAGCCGCCGGTCCCCGGTAGGGGGTGCGGGAGAGGACGTTGGCTCCGCGCGCGTTGTCGCACGCGACGGCTGCATGCCGGGATTGGCGTTCCCCCTTCCTCGCCCCGCACCCGAAGTGCTAGCTTCTGCACCAGATAAATCCGCCGCGTGCATTTTTTTAAGGAGGATGCCCGCGGCCTGCCGACGAGGAAACAAAAAATGGCGGAGTACGTCGACGTAGAAAAGGCCATCGGCATGCCGGGCCTGCGGCTGGTGCTGAGCCCGGGGCTGCCGGCGCCGTGGAGCGAGTCGGCCAAGAGCATCCTGCACGTCAAGAAAATCCCTTACGTGAAGGCGCGCCAGGAAATCCTCGGCGCCAACGTCGTCCTGCTCAAGTGGACCGCGCAGGCCACCGCCCCGGTGGCGGCCTGGAACGACGAGCCGCCGCGCTCGACCTGGATCGAGCAGCTCTACCTGTTCGAGCGGGTGGCACCGCAGCCGCGGCTGATCCCGGCGGACTGGGACGACCGCGTGCAGATGATCGGCCTGTCCCACGAGATCTGCGGCGAGAACGGCTACACCTGGAACCGCCGCCACATCATGGTGCGCGACTTCACCGCCCCGGACAAGGACGAGCAGACCCGCGCCACCTTTGACAAGCTCGGCAGGAAGTACTGGTACTCGCCGGAGGCCGCGGCCAGCGCGCCCGGCCGCTGCGCCGAAATCCTGGGCCGCCTGGCGGCGCGGCTGGAGCAGCAGCGCGCCAAGGGCAGCCGCTACTTCATCGGCAACGCGCTCACCGCGCTGGACATCTACTGGGCCTGCCATGCCATCACCATGCGGCCGCAGCCGGACAACGTCTGCCCGATGCCGGCGCACTTCCGCGCCGTCTACACCAACACCGACCCGGTGCTGGAAAAGGCCGCCGCGCCGATCCTGTTCGAGCACCGCGACTACATCTACCAGAAATACCTGCAGCTGCCGTTCGATTTCTGATTTTTTCGAGGCGCAAGCGGAGTCGGCGAAACGGGAGGAGCCATGGAATACATCGAAGTCGAGCAGGCGATCGGCATGCCGGGCCTGCGCGTGGTGCTGAGCCCCGGCCTGCCGGCGCCGTGGAGCGAGTCGGCCAAGGGCCTGCTGTACGTCAAGAAGCTGCCCTACGTGAAGGCCAAGCAGGAGCTGTTCGGCACCAACCTGCCGCTGCTCCGCTGGACCGCCCAGACCACCGCGCCGGTGTTGGCCTGGAACGACGAGCCGCCGCGCTCCACCTGGATCGAGCAGCTCTACCTGGTCGAGCGGCTGGCGCCGCAGCCGCGCCTGATCCCCACGGACTGGGACGACCGCGTGCTGATGATCGGCCTGTCCCACGAGATCTGCGGCGAGAACGGCTACACCTGGAACCGCCGCAACTCCATCGTCAAGGAGTTCACTGCGCCGGACAAGGACCCGCAGACGCGCGAAATCTACGGCAAGGTGGGCGAAAAGTACGGTTTCACGCCGGAAGCCGGCATCGCCGCCGCCGCCCGCTGCGCCGAAATCCTGGGCCGCCTGGCGGCGCGCCTGGAGCAGCAGCGTGCCAAGGGCAGCCGCTACTTCATCGGCAACGCGCTCACCGCGCTGGACATCTACTGGGCCTGCCACGCGGTGACGATCAAGCCGCTGCCGGAGTCGGTGTGCCAGATGCCGGAGCTGTACCGGTCGGTGTACACCAACACCGATCCGGTCATCGGCAAGGCGGTGGCGCCGATCCTGATGGCGCATCGGGACTACATCTACGACAAGTACCTGGAGACGCCGCTGGATTTCTAGCGCGGCCTAGCAGCGTACGCCGTTGTTCCCTTGAGGAGCGAACCATGCGGAACGATCTGGACCCGAACGAGATCCGTACGCGCTTTGCCGAAGACGGCGTGGTGTTCCTGCCCGGCGTGCTGGATGCACCGACCCTGGCGCTGGCCGAAGAATGCTACAACTGGACCCTCACCCATCCCGGCCCGGGCGCGGGACCGGTCCTGCTCGGCACGGCCGGCACTTTCTACCAGGACCAGGCCAACCCCGATTGCTTCCCCGCCTACCGCAGGTTCCTGCGTGAGACCGTCGTCGCCGACCTGGCGGCCATGCTGTTCGGCTGCAAGGATGTCTGGCTCATGTACGAGCAGATCTGGCTCAAGGACGGTGCCGACACGCGGCGCACGCCCTGGCACCAGGACCTGCCTTACCTGCCGGTCAGCGGCGACCACCTGGCGGTGTTCTGGACTAACCTCGACCCGGTTGACAAGGCGTATTCGCTCGAATTCGTGCGCGGCTCCCATCGCGGGCCGCTGTACAACCCGAGCGCGTTCAATCCCGACGACGAAGCCGCCAACCTGTTCGACCGCTCGCAATGGCCGCAGCTTCCCGCGATCGAGCAGGCGCGCGAGCGGTTCCCGCTGCTGTCGTGGGCCACGCGGCCAGGCGACGTGGTGGCGTTTCATCCCGCCATCCTGCATGGCGGGGCACCCACGCGCAGCGGCGTGCGGCGCCGTACGCTTTCGCTGCGGTTCTTCGGCGAGGATGCCTGGTGCGCGCAGCGGCCGCACGACGGCATGGCCAACGTCGAGGGATTGAAGCACGACGACGGCGGCCGTCACCCCTTGAAGAAGATGGCTCTGGCGCCCGCCGGCGCGCCGTTCCGGCATCCCGACTTCCCGCAATTGCGTCCCTGAAGCGCCGCACGGCGAACCGCGCAGCGGGACGAAATGATTTTCGACTCGGACGCGTACTTTTTTGTGCTGTCATCCTGAGCCCTTCGGCTGCGCTCAGGGCAGGCTATGCGAAGGATCTGGCCAGATTCTTAGCGTAGCTCAGAATGACAAATCAAACATGTCTGCAACTAAACGAAGATCGGTCTAACCAGCGACCTGGCCGGCCTTGCCCGGATTGTAAATGGCTCCCCCGGCCGCCGCGTAATCCAGCAGCACTTGTGCAGCGGCGGCGCGGCCGACGTCGCACACCGTGGCAATTCCGCGTTTCTCCAGCTCGTCCCGCCAACCCGGCAACTTGGCCCCTTCGTCGAAGCCGATCTTGCGGACGTCGGCATCGCGGGCGCCCGTGATCAGCTTCCTGACGCCGGACCAGGGGATCGCGCCCAGGCACATGGCGCAAGGCTCCGCGCTCGCCACCAGCTCGTGGCGCGGCAGGCCGGGCGCGCCGAGATCGTAGGTGCCCAGCATTCTTTGCGCGAAGGCGAGCGCGACCACTTCCGCGTGCAGCATCGAAAGCCCCTGCGTCGTCACCAGGTTGACGCCCAGGGCAACCAGCCTGCCGGACGCCGACTCGAACACCGCGGCGGCGAAGGGGCCGCCGGTGCCGTTGGCGACGTTGGCGCGCGCCGCCTCGATCACCAGCGCCATTCGTTCCTGCGCCGTTGCCAGGTGGTGCGGACGCGAAGCGCAGAACGCGCCCAACCAGGCGGGAAGCCGTATCTGCAGGAGGTCGGGCTGGTCGGGCATCGGCACGCGGCGAAGGGGGACGTGGCTCGGGGGGCGCGGCGGATTCCGTTGATCGCGGCAGCTTCAAGCCGGCTTCGCCGCACGCTCGAACAGCTGCACGATATTACCGTCCGGGTCGCGGAACGCCAGCGAACGGCCGCCAGTCACGGCGCGTTCGGAAAGGATGGTGCCGCCGGCCTTGACGATGCCGGCGCGGGCGCCGTCGAGGTCTTCGATTTCGATCATGGCGGTGCCGCCGGCTACGCCTTCCTGGGCTTCGGCGGGGGAGGACAGCGCCAGGCTGGTGCCGCCCAGGTCGAACTGCGCCCACTTGGCGCCGTCCTGGAACTTGAGGTTGAGCTTGAGCGCGTCGCGGTAAAAGGCGACGGCGCGGTCCATGTCGCGCGTGACGTAGTAAGCGAGCTTGAGCTTGGCCATGCCATCCTCCGTCTGCTGTGGCGCAACGGCGCCGGCCGTCGCTGCGTTCGCGCGAGGTTGGCGCAAATCCGGCGGCCGCGCAATTGCCGCGGTCAGGGCCTGCGCAGCGCGGCCTGGGAAGCGGCGAGGCCTTGGGCGATCTCGGCGGCGGCGGCCTTGAGCGGGCCCAGCAGGTTGCGCACGGCGTCCTTCAAGCTGACGGCGCTCTTGAGCATCATGATGTTCATGGCGGCATAGACCGTCTCGCCGTGCATGATCGGCACGCCCATCGCCCAGACGCTGCCGGCGTAGACCTCCTCGGTGTACTCCGGCGCCATCACGGCGTAGCCGCTGGTGCGCACCTCGTCCAGCAGGGCGCGCAGCCGCGCCGGCTTGCGCGCCAGCTCGGTCCAGCGGCCGGGAATGCGCGCCAGCGCGCCGACGATGCGCTGGCGCTCGGCGTCGGGGCACCACGCGAGGAAGGACAGGCCGATGGACGTCATCAGCACCGGCGCACGGAAGCCGGCGCGCCGGTTGAACGACAGCGGGCCCTGGCCGCGCGAGGTCTGCACCAGCACCATGGCGTCGCCGTCGAACAGGGCCACGTCGGACGGCCAGCCGATGCGGTTGCGGAACACCGCCAGCGCCGGCTCGGCCACCGAAGCGATCCACTGCTGCTTGTCGTAGCCCTGGCTCAGCAGCAGGGTGCGGCCGCTGGGCGAATACAGGGGCCGGTCCGGGTCGCGGATCACGTAGCCTTCGTGTTCCAGCGTTTCCAGCATGCGCACGATGGTGGCCTTGTCCAGGCCGGTGGCCTTGTGCAGCGAGCCGACGCTGGCGCTGCGCTCCTGGTTGACCACGCGCAGCACCTCCAGCGCCCGCGAAACCGCGATCACCGGCTTGAACGAACTCATGGGCTTATCGCGGTGCGGTGCGCGCGCACGGCTCAGGCGGACTTGCGCCCGGCGATGACGCCGGCGCGCTCGAGCCGGCCCAGCTCGTCGGCGGACAATTCCAGCCATTCGCCCAGCGCCTCGAAGGTGTGCTGGCCCAGCCGCGGCGGCTCGCGCCGGTAGTCCGCCGGCGTGGCCGAGAGCTTGCCGGGGAAGGCGACGGTGGGAATGCTCACGCCGTCGTCGCGCTCGAAGCGCTGCACCACCTGGCGCGCCTCGACGAACGGGTCCGCGAACACCTTGTCGATGGTGTTCACCGGCCCGGCCGGCACGCCGGCGGCGGCGAGCTTGCCGATCAGCTCGGCCGAGGATTGTTGGCCGATGATCCGCTGGAGCTCGGCTTCCAGCGCCACGCGGTTCTTCACCCGCGCGGGATTGCGCGAATAGCGCTCGTCCTGCGCCAGGTCCATGCGGCCGATGGCCGCGCACAGGCTCTGGAACTGCGCATCGTTGCCTACGCCCACCACCACCTCGGCGTCGGCCGCCTTGAAGGTGCGGTACGGCACGATGGACGGATGCGCGTTGCCCATCAGCCCGGGCACGACGCCGCCGATCAGCCAGTTCAGCGCCTGGTTGCCGAGCATGGAGATCTGCGTGTCGAGCAGCGAGCAGTCCAGGTGCTGGCCCACGCCGGTGCGCTCGGCGTGGCGCAGCGCAACCAGCACCGACACGGTGGCGTACATGCCGGTGGACAGGTCGGCGACGGGGATGCCGGCCTTCACCGGCGTGCCGCCCGGCTCGCCGGTCACGCTCATCAGGCCGCCCCCGGCCTGCGCCAGGAAGTCGTAGCCGGCGCGCTCGGCATAGGGGCCGTTCTGGCCGAAGCCGGTGATCGAGCAGTACACCAGCCGCGGGTTGACGGCGGCGAGCGAGGGGTAGTCCAGGCCGTACTTCTTCAGGCCGCCCACGCGGAAGTTCTCGATGACGACGTGCGCGCCCGCGGCCAGCTTGCGGATCAGCCCGGCGCCCTCGGGCCGCGACAGGTCGATGGCCACCGAGCGCTTGTTGCGGTTGCAGCAGACGTAATAGGCCGACTCGCCGCGCACGTCCGGGTTGGCGGGGTCGGCGGGCAGGAACGGCGGGCCCCAGGCGCGGGTGTCGTCGCCCATGCCGGGCAGCTCCACCTTGATCACGTCGGCGCCGAAGTCGCCGAGGATCTGCGTGCACCACGGGCCGGCCAGCACCCGCGACAAATCCAGCACGCGCACCCCTTCGAGGGCGCGCACGCCGGTTCCCCTGTTGCCGGACGGCTCGGGCATCTTGACCTCCGTGGATGCGTGGCCGGATTATAGTGAAAATGGGTTTCACCGCGTGAAACGCCGCAGAATGCGGCGCGTGCCGTCGTTTCCGCCCGGCACTCTTCATAGTAATCTGCGGACCGAACCAACCAAACAGCCAGGGCGCGGCAGCCGTCCGCCCGTGCGATCCGGAGGCATCAGATGCGTTCATACGTGGTCAAGCAGTTCGGGCAGGAAATCGAGCCGGTGGATGCGCCGGACTTGCAGCCGTCCGGCACCGAGGTGGTGATCAAGGTCACCCGCTGCGGCGTGTGCCACAGCGACATCCACCTGCAGGACGGCTTTTACGAGCTGGGCGGCGACAAGCGCCTCACCCTGGGCCCGCGCGGCGGCATCTTCCCGCCGCTGGTGCTGGGCCACGAGGTGCTGGGCCGGCTGGTCGCCAAGGGCCCCGACGCGCCGATCGCCGACGGCGAGCTGGGCAAGCAGTTCCTGATCTTCCCCTGGATCGGCTGCGGCCAGTGCGACAGCTGCAAGCGCGGCGAGGAGCAGAACTGCAACAAGCCGGCCGCCATCGGCGTGAACAAGCCCGGCGGCTACGCCGACCAGTGCCTGGTGCCGCACCCGAAATACCTGATCGACTTCGGCAACCTCGATCCCGCTTTTGCCGCCACGCTGGCCTGCTCCGGCCTCACCGCTTACGGCGCGCTGAAGAAGATCCAGTGCGACCGCGAGCACGACTGGTTGCTGATCCTCGGCGCCGGCGGCGTCGGCCTGAGCGCGGTGTCGCTGGCCAAGGCGATCGGCTTCAAGAACATCGCGGTGGCCGACATCGACCCGGCCAAGCGCGCCCTGGCCGAAGGCGCCGGCGCCGCGCTCAGCGTGGACCCGCGCGACCCGGCCGCGGTGGCGGGCTTCCAGAAAACCACCAAGGGCGTGGCCGGTGCCATCGACTTCGTCGGCGCCTCGTCCACGGCGGACTTCGGCATCGCCGCGCTGCGCCGCGGCGGCACCTTCGTCGGCGTCGGCCTGATGGGCGGCGAGACGGTCATTTCCACCGTGCTGCTGGTGCTGCGCAACATCTGCATCCGCGCGTCCTACGTCGGCAGCTTGGAGGATCTCAAGGAACTGGTGGCGCTGGCGCGCAGCGGCAAGGTGTCGCCGCTGCCGATGGAGCTGGCGCCGATGGCCGACGTGAAATCGGCGCTGGCGCGCCTGCGGCAAGGGCAGGTGAAGGGTCGCCTGGTGCTGGTCGGCGAATAGCTGCGCAGGGCGGCACCCGGAATAAAGCAATGGAGGAGCACGAACGATGAGCGGCAAGTCGAATTACGACCTGAGCGGCAAGGTGGCGGTCATCACCGGCGGCGCCAGCGGCATGGGTTATGCCACGGCGCGGCTGTTCATGGACTGCGGCGCGCGCGTGGTGGTGGGCGACCTCAACGCCGAAGTGGCGGGGCGGGCGTTCGCGGACCTCGCCGGCGCAGGCAACTACCGCTTCGCCCAGGTCGACGTGGCCGAGGAGGCCGACGTGGAGCGGCTGGTGGACACGGCGGTGCGCGAGTTCGGCCGCATCGACATCATGTTCAACAACGCGGGCCTGGGCGGCGCCATCGGCCCGATCACCGACATCGACTACGGCGCCTGGCGCAAGACCTTCGACATCCTGGTCGGCGGCGTCTTCCTCGGCACCAAGTACGCGGCGCGGCGCATGATCGCGCAGGGTGAGGGCGGCGCCATCGTCAACACTTCGTCCATCGCCTCGCTCAGCGCCGGCGCCGGCCCGCCGTGCTACTCGGCGGCCAAGGCCGCGGTGAACAACTTCACCCAGCATTCCGCGGTGGAGCTGGCGCCGCACCGCATCCGCGTCAACGCCATCTGCCCCGGCATCATCTTCACGCCGCTGATGCACGGCGGCGACATCGAGGAGGCGGAGAAATCCATCGTCGGCGTGCAGCCCTGGCCGGGCCGCGGCGAGCCGGAGCACATCGCCGAAGTGGCGCTGTTCCTGGCCTCGCCGGCCAGCGAGTTCGTCACCGGCCAGATGCTGCCGGTGGACGGCGGCCTCACCGCCGCCGGTACGCGCTTCCTGAGCCGCAACGCGCACCTGCGCGCCACCAGCACGCGCGTCGGCTTCACCTACGGCACCACCGGCCGGCCCAGCGTGGTGCGCAAGCTGGAGCCGGGGAAGAAGTAAGCCGATACCCGGTGTCGGTGAAACGCCCGTCCTGGCGCTTACCTCTCCCATCGGGAGAGGCCGCGCCGCAGGCGCTGGTGAGGGGCGGTGTGTCGACAGAGCGTGCGTGCACCTTGTCGAGCCGGCGGCCCCTCACCCCAACCCCTCTCCCGAAGGGAGAGGGGACGCGTTTAGGCAATGACTCGATGTCATTGCCTGCGGCCCCGATCGCCCGGCCACGGATGGC
Organism: Nevskia sp.; assembly: GCA_016779605.1. Lineage (GTDB taxonomy): Bacteria > Pseudomonadota > Gammaproteobacteria > Nevskiales > Nevskiaceae > Nevskia. The sequence continues at coordinate 8,063 of JADHNH010000043.1, read as the reverse complement.
CGGGCCGGGCGTTCCGGCAGCTGCATGGTCTCGCCATGGATGGCCGCGTTGAGCATGCCAAGGGGAATCTGCGACGGCTCCCTCAGGCCGGCTGGAACGTGAAGTTCTCGCCGGCGCGCTGCACGCGCACCGCGTGCGGCGCGGCGAAGTGGGCCGGCATCAGCACCGCGCCTTCGTCGGCGCAGTAGCCCAGCACGCGGCGGCGGGTGTGGCGCGCCAGCGCCGGCACGTCGCAGAAGGCGCTGTTCCAGTCCGGGCGCAGCACCTGGATCGGGTGGTGCATCACGTCGCCGCAGAACAGTCCCTTGTCGCTCTTCGAGTCGAGCTTGATCACGATCGAGCCGAAGGTGTGGCCGGGCGCCGGTTCGATGCTCAGGTTGCGGTCGATGGCGTGGCGCCCGGTGACCATCTGCGCCAGGCCGTGCTCGACGATGGGCAGCACGCTGTCCTCGAACACGCCGGCGTTGACACCCGAGGTCGGGTTCATCCCGGCCTTCGGGTAGGTGGGATCCTGCGGGTTCCACTGGTCGTACTCGGTCTGCGAGAAGATGTACTTGGCGTTGGGGAAGGTGGGCACCCACTTGCCGTTGCGCAGCTGCGTGTTCCAGCCGCAGTGGTCCACGTGCAGGTGCGTGCACAGCACGTAGTCCACGTCCTGCGCACGCACGCCGGCGGCTTCCAGGCGCTCGAGGTAGGGCACGTCGAGCATGTTGGCCAGCGGGAAATCCGGCCGCGGCTTCTGATTGCCGCAGCAGGTGTCGATCAGCACGACGTTGTCGCCGGAGCGGACGATCCAGGAATGGATGCTCATCACCAGCAGCTTGGAGTCGGCGTTCATGTAGCGCGGCGACAACAGCGCGCGGTTGGCCGCCACCACTTCGTCGTTGAAGTCCGGCAGCAGTTGGTCGGCGGCGAAGGCCGGATCCAGGGCCAGTTCGACGACCTGGTCGATGGCGACGTCGCCGATCATTCTCTTGCTCATGGGAACGCAATCTCCTCGTGGGTTCGTTTGCCGTGCGCTGCCGGCCGCCGGCGGCCGGGATGCAATGCCGGCGATTTGAGCAAGAAACGCCGGTGCCGGCAACCTCCCGCGGGGCGGTGGTGCGCTTGCGTACTTGTGCGGGGCGGGCCGATCATGGTCGAATAAACGGCGGCTTAAAATGTCATTTCACGGTTTGAAATGAGTGGCGGCCCAAGGCCGCGCAAGCCTGCTACGATCGTCAACCCGGCGCCCGCCGACGGCGGCGCCGGTTCCGGCGCCATCGCCGCGAACGTCCGGCGGGCGTGCATGGACAGATGTGGACGGCCTTCGAAAGGCCGGCAGAGGAGAAGATGCGGTGCCGATAAACGCCGAAAAATTGCTGCGGTTTTCCATTCCCGAGGTGCGGCAGACGCTGTCGCGCCGCGACACCGCGTTCTACGCGCTGTCGGTGGGCCTGGGGCAGGACCCGCTGGACGAGCGCCAGCTGCGCTTCGTGGACCACCGCCGCGAACTGGTGGCGCTGCCGTCGATGGCGATCGTGCTCGGCCATCCCGGTTTCTGGCTGTCGCACCCGGAATCGGGCGTGGATCCCAAGGCGGTGGTGCACGGCGAGCAGGAGCTGGTGCTGCACCGGCCGGTGCCGGTGGAAGGCGAGATCATCGGCCGCACCCGCATCGCCGGCCTCACCGACAAGGGCGAGGGCCAGGCGGCGCTGCTGTACACGCAGAAGGAACTGGTCGACGCCGCCAGCGGCTCGGTGCTGGCCACCACCTACAACACCACCTTCATCCGCGGCGGCGGCGGCTTCGGCGGCGGCACCGCGCCGGCGCGGCCCTCGCGCCCGGCGCCCGCCGGCGAGCCGCAGGCGGTGGTGGACCTGGATACGCGGCCGGAGCAAGCGCTGTACTACCGCCTGAACGGCGACGACAACCCGCTGCACTCCAACCCGGCCACCGCCAAGGCCTCCGGCTTCCCGCGGCCGATCCTGCATGGCTTGTGCACCCTGGGCGTGATCTGCCACGCGCTGGTGCGCACGCTGACCGACTACGACCCGGCCCGGCTGAAGCAGCTTTCGCTGCGCTTCTCCTCGCCGGTGTACCCGGGCGAGTCGATCCGCACCGAGATCTGGGCCGACGGCTCGTTCCGCGCACGGGTGGTGGCGCGCGACGTGGTGGTCGCCAGCAACGGCTATGCGGCCATCGCCGCCCCTACCTGACCGGACAGCGAAATCATGAGCCTGGGCGAGGAGCGGCTGGAAAGCATCCGCATGATCCGCGACAGCGCCGCCGCGCTGGCGCCGCGCAAGGACTTGAAGCGCGTGCGCGCGCTGCGCTTCAGCGAGCCCGGATTCGACCGCGGCCTGTGGCGGCAGATGTGCGCGATGGGCTGGGTCGGCCTGCGCGTGCCCGAGCTCGAAGGCGGCTCCGGCCTGGGCATGGCCGAGCTGTGCGCGCTGGCCGAGGAGCTGGGCGCCGCCCTGGTGCCGGAGCCGCTGGTCGCCGGCGTCGTCGCCGCGCACCTGCTCAACGGCACGGACCTCGCCGACCACATCGCCGGGCGGCGCCTGTTCATCCCCGCCTGGCAGGAATGGGCCGGCTCGCTGGAGTTCGACGGCGGCGAGATGCGGCTGCGCGACGGCCGCCTGAGCGGGCGCAAGCTGTTCGTGCCGATGGCCGCCGGCGCCGACGCCTACGTGCTCAGCGTGCCGCACGGGGTGGCCATCGTGCCGGCCGCGACCGAGGGCATGAGCCGCGACCTCGAGCAGGCGCAGGATGGCGGGCACTACGCCACCCTGACGCTGGCCGGCGTGCCGGTGCAGCCGATCGCCATGGAGCGCCGCCGCATCGCCGACGCGCTCGACGAGGCGGCGCTGGCCACCGCCGCCTACCTGCTGGGCGTGGCCGAGCAGGCCTTCGCGCTGACCCTGGAATACCTGTGCACGCGCAAGCAGTTCGGCCAGCCGATCGGCAGCTTCCAGGCGCTGCAGCACCGTGCGGTGGACCTGCGCCTGCAGCTCGCACTGAGCCGCGCCAGCATCGGCGGCGCCGCGGCGGTGCTGGACGGTGAGGCGGCGCCGGCGGCACGCCAGGCGGCAGTGTCGCGCGCCAAGGCGCGGGCCGCCGACGCCGCGCTGCTGGTGACGCGCCAGGCGGTGCAGCTGCATGGCGCGATCGGTTATACGGACGAATTCGACATCGGCCTGTTCCTGCGCAAGGCGATGACCCTGGCCAACCTGTATGGCTCGGCGGCGCAGCACCGCGCGCGCTACGCGCGGCTGACGCCGTCCACCGCGGAGGCAACCGCATGAGCACCGCTGCCGCAAACCAGGCGCAGAGCGCCACCCAGCTCGACGAGCTCAACGCGCTCGACGACGAGGCGTTCCGCCAGCAGGTGCGCGCCTTCCTGCGCACGCACTACCCGGAGGAGCTGCGCTTCCCGGTGAAGCGCCTGCACTGGGCGCAGATCAAGCCCTGGTACCTGACGCTGTCGCGCCACGGCTGGGTGGCGCCGGGCTGGGCGCGCGAGTACGGCGGCATGGGCCTGTCGGCGGCCAAGCAGATCATCTACATGGAGGAGTTCGAAAGCTACGGCGTGGCGCGCGCGCCCGACATGGGGATCGTGATGCTCGGCCCGCTGCTGATCCGCTACGGCTCCGAAGCGCAGAAGCAGTTCTTCCTGCCGCGCATCCTCTCCGGCGAGCACATCTGGTGCCAAGGCTACAGCGAGCCGAACTCCGGCTCGGACCTGGCCAGCCTGCGCACCGAGGCGGTGCAGGAAGGCGACCACTGGGTGGTCAACGGCCAGAAGACCTGGACCACGCTGGCGACCGACGCCAACTGGATCTTCGTGCTGGTGCGCACCGACCGCGGCGCCAAGAAGCAGGAGGGCATCAGCTTCCTGCTGGTGCCGATGGACAGCCCCGGCGTCACCGTGCGGCCGCTGCTCAACCTGGACCTGCACGACGAGTTCTGCGAGGTGTTCTTCGACGCGGTCAAGGTGCCGTGCGACAACCTTGTTGGCCAGGTCAACCACGGCTGGAGCATGGCCAAGGCGCTGCTCGGCTTCGAGCGCATCTTCATCGGCTCGCCCAAGCAGTCGGCCTACGCGCTCAAGCGCCTGCTGGCGCTGGTGGAGCACCTGGGCATCGCCGCCGAGCCCCTGTGCGTGGAGCGGGTGGCGCGCTTCCGCATGGAGCTGGAGGACCACACCCTGCTGTACGAGACCTTCGCCGAACGCCTGAAGCGCGGCGAAAGCCTGGGGCCGGACGTCTCGCTGCTGAAGATCAACCAGTGCGAGCTGTACCAGCGCATCACCGAGTACATGCTGGAGATCGCCGGCGAGCACGCCGGCCTGCTCGAGCCGATCGACGGCATCCGCGACTTGAACGCCGCCGGCTTGTTCCTGCAGTCGCGCGTCACCACCATCTACGGCGGCAGCTCGGAAATCCAGCGCAACATCCTGGCCAAGCACGTGCTCGACCTGCCCGGCTGAAGCCCATCATTCCCAACGGACATCTGCTGAAGGACAAGAACATGACCATGCTCGAAGAAAAAGTCGTCGTCGTCACCGGAGCCGGCGGCGGCATCGGCCGCACCATCGCCGTGCTCGCCGCCGCCGAGGGCGCGGCGGTCGTCATCAACGACGCCGGCGTATCGCCCAGCGGCGAGGGCAGCTCGGCCACCCCGGCCGAGGAGACCAAGGCGATGATCGAGGCCGCCGGCGGGCGCGCCGTGATCAGCACCGAGAGCGTGGCCGACTGGAACAGCGCGCAGCGCATCGTGCAGATGGCGATGGACCACTTCGGCCGCATCGACGGCATCGTCAACAACGCCGGCATCCTGCGCGACGTGATCTTCCACAAGATGACCATCGACGACTGGCAGTCGGTGATCAACGTGCACCTGAACGGCTCGTTCTACGTCAGCCGCGCCGCCGCCGAGCATTTCCGCCGGCAGCAGAGCGGCGCCTACGTGCACATGACCAGCACCTCGGGCCTGATCGGCAACTTCGGCCAGGCCAACTACGCGGCGGCCAAGCTCGGCATCGCCGCGCTGTCCAAGTCCATCGCCCTGGACATGGGCCGCTACAACGTGCGCTCCAACTGCATCGCGCCGTTCGCATGGAGCCGCCTGACCGGCACCATTCCGGAAAAGACGCCGGAGGAAAAAGCCCGCGTCGAGCGCATCAAGCGGATGACGCCGGACAAGAACGCGCCGCTGTCGGTGTACCTGCTGTCGGACCACGCCAAGCCGGTCACCGGCCAGATCTTCGCCACCCGCATGAACGAAATCCTGCTGATGGGCCAGAGCCGCCCGCTGCGCTCGGTGCATCGCGGCGAGGGCTGGAGCCCCGAGACCATCGCCGAGCACGCCATGCCGGCGCTGGCCGCATCGTTCGTGCGCATGGACCGCAGCGCCGACGTGTTCTGCTGGGACCCGATCTGAGCCCGACGATGAGCGACCACCACAACCCGGGCGAAAGCCATCCCGAGATCCGCGAGGAAGTGCGCAAGCTGTGCGCGCGCTTCCCCGGCGAGTACTGGCGCAAGCTGGACGTGGCGCGCCACTATCCCACCGAGTTCGTGCAGGCCCTCACCGAGGCCGGCTTCCTGTCCGCGCTGATCCCGGAGGAATACGGCGGCTCGGGCCTGGGGCTGTCGGCGGCCTCGGCGATCCTGGAGACGGTGCACGCCACCGGCTGCAACGGCGCGGCCTGCCACGCGCAGCTCTACACGATGGGCACCATCCTGCGCCACGGCTCGGCCGAGCAGAAGTCGCGTTACCTGCCGGGCATCGCCAGCGGCGAGCTGCGCCTGCAGGCGTTCGGCGTGACCGAGCCGACCAGCGGCACCGACACCACCTCGCTGCGCACTTTCGCCCGGCGTGACGGCAACCGCTACGTCGTCAACGGCCAGAAGATCTGGACCAGCCGCGCCGAGCATTCCGACCTGATGCTGCTGCTGGCGCGCACCACCCCGCGCGACCAGGTGGCCAAGAAGACCGACGGCCTGTCGACCTTCATCGTCGACATGCGCAAGGCGCTGGGCCACGGCCTCACCATCCGGCCGATCCGCACGATGATGAACCACAACTCCTGCGAGGTGTTCTTCGACAACATGGAGGTGCCGGCCGAGAACCTGGTCGGCGAGGAAGGCAAGGGCTTCCGCTACATCCTGTCGGGCATGAACGCCGAGCGCATCCTGATCGCCTCGGAGAGCGTGGGCGACGCCAAGTGGTTCACCGACAAGGCGGTGGCCTATGCGCGCGAGCGCGTGGTGTTCGGCCGCCCGATCGGCCAGAACCAGGGCATCCAGTTCCCGATCGCCAAGGCCTACGCGCAGATGCGCGCCGCCGAGCTGATGGTGCACGACGCCATCCGCCGCTACGAGGCGCACCTGGACTGCGGCGCCGAGGCCAATATGGCCAAGATGCTGGCGGCCGACGCCGCCTGGGACGCCGCCAACGCCTGCCTGCAGACCCACGGCGGCTTCGGCTTCGCCGAGGAATACGACGTCGAGCGCAAGTTCAGGGAGGCGCGCCTGTACCAGGTGGCGCCGATCTCCACCAACCTGATCCTGAGCTTCGTGGCCGAGCACGTGCTCGGCATGCCGCGCTCCTACTGAAGGCGGAAACTGCCATGCCGGACATCGACCTCGACGAGTTGCGCAAGTCCATCGGGCACGAGCTGCGCGAGCCCGACTTCATCACGCCGCGCCTGGCGCGCGCGTTCACCGCGACCATGTCGCCCTACCTGGCCCCGGTGCCGGCGGGCGACTCGCCGCTGGGGCTGCACTGGTGCCTGGCGCCGGCGCCGGCGGCGCCGATGGACGAGCTGGCGCTGGACGGCCATCCGCCCGGCGGCGGTATTTTCCCGGCGGTGCCGCTGCCGCGGCGCATGTGGGCCGGCGGCGAAGTGCAGCTGCTGGCGCCGCTGCCGGTGGGCGGGCCGGTCGAGCGCCGCTCGGTGATCACCGACGTCAAGCTCAAGCAGGGCCGTACCGGCGTGCTGTGCTTCTTCAGCGTGCAGCACGAGTTCTGGGCCGGCGGGGTGGCCGCCATCCGCGAGACGCAGAGCGTGGTCTACCGCGACGCCGCCAAGCCCGGCGAAAACGCGCAAGGCCCGGTCGACCCGGCGGAGGCGCGCGCGCGGCCCAGGCCCGACCTGGTATGGACCGTGGAAACCCCGCCGACGCTGCTGTTCCGCTACTCGGCGCTGATGTTCAACGCCCACCGCATCCACTACGACATGCCCTACGTCACCGGCGTGGAAGGCTTCCCCGGCCTCGTGGTGCAGGGGCCGCTGCAGGGCGGCTGCCTGTTCAACCTGGCGGCGGTTCTCGGCGGCTCCCGGCCCAAGCGCTTCAGCTGCCGCGGCCAGGCGCCGCTGATCGGCGGGCGGCCGTTCACCGTCAACGCGGTGCGCACCGCCGGCGGCGTGGACTGCTGGACCAGCGACGCCGACGGCCGCATCAACATGACCGGTTCGGCTTCGTGGTGACAGGCGCCTGGCGCGCGCCGATCGCGCCGCTGTTCGTTCCCGCCGACCGGCCGGAACGCTTCGCCAAGGCCGCCGCCAGCGGCGCCGACGCGGTGATCCTGGACCTGGAGGACGCGGTGGCGCCGGCGGCCAAGGCGGGCGCGCGCGCCAACCTGGCCGCGCACGGCGTCGCCGGCGTGCCGGTGGTGATCCGCATCAACGCACAGGGCACGGCCGACTTCGCCGCGGACCTCGCAGCGCTGCGCGGCGCCAGCTTCGACGCCGTCATGCTGCCCAAGGCGGAAGACGCCGCGCAGGTGGCGGCGCTGCACGCCGGCCTGGGCCGGCAGGTGACCGTGCTCGCGCTGGTGGAGTCGGCCCGCGGCATCGCCGGCCTGGCGCCGCTGCTGGCGGCACCCGGCGTGGCGCAGGCGGCCTTCGGCTCGCTCGACTTCGCCCTGGACCTCGGCTGCACGCCGTCCTGGGAAGCCCTGCTGATGGCGCGCAGCCAACTCGTTCTTTACAGCAAGCTGGCCGGGCTGGCGCCGCCGCTGGATGGCGTCACCACCAGCCTGGACGACGCCGCGCTGGTGGAAGCCGAGGC
>JADHNH010000042.1 GCA_016779605.1 Nevskia sp. | reverse complement strand
CTTGGCAGCGGCGCGGCTGCCGCCGAGATCGCGGCGTTCATCGACACCCACCTGCTGATGATGGACGACCGCTCGCTCACCGAGGCGGTGGTGGCCCTGATCCGCAACTCGCTGTGCAACGCCGAAGCTGCGCTGCGCCGGCAGCGCGACTCGCTGGCGGCGGTGTTCGAGCAGATGGAAGACCCCTACCTGCGCTCGCGCAAGGACGACGTGCAGCATGTTTCGGCGCGCGTGCTGCGCAACCTGCTCGACCGCGGCAAGGGCGAGCCGGCGTCGCATGCCGGGCACGACGAGCCGCCGGTGGTGGTGGCCGACGACATCACGCCGGCCGACCTGATCCTGCTGTCGCAACAGGGCGCCGCGGCGTTCGTCACCGAGTACGGCGGCCCGCTGTCGCATACCGCCATCCTGGCGCGCAGCCTGGGCGTGCCGACCATCGTCGGCATGCACGCGGCGCGGCGCCTGTTGCGTGAGGGCGAGACCGTCATCGTCGACGGCGACCGCGGCCACGCGCTGGCCGACCCGGATGCCGCGGCGCTGGAATTCTTCACCGCCAAGCGCGCCCGCCAGGTCGCCAGCCGCGCCGCGCTGTCGCAGCTGCGCGACCGGCCGGCGGTGTCGCGCGACGGCGTGAAGATCCGGCTGCTGGCCAACATCGAGCGCTCCGAGGACGCCATCCAGGCCGCCGCGCTCGGCGCCGCGGGCGTGGGCCTGTACCGCACCGAGTTCCTGTTCATGAACCGGCGCGACCTGCCCGACGAGGAAGAGCAGTACCGGGCCTACGCGCGGGTGGTCGCCGCCGTCACCGGGCCGGTCACCATCCGCACGCTGGACCTGGGCGCCGACAAGCGGGTGGACTCCGGCAGCCGCCAGGGCCCCACGCCGAACAACCCGGCGCTGGGCCTGCGCGCCATCCGCCTGTGCCTGAAGGAGCCGGAGCTGTTCCGCACCCAGGTGCGTGCGCTGCTGCGCGCATCCGCCCACGGCGACGTGCAGATCATGCTGCCGATGATCTCCAACGTGCAGGAGTTCCGGCAGGCGCAGCAGATCTTCGCGCTGGCGCGCGAGCAGCTCGGCGCCGAAGGCCGCCCGCTGCGCGCCGCCGTGCCGCTGGGCGTGATGATCGAGGTGCCGGCCGCGGCCCTGGCCGCGCCGCTGCTGGCGCGTTACGCCTCGTTCTTCTCCATCGGCACCAACGACCTGATCCAGTACACCCTGGCGATCGACCGCGTCGACGAGGAGGTCAACTACCTCTACGACCCGCTGCACCCGGCGGTGCTGCGCCTGATCCGCATGACCATCGAGGCCGGCGCCAGGGGCCGCATCCCGGTGGCGATGTGCGGCGAGATGGCCGGCGACCCGCGCTACACGCGCCTGCTGCTGGGCCTGGGCCTGGCCGAGTTCTCCATGCACCCGGCCAGCGTGCTGGAGGTCAAGCAGATCATCATCGACTCCGACGTGGGCCGGCTGCGGCGCCAGGCGCGGCGCCTGCTGAGCGCGGAGAGCGCGCAGGAAGTGCAGGATCTGATTGCGGGATTTGGGCGGTAGCCACCGGGGAAGCCACCATGAGCATCATGCGTTCCAGGCCGGTTCGTTGGGTTCTGCGGGCAATTGGCGGATGCCTAGTCCTGCTGCTGCTGGCCGCCGGTGGACTGCTGGCAATCAACTTCCACGACGAGGCCCTGCTGCCCGCCGCCGCCGCGATCATCGAGGGCAAGACCGTGGTGCCGGTTGCGCCGGAGCAGAATCTGTTCTTCACCTTCATCGGCTTGAGTTCGACCGAAGGCGACGAGCCCAACGCTGAGGGCCGGCGCATTTTCGCCCTGTATCAGCAGGCGCTCGGACGTTTGGCGGCCGACCCGTCCCAGCGCCTGAATCCGGACCGCTCGGACTTTTACGCGCTCGCCAAGGTGCGGGAGTTCCACTACAGCCCGGAACTGATCCAGCTGTGCAACCAGAATCCCGAGGTCGGCGCCTTTCATTGCATCGCCGATGCCGCCTCCAGGCGTTCGCTCTGGGAGAAAATCCTGGCCGACAACCGGGGTCGGCTGGAGCGGTTCCAGCAAGTCAGCGGTGAGCCCCAGTATCTCAATGTCCTGACTCCCGTCCTGGCGGCTCCGACAATCCGCTATTTCGCACTGACCACCGCCAAGCGGCTACAGGTAACGTCATGGGCCCTGCAGCTCGACAGCGGTGGGCAGGACCAGGTCATCGGAGCACTGGCGGCGGACCTCGGGTTCTGGCGGGCCTTCGTCGCCTTGAGGAATCCTCCGCTGATCGAAAAGTCGATTGCCGCCTCCCAGGTGCGCGCCGACCTGTATTTCATGTCCGAACTGCTGCGAATCCGCCAGCTCACGCCCGGGCAGTACGACGCCCTGGGCGCATCGCTCCACCCGTCCACCGTTGCCGAACGGTCGGTGGCGGGCGCTTTGGATGCCGAATTGCGCTGGTCTGCCGCAATCCTGTTGCGGCAATCGTCGGAAAACGGCCCGCGGTACTGGTTTTGCAGCGCCTTTTCAGCCGAGCACAGGTTCCTGAATGCGTTGAGCTGCGCCGGATTCCTGCGCAACGCGACGATCAACCGCATGTACCGGAATTACCACGAGCTGGCGCAGCTCAGCGAGCAGTCCTGCGAGCACTTCGACAGCGGCTACGCAATGGCCAGGGAGCATCTTCGGCGTTCGCCGACGGATTATCTATACAACCCGACGGGGACCTGGGAAGTGTCCCCCGGGTCGGCATCCTTGGACGACTACAGCGCGAAATTCTGCAACCTGGAAGGAATGCAAAGGATCGTCGCACTTCAGCTCGCGATCCGCCGAAACAATCTTGCCGACGCGCAAATCCCGGCGTTTCTTGAACGGGCGGGCGCGGACTACGCGGACCCTTTTACCGGAAAGCCGATGCAATGGGACGCGCAGGACCGGAGCCTGGCGTTCCGCACGCGCCCTCTGCAGGAAGGCCAATTGGTGCGCTGGTCGATTTAGCGCGATTTTCGTTTATTTGCAGACATGTTTGAGCTGTCACTCTGATTCCACAGCGAAGAATCTGGCCAGATCCTTCGCTGCGCTCAGGATGACAGAAATGAATGCACTTGGATTGAAGAATGCCTTAGCGGCTGCCGGCGCGCTCAGGCACCGCAATCTCTCCGCGCAGGTAAGGCACCACGCGCCCTGCCAGCCGCACGCGGTCGCCGGCCAACTCGGTCTGCAGCCGGCCACGGCGCGCCGAAATCTGCAGGGCTTCGAGCCTGGTCTTGCCCAGCCGCTGCGCCCAGTAAGGCACCAGCAGGCAGTGCGCCGAGCCGGTGACCGGGTCTTCGGGAATGCCGCAGGCCGGCGTGAAGTAGCGCGAGACGAAGTCCACGCCGTAGCCGTCGCCGGGCGCGGTGGCGACCACGCCCATGCCGGTGAGCTGGGTCAGGGAAGCCATGTCCGGGGTGAGGGCGGCCACGGCCGCGGCATTCGGGTACACCGCGAAATACTTGGCCGGGGTGGCGAGCCAGGCCTGCGGCGGGGCGCCCAGGCCTTCGCGCAGCGCCTTGGGCGGGGCGGGCAAAGGCTGCGGCGGCGCGGCCGGCAGCTCCATGCGCAGAAGCTCGCCGGCGCGTTCGACGCTGAGCACGCCGGACTGCGTGATGAAGTTCACGCGCGGGCGCGCAAAGCCCAGCTCTTCGAGCACCACGTGGCCGCTGCCCAGGGTGGCGTGGCCGCACAGCGGCACTTCCACGGTAGGCGTGAACCAGCGCAGCCGGAAGTCCGCGTGGTTCTGCTCGTCGGGCACGAAGAACGCGGTTTCCGAAAGGTTGTTCTCGGCGGCGATCGCCTGCAGCGTGGCATCCGGCAGCCAGTACTGCAGCGGGCACACCGCCGCAGGATTGCCGCCGAACAGCTCTTCGGCGAAGGCATCGACGACGTAAATCGGAATTTTCTGCATGCCCTGAACTCCCGCCGGCGTCGGTGCGAACCGGCATCGGCGCACCGCAAGTCAGTGACTCAAATGAACGCCAGTAAATGCTAGGAGAATCTCCCCGCCGGCATTTTCATTTGCATCTATCTGCGTTTATTCGCGTTCATTTGCGGACCACTTTTTGCCGCCCCTTCACCCGCCCGCGATCGTCATCGCGTCGATCAGCACCGAGCCGCAGCGCACGCCGCCGCGCCGGTCCACGTCGTCGCCGATGGCGGCGATGCCGGGGAATACGGTCTGCAGGTTGGCGGCGATGGTGATCTCCTGCACCGGGTAGGCGATCTCGCCGTTCTCCACCCAGAAGCCGGAGGCGCCGCGCGAGTAGTCGCCCGTGACCAGGTTGACGCCGTGGCCCATCAGTTCGTTGACGATCAGGCCGCTGCCCATTTCGCGCGCCAGCGCGTCCAGCCCGCCGGCGAAGGTCGGCTCGACCACCAGGTTGAACACGCCGCCGGCGTTGCCGGTGGTGGCCAGGCCCAGCTTGCGCGCGCTGTAGCTGCCCAGCAGGTAGCCGCCGAGGGTGCCGCGGTCGACCAGCACGCGCTCGCGCGTGGCCACGCCTTCCTGGTCGAAGGCGCTGCTGCCGGCGCCGCGCGGGATGCGCGGCTGCTGGCGTGCGGTGACGGCGGGGGCGAATACCGGCTCGCCGACCTTGTTCAGCAGGAACGAGGCGCGGCGGTACAGCGCGCCGCCGGAGATGGCGCCGAGGAAGTGCCCGAACAGCGAGCGTGCCACGTCGGCCGGGAACAGCACCGGCGCGGTGCGGGTGGCGATGCTGCGGGCGCCCAGGCGCGCGGCGGCGCGGCGGCCGGCCTTGGCGCCGACCGCGGCCGGCGCATCCAGGTCGGCGGGCGCGCGGGCGGCGGTGTACCAGTGGCCCTGCTGCATGGCGTCGCCGTCCACCGCGATGGCCGCGCAGACGATGCTGTGGTCGGTGCTGTTGACCGCGGCGACGAAGCCGTGGGTGTTGCCGTAGATCTGCAGCGACTGCCGCGTGTCGACGCTGGCCCCTTCGGACTGGGTGATGCGCTTGTCGGCGGCGAACGCGGCGGCCTCGGTTTCGCGGGCGATGTCGATGGCCTGCTCGGCGGACAGCTCCCAGGGGTGGTTCAGGTCCAGGTCCGGAAACTCGGTCGCCATCAGGCTGGCGTCGGCCAGGCCCACGCAGGGATCCTCGCCGCCGGCGCGGGCGATGGCGCAGGCGGCTTCCACCGTCTGGCGCAGCGCCGCGTCGGAAAAATCGGTGGTGCTGGCCGAGCCGGTGCGGTAGCCGAAGAACACGGTGACGGCCAGCTCGCGGTCGCGCTGGAACTGCAACGACTCCACTTCGCCCTTGCGCACGCTCACCGACAGGCCGCGGCTCAGGCCGATGTGGGCCTCCGCCGCGCTGGCGCCGCTGCGGCGCGCCGTTTCCAGCGCCTGCTGCAGGCGCGGCTCCAGGTCGGCGGCGGAAGGCAGGGACTGTTCGACGGGCTGGCTCATGCGCTGCACACCCTGCATGCGGGGCGGGCGGGCCGCGGCAGCCCCTGGGGCCGCAGGCGGGCCGGGACGGAAAGCTTCGAGGTCATGGATCTGCGGGTAGTTTCATCGCCGAAGGCGTGCAGCTTACCATTCATCCTCCATCATTGACCTTCGACAGGGCGTGCCTCTCATGCAATTCAAAACCATCAAGATCGACCTCGACGGCCCGCTGGCCTGGCTGCGCATGAACCGGCCGGACAAGGCCAACGCCTTCAACCACGACCTGTGGGAGGAGATCGGCCAGGCGGCCGCGTTCATCGACCGCCAGCCGCAGGTGCGCGTGGCGATCCTGTGCGGCGAGGGCAAGCACTTCACCGCCGGCATCGACCTGGAAGTGCTGGACGAGCAGAACCGCAGCACCAGCAAGATCGACTGCCCGGCGCGGGCGCGCGAGCTGATCCTGCACTTCATCGAGCACGCCCAGGCCGCGTTCACCCGCATCGAGCAGATGCGCGTGCCGGTGATCGCCGCGGTGCACGGCGCCTGCATCGGCGCCGGCGTGGACCTGGTCGCCGCCTGCGACCTGCGCTACGCCACCGCCGATGCGCGCTTCTGCATCAAGGAAGTGGACCTGGCGGTGGTGGCCGACGTCGGCACCCTGCAGCGCCTGCGCCACATCATCGGCCTGGCGCGGCTGACCGAGCTGACCTACACCGCCGAGACCTTCGACGGCCGCAAGGCCGAGGCGATCGGGCTGACCGGCGGCACCTACGCCAGCCGCGACGAGCTGTTCGCCGCCGCCGAGAAGATGGCGCGCCGCATCGCCGCCAAGTCGCCGCTGGCGGTGCGCGGCGTCAAGCGCAACCTGCTGTACGCACGCGACCATACCGTGGCCGAGGGCCTGCAGTACACCGCCACCTGGAACGCCGCGATGCTGATCTCCAATGACGCCACCGAGTCGCTCGCCGCCTACCTGGGCAAGCGCGAGTCGAAGTACCAGGACTAACGAAGCCGGGAGTCGGGAATCGGCAATCGGGAATCGTCAGATGCCTGATCGCCGAAGGTTTAGCTTTTACGATTCCCGATTCCCGTATGCCGATTCCCGTCCGAGGGCATCGAGCAGCAGCTGGTGCACGCCGCCGAAGTCGCCGTTGCTCATCACCAGGATGCGGTCGCCGGGTTGCGCCACCGCGGCGACGTCGGCCACCAGGGTGCCGAGCTGCGCGTGCACGTGCAGGCGCGCGCCGAGGTCGCCCAGGGCCTGGCCGGCGTCCCACTTCAGGTCCGGCCGCGCGTAGACGAAGGCCAGCGCGGCGCCGTCGAGGCTGCGCGCCAGGGTCTGCGCGTGGCCGCCCAGGCGCATGGTGTTGGAGCGCGGCTCCAGCACCGCCAGGACGCGGCGCGCCGGCCCGGCCGCCTCGTGAAGGGCGGCGATCGTCGCGGCGATGGCGGTGGGGTGGTGGGCAAAGTCGTCGTAGACGGAAATGCCACGCCGGCTGCCGCGCAGCTCCAGCCGCCGCTTGACCCCGCCGAAGCGTTCCAGCGCCTGCAGCGACGCGGCTGCCGGCACGCCGACGTGCGCGGCGGCGGCGATGGCGGCCAGCGCGTTGGCGCGGTTGTGCAGGCCCGGCAGCGGCAGCTTCAGGCTGCCCTGCGGCACGCCGCGCAGGCGCACGTCGGCGGCGCCGTCTTCCGCGGACAGCGTGGTCCAGCCGCGGGCGTCGTCGAACCACTCGACCTCGCTCCAGCAGCCCATCTCGAGCACGCGCGGCAGGCTGGCGTCGGCGCCGTTGACGATCAGCCGGCCGTTGCCGGGCACGGTGCGCACCAGGTGGTGGAACTGGCGCTCGATGCTGGCCAGGTCCGGGAAGATGTCGGCGTGGTCGTATTCGAGGTTGTTGAGGATGGCGGTGCGCGGCCCGTAGTGCACGAACTTGCTGCGCTTGTCGAAGAACGCGGTGTCGTACTCGTCGGCCTCGATGACGAAGTGGCGGCCGCTGCCCAGCCGCGCCGACACGCCGAAGTCCACCGGCACGCCGCCTACCAGGAATCCGGGGGCCAGCCCGGCATGATCCAGCAACCAGGCCAGCATGCTGGTGGTGGTGGTCTTGCCGTGGGTGCCGGCTACCGCCAGCACATGCCGGCCGCGCAGCACGTGCTCGGCCAGCCACTGCGGGCCCGACACGTAGGCCAGGCCCTCGTTGAGCACGTGCTCGATGGCGGGGTTGCCGCGGGTGATGACGTTGCCCACCACCACCACGTCCGGCGCCGGCCGCAGGTGGGCGGGGTCGTAGCCGCGCTGCACGGCGATGCCGAGCTGCTCGAGCTGCGTGGACATTGGCGGCCAGGCGTTGGCGTCGGAGCCGCTGACGGCATGCCCGGCCTCGCGCGCCAGCGCGGCGATGCCGGCCATGAAGGTGCCGCAGATGCCTAGGATGTGCAGGCGCATGGGCGACGGGTCTGCGGGCGCGGGCGGCGTCGGCTCACTGCACCAGCGCGCTGAAAAACACCTTGAAGCACAGTACCGTCAGCACGCACAGCAGCGCCAGGAAGATGCCGCCGGCCATGCGCAGGTTGGCGGCGCGGCGCAGGATGTGCGCGGTCACCGCGAACTGCCAGACCAGCAGGACCATCGCCAGCAGCACCAGGTGCATCGGCAGCAGCGGCGCGCTGTTGGGGTCCTGCAGCAGCTCCGGGTGGGTCTTCAGCCGCTCGGCGAAAACGTTCAGCGCCGGCAGCATCTGCTGCAGCGGGAAGATCAGCGCCAGGCTGAGCATCGAGCTGGTCGCCAGCAGGGCGTTGAAGGTCTGCTGGATGCGGTTTTCCAGCTTGCGCGCGCGCAGCACGACGCGCGTGTACAGTCCCAGCGCGCCCACCGTGGCGACGCCCAGCAGCAGG
Organism: Nevskia sp.; assembly: GCA_016779605.1. Classification (GTDB taxonomy): domain Bacteria; phylum Pseudomonadota; class Gammaproteobacteria; order Nevskiales; family Nevskiaceae; genus Nevskia. The sequence continues at coordinate 21,501 of JADHNH010000042.1, read as the reverse complement.
GCGCCGGGCACCGTCAGCTCCAGGGCGGCCAGCGCGGCGCTGGCGAGCACACCGAGGGCGACGCAGGCGTAAGTGAGCCGCGCGCTGGCATCATAGGGAAAGTCTTCAGGCCCGGCACGGAAGCCAAGGATGCGAAAGGTGATCGACAGCGCCTGCGTGAACATGCGGAAGGTTCCGTGTAATGCGCCTATTCTAAAGCTCTAATGACACTCGCATCGATTGAACCGGCCGCCGCCGTCCACACCATCGTCCACGCCGACGCCCTCGGCGAGGCCTGCGAAGCGTGGCGCGAGCGCGCCTGGCTGGCGCTGGACACCGAGTTCGTGCGCGAAAGCACGTACTATCCGCGGCTGTGCCTGATCCAGGTGGCCGACGGCCGCGGCGAGGCCTGCATCGACACGCTGGCGCTGGATGCCGCTGCGCTGCGCCCGCTGCTGGACGTCCTCTACGGCCCGGGCACCAAGGTGTTCCACGCCGCCTCGCAGGACCTGGAGGTGCTGCTGCAGCTCGGCGGGGCGGTGCCGCAGCCGCTGTTCGACACGCAGCTTGCCGCCGCGCTGCTGGGCATCGGCGACCAGCTCGGCTACGCCGCGCTGGTCGAGCGCCTGCTGGACGTGCGGCTGGACAAGAGCCTGACCCGCACCGACTGGTCGCGGCGCCCGCTGTCGGCGGCGGAACTGACCTATGCCGCCGACGACGTGCGCTACCTGGCGCAGATCTATCCGCGCTTGCAGGATCAGCTCGACGCGGCCGGCCGGCTCGGCTGGCTGCTGGAGGACTGCGCGCGGATGGCCGACCCGGAGCGCTACCGCAGCCCGCCGGCCACGGCGTGGCGGCGGCTCAAGGGCCTGGCCCGGCTGGCGCCGCCGGCGCAGCGCGCCGCCGCCGCCCTGGCGGCGTGGCGCGAGCAGACCGCGCAGGCGCGCGACCGCCCGCGCAAGTGGATCCTCGACGACGAGCCGCTGTACCGGCTGGCCGAGCGCCGCCCGCACAACCTCGCCCAGCTGGAGTCGCTGAAGCTGCTGCCGCCCAAGCTGCTGGAGCGGCACGGCGAGGCGCTGGTCGAGCAGATGGCGCAAGCCGCCGACACCCCGGGCCCGACCGGGCTGGACGCGCCGGCGCTGACCGACGCGCAGAAAGCACTGGCGCGCCAGATGGCCGAACGGGTGCGCGGCGAGGCCGAGCGGCTCGGGCTGCCGCCGGCGCTGCTGGCTTCGCGCGGCGACATCGAAACGCTGGTGCGCGAAGGCGCCGGCGCGACGCTGCCGCTGCTCGGCGGCTGGCGCCGCGAGGTGATCGGCGAGGTGCTGCTGGGCCTGGCCGCCTGACTGGAGCCCGGGCGGCCGGTCAGCCGCCGGCGGCGGCGACCACGCGCTGGAAAATGTCGTCGATGGTGCCGGTGCCCTGCACGGTCTTCAGCTTGCCCTGCGCCTGGTAGAAGGCGAGCAGGGGGTGGGTCTCGGCGTTGTACACCTCGATGCGGTGGCGGATCACGTCGGGCTTGTCGTCGTGGCGGCCTTCCTGCACCGCCCGCTCGAGCAGCCGGCGGATGATCTCCTCGTCGTCCACGTGCAGGTGCACGGCCGATTCCAGCGCCGGCTGCTGCAGCCGGGCGAGCATGGCGTCGAGCACCTGGGCCTGCGCCACGTTGCGCGGAAAGCCGTCCAGGATGTAGCCCTTGCGCGCGTCGGCCTGGCCGAGGCGTTCCTCGACGATGCCGTAGACCAGCTGGTCCGGCACCAGCTTGCCGGCGTTCATGAACGGTGCCGCCTGCTTGCCCAGCTCGGTGCCCCCGGCCACCGCCGCGCGCAGCGCGTCGCCGGTGGACAGCTTGGGGATGCCGAAGCGCTCGGAAAGCTTCTTGCCTTGCGTGCCCTTGCCAGAGCCGGGCGCACCCAGCAGAACGGTTCTCATGAATTGCTGCCTGCCTCAAGATGATTTGGAATGGCCGGGGATCCGCCCGAGCCCGAACGATCCTGGTCGGGTCCCGGCCGCGCCCGCGGCGCGCCGCCACGGCCCAGCCGCCCGCGGCGGGGGCTGGGAAAAGCCGGGTAACGGTACTGGGCGCGGCGCACGCCGTCAACGCGCAGCACTTCGGCGGGCGTCTGGCGCCGCGCCCGGCCGGTTATACTGCGAAGGGACTCCGGCTATTTCCACCCGCAACTTTCCGCAGCGCACCAGACCCATGCCCCGCAACGCCTTTTATGCCCAGTCCGGCGGCGTGACCGCCGTGATCAACGCTTCCGCCGCCGGCGTCATTGAGACCGCGCGGCGCCACCCCGACAAGATCGGCAAGCTGTTGGCCGGGCGCAACGGCATTATCGGCGCCCTCACCGAAGACCTCATCGACACCTCGCAGGAGCCGGCCGAGGCGATCGCCGCACTGCGCCACACGCCGTCCGGCGCGTTCGGCTCCTGCCGCTACAAGCTGAAAGGCTTCGACAAGAACATGGCGGAGTACCAGCGCCTGATCGAAGTGTTCAAGGCGCACGATATCGGCTACTTCTTTTACAACGGCGGCGGCGACTCGGCCGACACCTGCCTGAAGGTCAGCCAGCTCGGCGAGAAGCTCGGTTACCCGATCCAGGCCATCCACGTGCCCAAGACGGTGGACAACGACCTGCCGATCACCGACACCTGCCCCGGCTTCGGCTCGGTGGCCAAGTACGTGGCGGTGTCGATCCGCGAGGCCGGCTTCGACGTCGCCTCCATGGCCAAGACCTCCACCAAGGTGTTCATCCTCGAGGTGATGGGCCGCCACGCCGGCTGGATCGCGGCGGCCGGCGGCCTGGCCGCCGAGAAGGAAGGCGATTCGCCGCACATCATCCTGTTCCCCGAGATCAAGTTCGACGAGGCGGCGTTCCTGGCGCGGGTGGACCACTGCGTGAAGCGCTACGGCTACTGCGCCGTCGTCGCCAGCGAAGGCCTGCACAACGCCGCCGGCGAGTTCATGTCCGAGGCCGGCACCAAGGACGCCTTCGGCCACGCCCAGCTCGGCGGCCTGGCGCCGCTGCTGGCCGGGCTGGTCAAGGACAAGCTCAAGTACAAGTACCACTGGGCGGTGGCCGACTACCTGCAGCGCGCGGCGCGCCACATCGCCGCCAAGACCGACGTCGACCAGGCTTACGCGGTGGGCAAGGCGGCGGTGGAGCTGGCGGTGGCCGGCAAGTCCGGGCTGATGGCCACCATCGTGCGCCACGCCGACGCGCCCTACGCCTGGAGCGTGGGCGAGGCGCCGCTGGACCAGGTCGCCAACGTGGAAAAGAAAATGCCGCGCGACTTCATCACCGCCGACGGCTTCCACATCACCGAGGCCTGCCGCCGCTACCTGTCGCCGCTGATCCAGGGCGAGGACTACCCGCCGTACCGCAACGGCCTGCCGCAGTACGTGGAGCTGCGCAACGCGCCGGTGGTCAAGAAGCTGGCGCCGTTCGAGCTCGGCAAGGTCTAAGGGAAGCGCCGACTTAATCGGAGCTTCCGACAGTCTGTTGCACACCCCTGGAGCGGCCGGCAGCCGGCATGGGCTGAAAATGCCCGTGCCTGTGCTATCATTCGGCGGTTCCGGAGGGAGGGGTTAGCCGGCGCACGCGTGCGCTGGTCCGGGGCTTGATAAATTTCCTGCCGGCCTACGTTTGCGACCGCAAAATGCGCCGCCGGCCATCGCAACCCGTTAGGAGGTTTGTAAATGCTAGTTCAGTACGGCCTGTGGATTGCCCTGGCCTGCGCGGCCGCGGCCGTCGTCTACGGCATCGTCTCGGTCCAGTGGATTCTCGCCAAGCCGGCGGGCAACGAGCGCATGCGCCAGATCGCTGCGGCGGTGCAGGAAGGCGCCATGGCGTACCTGAACCGGCAGTACACCACCATCGCCATGGTCGGCGCGGTGCTGTTCGTGGTGCTGGGCTTCGCGCTGGGCTGGTACACGGCGGTGGGCTTCCTGATCGGCGCCATCCTGTCGGGCGCCACCGGCTACATCGGCATGTTCATCTCCGTGCGCGCCAACGTGCGCACCGCCGAAGCGGCGCGGGGCGGCATCGCTCCGGCGCTGGACATCGCGTTCCGCGGCGGCTCCATCACCGGCATGCTGGTGGTCGGCCTGGGCCTGCTGGGCGTGGCCGGCTATTACGTGGTGATCAAGCAGATCGCCAGCGAGGAGATCGCGCTGCACGCGCTGGTGGGCCTGGCGTTCGGCGGCTCGCTGATCTCCATCTTCGCGCGCCTGGGCGGCGGCATCTTCACCAAGGGCGCCGACGTCGGCGCCGACCTGGTGGGCAAGGTCGAAGCCGGCATCCCCGAGGACGACCCCCGCAACCCGGCGGTGATCGCCGACAACGTCGGCGACAACGTCGGCGACTGCGCCGGCATGGCCGCCGACCTGTTCGAGACCTACGCGGTGACGATGGTCGCCACCATGGTGCTGGGCGGGCTGCTGGCGGCCGACTTCGGCGCCAACGCGGTGCTATACCCGCTGGTGCTGGGCGGCGTGTCGATCATCGCATCGATCATCGGCAGCTTCTTCGTCAAGACCAACGACGGCAACAAGATCATGAAGGCGCTGTACGTCGGCACCTTCGTTTCCGGCGCCATCGCCGCCGCGGTGTTCTACCCGATCACCACCGCCCTGATGGGCGAAAAGGCCATGCCGCTGTACGGCTGCGCCCTGATCGGCCTGGCGCTGACCGGCGCCATCATGTGGATCACCGAGTACTACACCGGCACGCAGTACGGCCCGGTGAAGCACATCGCCGCCGCTTCGCAGACCGGCCACGGCACCAACATCATCGCCGGCCTGGGCGTGTCGATGAAGTCCACCGCGCTGCCGGTGCTGGCGGTGTGCGCCAGCATCTACGGCGCCCACTACTTGGCGGGCCTGTACGGCATCGCCATCGCCGCCACCGCCATGCTGTCGCTGACCGGCATGATCGTGGCCCTGGACGCCTACGGCCCGATCACCGACAACGCCGGCGGCATCGCCGAGATGGCGGACCTGCCGCACGAGGTGCGCGACATCACCGACCCGCTCGACGCGGTGGGCAACACCACCAAGGCGGTGACCAAGGGCTACGCCATCGGCTCGGCCGGCCTGGCGGCGCTGGTGCTGTTCGCCGACTACACCACCAACCTGGGCAAGCACCTGCAGGAAAAGGGCGTACTGGCGGCAGGCGCCTCGCTGCCGTTCGACCTGTCCGACCACATGGTCATCATCGGCCTGTTCATCGGCGGCATGGTGCCCTACCTGTTCGGCGCCATGGCGATGGAGGCGGTGGGCCGCGCCGCCGGCGCGGTGGTGGTGGAAGTGCGCCGCCAGTTCCGCGAGATCAAGGGCATCATGGAAGGCACGGCCAAGCCGGAATACGGCGTGGCGGTGGACATGCTGACCAAGGCCGCGATCAAGGAAATGATCATCCCCTCGCTGCTGCCGATCCTGGTGCCGGTGCTGGTGGGCCTGATCCTCGGCGCCAAGGCGCTCGGCGGCGTGCTGATCGGCACCATCATCACCGGCCTGTTCGTGGCCATTTCGATGACCACCGGCGGCGGCGCCTGGGACAACGCCAAGAAGTACATCGAGCTGGGCAACTTCGGCGGCAAGGGTTCCGAGACGCACAAGGCCGCGGTCACCGGCGACACCGTCGGCGACCCCTACAAGGACACCGCCGGCCCGGCGATCAACCCGCTGATCAAGATCATCAACATTGTGGCGCTGCTGCTGGTGCCGCTGCTGAGCGCCTGATCCGCGCAGCTTCGGGAAAAGGGCGCCTGCGGGCGCCCTTTTTTATTGGGGTGTTCATTCACGCGCGCAACATTGACGCGCTGCGCGGTTGGGCCGTTCAGGCAGGAATAAATTGATCGTTCCGCAAGTGCGGAGCGTCGGATGCCGCCATGTTGCGTGGAATCCTGCTGTCCCTGTTTTGCGTCGCTGTGCCGGCCGCCATGGTCTTTTCCGGGCCGCTTACGACGGCCGCGTGCCGGTCCGGCATCGCCCAGAGCGATGCGGACTGCGCCGCACGAGCGATCAAAGGGCACCCGGCGGTGCAGCTGAAGTTCTGGGCGGCGCAGCTACGCCTGCCCCTCGAACGCCGGTTCGGTGAAGCGCCGCCGGAACTGCTGAATTACCTTGAGCTCGACAACCTGAAGGACGGCTTCCCCAACCATCCGCGGACGGCGCGCCTGGAGCCGTACTTCCTGGCGGATATGCGGGCGGCGCTGGTCGAGCTCCCGGAACCGGTGAGGCGGCTGGTGGAAAGCAAGCTGGCCGGCATCTTCGTGGTGGAAGACCTGGGAGGAACCGGCTGGACCGAGCAGGTTCGCGACGAACGTGGGGCACCGGTGGCCGGCGTGGTGGTGCTGGATGCCTCCGTGCTGCACTGGCGCGGCGCCAACGGCTGGGCCACCTGGAAGGAGAACACGCCGTTCAAAGCCGATCCGCGCTACACGCTTGGTGCGCGGATCGAGTCCGATTCAGAGGATGTCCGCAAGAATGCGATCCAGTACATCCTGCTGCATGAACTGGGTCATGTCATCGCCATCGGTTCGGACATCCACCCCTCGTGGAGCCTTGCCCCCGCGTCGGTGCGCTCGGCTGCCGCATTTCCGTTTTTCACCGAGTCCTGGCAGATCGTTCGGGCGGAGAACCGCTATGCGACCCGCTTCGACGCGGATTTCCCGCAGCGGCGCAAGGTCGTTTATTACTTCGGCCCGCAACTGCCGGCAAGTGAAATGGCGGCCACTTACCGCAGCCTGGAGCGGACCAATTTCCCGACCCTGTACGCATCCACCAGTCCCGGAGACGATTTTGCCGAGTCCTTCGCCAATTATGTGCACGTGGTGCTGATGCGGCGACCGTTCGAGGTCCGCATTTCGATGGATGGCAGGACAGACAAGGTTTACGGGGCCTGCTGGGAGCAGCAGCGCTGCGCGGCGAAGCGGGCGATCGTCGAGCGCATCCTGGCGGTCGGCGGCGAGGCTGCGGCAGGTGCAAGATGAGATTGCGTGCCTGCCGAAACCGCAAGTCGGTTGAGCGGCGCGGGCCCCCGCCGTTGCGATACGGATCGTATCGCGGGATGATATGCGACGTATCATTACCTGGTATTACTTTTTGGATTTTGCCATGACCACGACATCCGTCACCAGCAAGGGGCAGGTCACCATTCCCAAGCGGGTGCGTCAGTTGCTCGGCATCGGGCCTGGCAGCAAGCTTGCCTTCGACGTGGAAGGAGCCACCGCCCGCATACGCCTGGTTCAGGCCGGCGCCAGGTCGCGCGTCGAGGACGGGCCCGCCATTCTCAATTATTCCGGTCCGCGCATCGCCGTGAGCGAAATGAATGGTGGCGCCGCGATGAAGAGGGCGTCTGTGCGTGCGCGCCGTTGACACCAATATCCTGGCTCGCTACTACCTGCAGGATGACCCGGAGCAGTCCCGTATTGCTACGGCGATTGTCCAGCAAGGCGCTCTTTTCGTTCCTAAGACGGTCGCCCTGGAGCTGGCGTGGGTGTTGCGTTCGGTGGCCGATCAGCCGGCCGGCAAGGTCACCGCATGCCTTGCCCACCTCGCGGGCTTGCCTGGCGTCACCATTGAGAACCGCGAGCAGATCGAAGCCGCAATTCGCCATTGCGCGATGGGCCTTGAATTTGCCGACGCGCTGCATCTGGCGGCTTGCGAGCAGTGCAGCGAATTCCTCACCTTTGACGACCGGCGCTATGTGCGCCGGGCGGCCCGCCGCGGGCTGAAACCGAGGGTGCGGGTGCCGACGGAATGAGCTTCATAAAGGCATAATCCGCGTCCCTTCAAGCGTTACCATCTACGGATACTGGAGACTGCCCCATGTCCCTGCACCTGGTGGACACCGGCCGCAACGTTCCCGACGACATCAACGTGATCGTCGAGATCCCGATGGACAGCGAGCCGGTCAAGTACGAGGTGGACAAGGCCACCGGCGCGGTGTTCGTGGACCGCCTGCTGACCACGCCGATGCGCTATCCCTGCAACTACGGTTACGTGCCGCAGACGCTCGGCGGCGACGGCGACCCGCTCGACGCGCTGGTGATGATGCCGATGCGGTTGATTCCGGGGGCGGTGATCAACTGCCGCCCGATCGGCATGCTGGAGATGACGGACGAGTCCGGCAAGGACGAGAAGCTGATCGCCGTGCCCAGCAACAAGGTCAGCCGGCTGTACGAGGACGTGGAAACGGTGCGGGCCCTGCCGCAGCTGATCCGGGACCAGATCGAGCATTTCTTCGCTCACTACAAGGACCTGGAAAAGGGCAAATGGGTGCGCATCGACGGCTGGCACGGCCCGAAGGACGCGCGGCGCTGCATCAGCGCGGCGGTCGAGCGCTACCAGAAATCCGCGAAAAAGAACAAACTGTAATTTTCCCGCCGGCCGCACACCGATGGACGATCGTTCGCCACTTCCCGCGGCGCCCGCCGCTCCCGACAGCCTGCTGCGCCTGGCGCGGCGCCTGGCGGCCGACGTCGAGGCCGGACGGCCGCAGCGCGGCCCGGCATTCGAGATCGACGTCCAGCGCTACCTGGACCCGCAGCGTTTTGCCGGGGAGCTGGCGGTGATGCGGCGTGGACCGGTGATCCTGGCGCACGGCTCGCAGCTGCCGGTCTCGGGGCGGCTGGCGCTGGACCGCCTGGGCTTGCCGCTGCTGCTTACGCGCGACGCCGGCGGCGTCGTTCACGGCCACTACAACGTCTGCCGCCACCGCGGAATGCGCATGGTGGAGGCCGGCCCGGCGGCGGCCTGCCGCAACCTGGTGTGCCGTTACCATGGCTGGGTCTACGGGCTCGACGGGCGCCTCACCGGCGTGCGTCACCGCGACGCCTTCGACGAACTGCCGGCCGGGCTGCGGGCGTTCCCGGTGGTCGAGCGCCACGGCCTGATCTGGGGCTGGCCGGAGGCCGAGGGTCGCGAGCCGCCGCACGCGCTGGAGCCCTGGCTGTCCGGCATCGGCGCCGAGCTCGATTACTTCGGCCTGGGCGACAGCGTGGCGTTTGGGCACTACGAAGTGGAGCGCAAGTCCAACTGGAAGCTGGTGGTGGAAGCCTTCATGGAGATCTACCACATCGCTTCGCTGCACCGGAACACGATCGACCGCTTCTTCCTGGACTCGGTGGCGGTGAGCGAGCCGGCCGGCGAGCACATCCGCTCGGCGGTGGGCCGCCGCAGCCTGAGCGGAAGATCGCCGGACGCGCCGCTGGACCTACGCAACGACTGCACCTTCACCCATTACCTGTTCCCCAACACGATCCTGATCGTGCACCCCGACTACGTCAGCCTGGTCACGCTGTGGCCGACCGCGCCGGACCGGGTGGGCTGGTCGCACACGCTGCTGATCCCTGCCGCGCAGAATAACGCGGCCATGCGCGAGCACTGGGAAAAGAGCTTCCGGCTGATCGAGCAGGGGGTGTTCCAGAGCGAGGACCTGGAGGCCTGCGAGGGCATCCAGGCCGGCCTCCTCAGCGGCGCCAACCAGGCTTTGCATTGCGGCCGGCTGGAGCACGCCATCGGCGGTTTCCACCGCGAGTGGGACCGGCGGCTCGGGCTGGCGGCGGAGGCCGCGCGTTGAAGCTGCTGCTGATCGGCGGCGGCGGACGCGAGCACGCGCTGGCCTGGAAGCTGGCGCAGTCGCGCGCGGTGCGCGAAGTGCTGGTGGCGCCGGGCAACGCCGGCACCGCCGGCGAGTCCAGGTGCCGCAACGTGCCGGTGCCCGCCGAGGACGTTCCGGCACTGCTGGAGCTGGCCCGGCGGGAACGGGTGGATTTCACCGTGGTCGGGCCGGAAGGGCCGCTGGCCGCCGGCGTGGTCGACGCCTTCGCCGCCGCCGGGCTGCGCATCTTCGGGCCGACCCGCGCCGCCGCCGAGATCGAGTCGTCCAAGGCCTTCACCAAGGATTTCCTGGCGCGTCACCGCATCCCCACCGCGCAGTACCGGGTGTTCACCGAGCTGCAGGGCGCACTGCGTTACGTGGAGCAGCGCGGCGCGCCGATCGTGGTCAAGGCCGACGGCCTGGCGGCGGGCAAGGGCGTGGTGGTGGCGCAATCCGTGGACGAGGCGCGGCAGGCGCTGGCCGACATGTTCGGCGGCAGCCTGGGCGGCGCCGGCGCGCGCGTGGTGATCGAGGATTTCCTGGCCGGCGAGGAAGCCAGCTACATCGTGGTGGCGGCCGGCACGCGCTACGTGCCGCTGGCCTCGGCGCAGGACCACAAGCGCATCTTCGACGGCGACCGCGGCCCCAACACCGGCGGCATGGGCGCCTATTCGCCCGCGCCGGTGGTGACGCCGCAGGTGGACGCGCGGGTGCGCGCAGAGGTGATCGAGCCGACCCTGCGCGGCCTGGCCGCCGAGGGCCGCCAGTTCACCGGCTTCCTCTATGCCGGCCTGATGATCGGCGCGGACGGCACGCCGCAGGTGATCGAGTTCAATGCCCGGCTCGGCGACCCGGAAACCCAGCCGATCCTGATGCGGCTGGATTCGGACCTGCTGGAGCTGCTGTCGGCCGCGGTCGACGGCGACCCCGGGCGCGCGCCGCCGCGCTGGAAGCCGCAGGCCGCGCTGGGCGTGGTGATGGCGGCCGGCGGTTATCCGGGCGCCATCCGCAAGGGCGATGCGATCGACGGGCTGGGGGGGGACTTCGGCAGCCAGGTCAAGGTGTTCCATGCCGGCACCGCCCTCGCCGGCGGCCAGGTGGTGACCAGCGGCGGACGCGTGCTTTGCGTGTGCGGCCTGGGCGCAGGCGTGCGCGCCGCGCAGGCGGCGGCTTACGCGGCCGTGTCGAAAATTCGGTGGAGTGGCATGCAATTCCGCTCCGATATCGGCTACCGTGCGATAGAACGGGAAAACAGGGGGAACCCCGCATGACGAAACGGTTGGCACTGCAGGCAGCGGCGGCGGGCATCGCCTGGAGCTGCACGGCGGCCTGGGCGCTGGCCGCGGACGCGGACGGCCCGGGCACGCACGCCTTCGGCAGGCTGGAGCGGGCAAAGATCGTCGAAACCACGCCGATCGACCTGCCTGCGCGGCTCGATGCCGGCACCGACCAGACCAACCTGTTCGCCACCGACATCAAGTACTTCAACGGCGAAGGCGGCATGTGGGTGGTGTTCACCGTGAGCAACGGCGAAGCGGTGCCCGGCCGCGAGGTGACGCTGAAGGAGCCGCTGCTGCGCGATCAGCGGGTCAAGGAGCGCACCGGCGGCGTGGCGCACCGGCCGGTGGTCAAGCTCAATTTCTGCATCGGCAGCACCGCTTTTCAGACCGACGTCAATATCCTCGAGCGCACCGCGTTCACCCCGCCGCTGGTGCTGAGCCGGGCCGACGTCAGCCGGCTGGGTTCGGTGGATGCCCAGAAGCAATACCTGGCGGGGGACCCGGACTGCAAGCCGCCGGCGCCGAAGTAGCGCCGCGGCGGAAACAGCCGGCCGGACTGCGGCAACGAATCTGCCCCCGGCAACGCGTCTGCAATCAGAGGCGAAACGCGGCGCGCACCAGCCGCGCCTGCCAGGCCTGGCGCCAGCCGGCCGGCCGGTCGAGCTGCAGGTGGTGCAAGGCCGCGGCCACCGCCGCATCCCCGCTCGCCGCGGGTGCGGCGAGCGCCAGCAGCAACTGCACCCGCCCGCGCCAGCCGGCGGCGGCTTCCTGCAAGCGGCGCAGGCGCGCGGCCAGCGCCAGCTCGGCGTCGCTCAGGTCGGAGCCGAACGGCAGCGCCGGCAGGTCGCCGGACTCGTGGTGCGGCGCCAGCGCGTCGGTGACCCGCTGCGGCAGGTTCCGGCGGTGCTGCTCCGGGATGCGGTAGTCCGCCGGCAGCTTGCCGGCGCGCTGCGCCTGGCGCATCAGCCCCTCCTGGAAGCGGCTGTCGGCCACCGCCAGCATCGCCTCGATGCACTCGCGGTCGGTGCGGCTGCGCAGGTCCGCCACGCCGTACTCGGTGACGACCAGGTCCCGCAGGTGCCGCGGAATGGTCGCATGCGGAAATTCCCAGACGATGTTCGAGCGCAGCGCGCGGCCGGCGCCGCGCGTGGCGCGCAGCAGCAGGACCGAGCGTCCTTCCGGCAGCTGGTGCGCCATCGAGACGAAGTCGTGCTGACCGCCGACGCCGGACACCACCTGGCCGTCTTCGAGCTGGTCCGACACCGCCGCGCCGAGCAGGGTCGCCTTCATGGTGATGTTGATGAAGCGCGCGTGCCGCCGCTGCAGGCGCTCGAGCCGGTAATGCGTGTAGACGCGGTTGACCTCGGCCACGCTGGTCATGTCGATCAGCGCGCGGCGCTCCTCCGGCAGCGCGCGCAGGCGCTTGTAGAACTCCGCCGGCCCCAGGAAAAACGCGCCCTGCAGCACGGTGCCGCCGCGCTGCTCGTCGGCGCCGGCCAGGCCCAGGTTGACGCGTTCCTGCAGGGCGGCGTCCTCGAACACGCGGCGCCGCGCGATGCCCTCGTCGAACAGGCAGAACAGCGGGTAGGAAATCATTTCGCTGGCGACGTACAGCCCCTGGTCGAGGGTGTCGCGGCCGCCGATCGCATCGGCGCCGCCGCCCTGTCCCAGGGCGTCCAGCATCGCGCGGAAGCCGGCGTTGCGGCTGCGCCGCAGCCGCAGCGCATGGCAGGCGGCGTCGCCCAGCGCGCCGATGCCGACCTGCAGGGTGCCGCCGTCGCGCACCAGGGCGGCGGCGCGCAGGCCGATGGCCCAGTCCGCCGCGCTCACCTGCGCATGCGGCACCGCGAACGGCGCGTGGTCCAGCGCCGGGTCGTCCACCACGAAATCGAACAGGTCCTCCGCCACCTCGGCGCGGTTGCCCATCCAGGGCAGGTGGCGGTTGATCTGCGCGCAGGCCAGGAACGGCCGCTCGCCGGACTGCAGCATCGGCAGGATCTGCAGGGTCACGTCGGGGTTGGCGGACAGGCTCAGGCGGCGACCGCCGGCTTCGGGGCGCATCGCCACCGCCTGCATCAGCAGGTTGACGCCGCGGCCGATCATGTCGCGCGCCACGTGCGTGTAGTTGCTGCTGATGTAGTCCTGCTGCGCCGCCGGGTTGTGCAGCTGCGAGCCCGACTGGAAGTAGAACTCGATGACGCGCACGTTGGCCGGCAGGCGGCGGGCCAGCGCGTCGTCCAGGTACTCCAGCCGCGGGTAGTCGCCCCACACGCGGCTGCGCACCGGGCGCAGGAAGCGCTCTTCCAGCTCGGTCCTGCCCAGCGGCGGGTTGAGCGACAGCGCGGTGATCAGGTCCAGGCGGATGGAGGAATCGGCCCTGGCGCGGCGGTACAGCGCGTTGAGCAGCGCGTTGGGCTTGCCGATGCCCAGCGGCGTGCCCAGCACGATGCGCTTGCCCAGCCGCGCCAGGATGGCGTCGACGCAGGCCTCGCAGTCTCGGAAGCGGCGGGTGTTCAGGCGGGTCTACCTCGACGGTGTGCGGCGCGCCGATTCTATTGCGCGGCCGGATCGGGCGCCCGGGGCGCGGCTTCGCGGTGCAGCCAGGCGGCGAAATCGCGCACCTCGGGCCGCTGCGCGGCGGCGGGCTCGAGCAGCACGAAGTAGGCGCGCGACGAGCTCGGCGGGTGCCCCGGCAGGCGCTGCAGGTCGAACGGCGCCACCAGCTGGCCGCGCTTGAGCTGGCGCTCCATCAGCGGCAGCCGGCCCAGCGCCACGCCCTGGCCCTCGATGGCCGCCTGGATCACCTGGTCGTAGTGCGAAAAGCGCAGCACCCCGGCGGGCCGCAGCTCGGGCAGGCCCATCGCCTCGAGCCAGTGATCCCAGTCCAGGAACAGCTGGCGCGGCGGCTGGTCGTCGAAATGCAGCAGCACGTGGTGGCACAGGTCGGCCGGCACGCGCAGCGGCCGCGCCAGGTCCGCCTGCAGGGACGGGCTGCACAGCGGCAGCACGGTTTCGCCGAACAGGCGCTGCGCGCCCGGCGGGGCCCGCTCGGGTGCGCAATAGCGGATCGCGGTGTCGATGCGCGCCCGGCCCAGGTCCACCACCGCGCCGTCCGCCGAGATGCGCACGTCCACCCCCGGATTGGCCAGGCGGAAAGCCGCCAGCCGCGGCAGCAGCCACAGCGAGGCGAAGCTGACCGTGGTGGTGACCGTCACCAGGCGCGACTGTTCCTGCGGGGCGATGCGCTCGAAGGTGTCGGCCAGCTGCGCCAGCCAGGCGCTCACCGCCTGCTGCAGCTGCTGGCCGGGCTCGGTCAGCGCCAGCGCGCGATGCCGGCGCTCGAACAGCGGCTGGCCGACGTGCTCCTCCAGGGCCTGCACCTGGCGGCTGATGGCCGACTGGGTCAGGTGCAACTCGGCCGCGGCCTTGGTGAAGCTCAGGTGCCGCGCGGCGGCCTCGAAACCCCGGAGCAGGTCCAGCGGCGGCAGGCGGCGGCGCGTTTGCATGCGTACAGATCATGCCACAAATGCGAAGTTTTCGTTTGAGGGAGTCGCCGCCAGAGAGCAGAATTCCGGCCAGAAACAAGGTTTGGCTCGTCCTGCCATTCCGCAGGCGAATGCAAACCGACCATAGGAGCCAGCCCATGAGCAACCTCGGTGTCGTCCATCCTCCGGCCCCCGCGGCAGCCGCCAAGACCGCCGCCAAAGCCGCCGCCCGGCGCTCCAAGCCGCGCCGCGCCGAACCGCGCTGGCTGCAGGTGCTGCACCGCCTCTACGGGCACGTGGCGGCGATGTCGGTATACAAGTAACCGGCGTGCCGGCGCAGCGGCGCACAAAAAAGCCGGGGCGAGCCCCGGCTTTTTTGCTTGCGGCGCGCAGCGATCAGTTGCGCTTCATCGAGTCGAAGAACTCGGCGTTGGTCTTGGTGCCGCGCATGCGGTCGAACAGCAGCTCCATCGCCGCCAGCTCGTCCATCTGGTGCAGCAGCTTGCGCAGGATCCAGACCTTCTGCAGCTCGGCCGGCTCCACCATCAGCTCTTCCTTGCGCGTGCCGGAGCGGTTGATGTTGATGGCCGGGAACACGCGCTTCTCGGCGATGCGGCGTTCCAGGTGCAGCTCCATGTTGCCGGTGCCCTTGAACTCCTCGTAGATCACCTCGTCCATCTTCGAGCCGGTGTCGATCAGCGCCGTGGCGATGATGGTCAGCGAGCCGCCTTCCTCGATGTTGCGCGCCGCGCCGAAGAAGCGCTTGGGCTTCTGCAGGGCGTTGGCGTCCACGCCGCCGGTGAGCACCTTGCCCGAGGACGGCGCAACGGTGTTGTAGGCGCGCGCCAGGCGCGTGATGGAGTCGAGCAGGATCACCACGTCGCGCTTGTGCTCGACCAGGCGCTTGGCCTTTTCGATCACCATCTCGGCGACCTGCACGTGGCGCGTGGCCGGCTCGTCGAAGGTCGAGCTGATCACCTCGCCGCGCACGGTGCGCTGCATGTCGGTGACTTCCTCCGGGCGCTCGTCGATCAGCAGGACGATCAGGTAGACGTCAGGGTAATTGGCGGCAATGGACTGTGCGATGTTCTGCATCAGCATGGTCTTGCCGGCCTTGGGCGGCGACACGATCAGGCCGCGCTGGCCCTTGCCGAACGGCGCGACGATGTCGATGACGCGCGCGGTGATGTCCTCGGTGGTGCCGTTGCCGCGCTCCATGATGAAGCGCTCGTCGGCGAACAGCGGCGTCAGGTTCTCGAAGTTGACCTTCTTCTTGCTGACTTCCGGTGGCTCGTAGTTGATCGTGTCGACCTTGAGCAGCGCGAAATAGCGCTCGTTGTCCTTCGGCGGCCGGATGCGGCCGGCGACGGTGTCGCCGGTGCGCAGGGCAAAACGGCGGATCTGGCTGGGCGAGATGTAGACGTCGTCCGGGCCGGCCAGGTAGGAGCTGTCCGGCCCGCGCAGGAAGCCGTAGCCGTCGGACATGATTTCCAGCACGCCCTCGGCGAAAACGTGGTCGCCGCGGCGCGCGGCATGGCGCAGCAGCTGGAACACGACGTCCTGCTTGCGCGCGCGGGCGATGTTCTCGATGCCCATCGCCTCGGCCGTTTCCAGCAGCTCGGCGGCGGTCTTGCGCTTGAGCTCGGCGATATGCAGGACGCGCGGCGGCTCCTGCACGCGCTGCGGCTGGCCGCCGGGCGGCACGGCGCCGGCGCTGGCGCCCTCCTCCTCGTCGGGCGCGGCTTCCTCGGCGCCGGGCGGCAGCTCGCGCCGCCGCGGCTGCGGCAGCGCGACCGCTTCGCCCAGCGCGGCTTCCACGCCTTCTGCGCTCTCGAGGTCGTCGGCGACGTCGGCCGGCGGGCGGCCGTTGCCGATGAAATTGCCGTTGCTGTTGCCGCTATTTCCGTTGTTGCCGTTGTTATGGCCGTTGGAATATTGCGGGCGGCGGCGGTGTTTGATCATGAATTTCCGGGCGCGGCGAGAAGCCGGGGTCAGTAACGTGGATTTATGTGGTCGCCAGATGCGGCTGCACGAACGCAGCGAGCTGGGCTTTGGGTGCGGCGCCGACCTGCGTGGCGGCCACCTGGCCGTTCTTGAACAGGATCATGGTCGGAATGCCGCGAATCGAGAATTTCGGCGGAGTTTGCGGATTTTCATCGACGTTGAGCTTGACTACCTTCAGTTTGCCCGCCGATTCGGCCGCGATCTGCTCCAGCACCGGCGCCACCATGCGGCACGGGCCGCACCATTCCGCCCAGAAATCAACCAGCACGGGCACGGACGACTTCAGCACGTCCTGCTCGAACGAGGCGTCGGTGACAGCCGAAACATGTTCACTCATTGCAATCTCCGGTGAGTCCTTTTGAGTCCTGGCCTTTGCACCCTGGCCCTTGAGTCCTAGCCCTCGAATCCTGGAATGCCTTCGCTGGCCGTGAGGCGCGCGTGCGCCGTACCATCGAGAGTGGGGCAAACGCGCGGCATTTCAATGCGCGTTCCGAAATGATCTGATTTAAGATACGGAAGAATTTCGACGACTCGGCTGTGTGAGTGCGCGACCTCCGTACGAGATCGGGATGCGCCGCAGCCGTTTTGGATGCGTCTATTTCAATCTAACTTAAAAGCAAATGCAAGCCTCCTCCGGCACGGAACCTCCTCAAACGTCACAGCCGCAGCACCTGACCGAAATCACTTTCGAAAGCCTGCCGCTGCATCCCACCCTCAAGAGCGGCCTGGCGGACCTGGGTTTCTCGCACTGCACGCCGATCCAGGCCTCGACCCTGCCGCTGGCCCTGCAAGGCCAGGATCTGGCCGGACAGGCGCAGACCGGCACCGGCAAGACCGCCGCATTCCTGCTGGCCACCATGCACCACCTGCTGACGCAGCCGCGCCAGGGCGACGAAGGCCAGCCGCGCGCCTACATGCTGGCGCCGACGCGCGAGCTTGCGGTGCAGATCTACAACGACGCGCTGCAACTGGGTGCGCACACCGGCCTGCGCATCGCGGTGGTCTACGGCGGCACCGGCTACGAGTCCCAGCGCCAGGCGCTGGCCGCCGGCGTGGACATCCTGATCGGTACGCCCGGCCGCCTGATCGACTATTTCAAGCAAGGGGTATACCGGCTCAACGGCGTCGAGGTGCTGGTGCTGGACGAGGCCGACCGGATGTTTGACCTCGGATTCATCGCGGATATCCGTTACCTGATGCGCCGCATGCCCAAGCCCGGCGCACGCCAGAACTACCTGTTCTCGGCGACCCTGTCGCACCGTGTGCTGGAGCTGGCCTACGAGCACATGAACAATCCGACGCGCATCGAGATCGAGCCTGAGCAGGTGACGGCCGAGCGCGTGCGCCAGCTGCTCGTGCACGTGGCCAACGAAGACAAGCTGCCGCTGCTGGTGGGCCTGCTGCGCCACTACGCCACCCGTTTCACCATGCTGCGCACGCTGGTGTTCGTGAACACCAAGCGCGGCGCCGAGGAAGTGGAAGCCGCGCTCAAGGCCAACGGCTACGTGGCCGGCGTGCTGTCGGGCGACGTGCCGCAGAACAAGCGCGAACGCCTGCTGGCGGAGTTCAAGCTGGGCGAGCTGCCGGTGCTGGTGGCCACCGACGTCGCCGCCCGCGGGCTGCACATCCCGGACGTCACCCACGTCATCAACTACGACCTGCCGCAGGATGCCGAGGACTACGTCCACCGCATCGGCCGCACCGCGCGCGCCGGCCGCGAGGGCGACGCCATTTCGCTGTGCTGCGAGACCTACGTCTACTCGCTGCCGGATATCGAGGCGCTGATCGGCATGCGCATTCCGCAATGGCCGGAGGCGATGGCGCTGAAGGCGGCGGACTTCGTCGAGCCCGCCGGCGGGCGCCGCCGCGAGCGCGGCCCGCGGCCGCAGCATGGCCGCCGCGGTGCCGGTGGCGGCGGCGGTGGCGGTGGGCGCCGCCGCAGCGGCGGCGGGGGCCGTCCGAGACGCTAGGGCGGTGCCGGCGGCGCGGCCGCCTGTTGAGCAATCCAGGCGTCGACCCGTGCCTCCAGCACCGGCAGGGGCATCGCCCCGGCGCCCAGGACCACGTCGTGGAACCTGCGGATGTCGAAGCGCGCGCCGAGGCGCTGCTGCGCGCGCTGCCGCAGCTCCAGGATCTTCAGCATGCCGATCTTGTACGCCAGCGCCTGCCCGGGGTCCGCCAGGTAGCGTTCGATTTCAGCCACCACCTCGGTGTCGCCCATGCCGGTGTGGCTGCGCATGTAGTCGATGGCCTGCTCGCGGCTCCAGTGCTGGTAATGTAGGCCGGTATCCACCACCAGCCGCACCGCGCGGAACAACTCGTCGCGCAGCCGGCCGAGATTGTCGTAGGGGTCTTTCTCCAGGCCGATCTCGAAGGCCAGGCGCTCGGCGTACAGCGCCCAGCCCTCGTGGTAGGCGGTGAACGGGATCACCTGGCGGAACACCGGCTCGCCCCTGAGCTCCTGCGCCAGCGAGATCTGGAAATGGTGGCCGGGAATGCCCTCGTGATAGGCCACGGTGCGCATCGAGAACTTCGGCAGCTCGCGCAGCGCCCGCAGGTTGACGAAGAACGTGCCGGGCCGGCTGCCGTCCAGCGCGCCGGGCTCGTAATACGCCGCGGCCGCGGTTTTTTCCTTGAAGGCCGGCACCGCCTGCACCTTCAGCGGCAGTTTCGGATGCTCGTCGAAGTACGGCCCCAGCGACGCGTTGGCCTCGTCGAGGATCTTCTGGAAGTCGGCCAGGCACTGGCGGCGCCCTTCGTCGCTGTCCGCGTAGAGGAAGCGCTCCTCCTTGCCCAGCGCGGCCATGCGCTCGCCGACGCTGCCCCTGGCATAGCCCTGCGCGCGCAGGATCGCGTCCATCTCGTCCTCGATGCGGTCCACCTCGGCCAGGCCGATCAGGTGGATGCGCGCCGGCGTCAGGTCCGTGGTGGTCTCGTGGCGCACCTTCCAGGCATAGAACGCGTCGCCGCCGGGCCAGCTCCAGACGCCGTCGTCGCGGGTGACTTTCGCCTGCAGCCCCTGCATGTGGTCGATCAGGCGCCCATAGGCGGGGTAGACCACCTCGCGCAGGCTGGCGCGCGCTTGGGCCAGCAGCGCGTCGCGCTGCGCCGCGGGCAGGTCGTTGATGCGCGCCAGCTTGTCGGCGAAGCTGGTGTAGAGCGGATTGCGCTCCGGCGGCTGGCCGGCGAAGGCGCGCATGCCGGCCAGCGTCTTGTCCACCAGGAACTTCTGCGGATAGATGCCCTTGCCTTCGCGCAGCCGCAGGCCCCGCAGCACGCCGTCGAACTTCCAGCCGAACAGGCGCAGGCGGGCGATGTAGTCGCGCGCGTCGCCGGCGCTCTCGACCGGCTGGCGGCCGATCATCAGGCTGGGCAGCTCGTCCTGCACGCCGAAGAAGGTTGAGACCGGGTAGTCGTAGTAGAGGAAGCGGCTGCCGTCGACGGCGTCGGCCAGGAAGTAGTGCAGGATGTCGAACGACAGCTGCCGGTCGGGCGTCAGGCGCGTGCGGTCGTAGGATTCCAGGATGTCCAGCTCGTGGCGCGCGAAGTCCGCCTCCCTGCGCTCGTGGGCCGGCGAGGCGTCGGTGAGGCGGCGGTCGTAATAATGGATGCCCAGCGGCTCGAGGATATGCAGGGAGCTGACCAGCTCGGGATCGTGCAGGGCAAAGCGCAGGAATACCCGGTTGAAGAACAGGTCGATCGAGTAAGGCCGCAGGAAGCCGACGTCGACGAGCCACGCGCCGCCCAGCAGCAGCGCCGCCAGCAGCACGCTGCCGGCGACCTTCAGTACCCGGATCATGGCGCGGCCGCGGTGCCGCCGATCCAGGCACGCGGCAAGAAAAAGGGGGCGCCGGAGCGCCCCTGAAGTTCACCCCCCAGTTCCGATCGCACGGTGTCGCCTCACCTATGGCTCGAAGCCGGAACGTTGCCGTCCTGGCCGCGGTCCGGGCTTGCGTTCAAGTGGCGCGGCCGGCCAGCGGATCGCGCGGCGGCTGCCAGCCGCAGCTCCTGCCGGCATTCTGTTGCTTGAGATACTCCATCAGCGGCGCGAAATATTCAACGATGGCGCCGGCGTCCGGGCGGCCGCATAGAGGGCATTCATTCCCTGTCACAGGCTCTTGGTTATAATCCGGCGCAGAAGGCGGGGCTTTCCTTCCAGCAACCTGCCCGCATCGACCCAACCTCCAGGATTCCAAGGAACTTTGAAAATGCTCAAACCCACTCGCCTGGCGTTCGTCTGCGCCTGTGCGCTCGCCGCTGCCGCCTGCAACAAGCAAGCCGGAACGACGGATGCCGCCAAGCCGGCCGATGCCCCCGCCTCGCCGCCGGCCGCGGACCTGGTCACCGACGGACAGAAATTCAGCTATGCGGTCGGCTACAACGTCGGCCACAACATCGCCGCGCAGACGCCCAAGGAAAACCTCGACCTCAAGGCGCTGGAGCAGGGCATCGAGGAAGGCGCCGCCGGCAAGATGGATGCCGCCAAGCTCAGCTACACCATCGGCAGCAACGTCGGCAAGAACCTGTCCAACCAGGTGCCGAAGGACGACTTCGACATCAAGGCGCTCAAGCAGGGCATCGAAGAGGCCGCCACCGGCCTGCCGGCCCGCATCGACGAGAAGGGCCGCCAGGACCTGATGATGGCCGAGCGCACCAAGATCCAGCAGAAGGCCGCCGCCGACCAGGCCGCCCTGGCCAAGAAGAACAAGGACGAAGGCGACAAGTTCCTGGCCGACAACGGCAAGAAGCCCAACGTGAAGACCACCGCCTCCGGCCTGCAGTACGAGGTGGAGACCGAGGGCAGCGGCGACCATCCGGGCCCCACCGACTCGGTCACGGTGAACTACAAAGGCACGCTGCTGGACGGCACCGTGTTCGACAGCTCCTACGACCGCAAGCAGCCCGCCACCTTCCGCGTGGACCAGGTGATCAAGGGCTGGAGCGAGGGCGTGCAGCTGATGGCGCCGGGCGGCAAGTACAAGTTCTACGTGCCGTCCGCGCTGGGCTACGGCGACAACAGCCCGACGCCGAAGATCCCGGCCGGCTCGACGCTGGTGTTCGAGGTGGAGCTGATCAGCGTGCAGAAAACCCCGCCGCCCGCGGCGCCTGCGCCCGCCGCCCCGGCGAAGAAGAAATAGG